>NZ_JADDYK010000053.1:99435-182726 GCF_015163615.1 Vibrio sp. OPT18
TACAAATAGCGGCACTCCAACCTCATTCAACAAGGAGCAATAAACATGTATCCATTAACGAAGTTTAAAGTGGCTCCTATTGCTCTCGCCTTGTTGTTGACAGGTTGTGTGGTTGGCCCCGATTACGAAGAACCACAAACGACCATGGCTGAGACCTTCTTATATAGCCAAGGTGATGTAAACCAAGACGGCGTGAGCCAAAACGAGCAGCACAATCATTGGTGGACACAGTTCAATGACCCAACGCTCAATCAGTTAGTGGCCGATGTTCAAAACCAGAACATCCCACTTAAACTGGCCGCCGAGCGTATCAACATGGCGAACTCATATAAGACCGTTGTGGAGTCATTCAAAGTTCCGACCATCAATGTCGGTGGCGGTTATTACAACTACCAATTGAGCGAGAACGACTCCCTACTCGGCCCGGTATTTGGTGCCTCTGATGCGGTTGAATCGGCCACAGGTATGTCGTTGCTTAAAGCACAACACGATGGTGGGTTCTTAGGTGCGAGCATCGCGTGGGAAATGGACTTGTTTGGACGTATCGACAAGCAATCCAACGCGGCAACAATTCGAGTGGAACAAGCTGAGATCTTTCAATCGGGTTTGAACACCTTGATCACTGCCGATGTTATTCACAACTACCTGCAATATCGAGGCGCGCAAGAGCGAAAGGCGATCGCACTAGAGAACATTGCCGACCAAAAGCAGACTTTAGAACTGGTCACCAAAGTGGTTCGCAGCGGCTACGGCTCTGAGTTAGACCTTGCTCAAGCCAAAGCCATGCTTGCCGCGACTGAATCCATTGTTCCTCAACTTGAAATCGCAGAGCAAGTACATAAACAACGTATGGCAGTGTTGTTAGGTGAATCACTTACGAACGTGAACCAACGTTTAGCGGGTGAATTTACCTTGCCGCGAATGAACGATGTGATTCCGACAGGCTTACCTTCTGACTTGTTAGAACAACGCCCAGACATCCGAATAGCAGAGCGTGAAATGGCTGCCATTAATGAAGAACTCGGCGCAAGCATTGCCAATCGCTATCCAAAATTCTTCCTAACGGGCACACCAGGTGTGACGGCAGGAAGTTTTGATGACCTATTCAGTAGCGACTCGTTCGGTTGGGCGGCCTCTGCAGGCATCAGTTGGAATGTATTCGATGGTGGCCGAGGTGAAGCCATGGTGGAAATGAACGAAGCAAGGTTCCGTTCTGCTGCGCTTAACTACCAACACTCGGTAGACAGCGCCTTTGCAGAAGTCGATTCAAGCTTGTTTGCCTATGGCCGTAGCCAAGAGAACCAAAAGCGCATCGATGAAGCCACCCTCGCCGTCGATAATGCAGTGAGCAAAGCAAAGTCACTCTATAAAGCCGGCCTAGTCGATTACTTGTCGGTGTTAGACGCACAAAGACAACAAAAAGCGATGCAAGATCGCCAAGTGGCCGCCAAGCTTCAAACCGCCAACACCACGATTGCGGTGTATAAAGCGTTAGGTGGCGATTGGAAAGTCGCGAATGAAACGCAGACTGTTGAATTAGCCCGCGTAAACTAGGCTAACTGCTCTTCGTTATCTACTGAATAATGCGATAAGCGTAATAAAAAATACCGCCGTTGATTACGGCGGTATTTTTGTGAACTGGTTAGCTGGTAAATGAGTTTACCAACGAGATAATCCGTTACTTTATATCGTTACGCTTCGCCCGCTCTTGTAAGGCATCACCCATAGTCAATCCTGTCGCATTGTTCATCCACTGCATAAAATCACGGTCAAATTTAAACTCTTCGCCAAGCTTGGTCTTAAAATATCGACGCACGTTCTGAGTCGTTTTGTAGCTGTCCGTTATGACGGTACTGTCATCAATCTGATTCTTGTGCCAATCAACCTTTTCCATGGTTTATTCTCTTCCTGTCATCTCAATGCACGCACTACGCGTTTCGAGGGCCAAACATAATAATCGCCATACCGAGTAGTGCAACTGAGCCACCAACCAGATCCCACGTTGTCGGCTTCTCGCCATCAACAAGCCACAGCCATATTAGGGCAACAGAAATATACACACCGCCATAGGCCGCATAAACACGCCCTGTCGCGGTAGGATGAAGCGTCAATAACCAAGCAAATAACGCGAGGCTTATCGCAGCAGGAATCAATAACCAAATGCTCTTGTCTTCTCTCAACCAAAGATAAGGTAGATAACACCCTACAATCTCGGCGACCGCCGTAAGTACAAAAAGACCGACCGTTTTAAATTCAATCACAACTTACCTTTATTTGTTTAAATGCAGAGTACACTGTTAATTCTTAGGCTTTGTTAGCCCAGTAAAACCAAACCTTCACTAAACGCATGTTCAGTATTTATTGATATTTCGAGAGTTTATCTGTTTGATAAACTTGTCTCATTCACTACAAGAGTGAGCGAAAAATGATTCATATATCCCAAGTACTAACGTTAGTCGAAAAGCAGCTTAAGTGCTTACAACCTAAAGAAGCTGTGCACTTTAAAACCTACAAAAGAGACCGTGGCTTTCTGCTTTATTGCCTTGGTGACACGCAGTTTCAGATCATTGAAGCGGGTTATCACAACCATACATTTACTGGTGATGTAGCAAGCACTCGAAAACACGTTAAGAAAGTATTGAAACGAGAGTTTCCTAGAAGCAATAAGGTTTGGGTTGAATACTATCAAGCTGTCGATGACCCATCCAACGTCAACAGTTCCCACACACCACAGATGCCCCTATTTTAGTTTCAATGGAACATAACGCTGATTGGACGAACGCTATTTTGGTGCTTCTGACTCTGAAAAATTGGTTTTAAAAGTGAAAGCATACGGCGTATCACCGGTTTCTCTGAGGTGTTCAAGTCGCTCTATCGCTTCTTCGAGTGTGGGAATATGGTCTTCTTCGATCCACCAAAGAACATAAGTATCTTCAGGTAAACGATGAAACCAATCCCCCTTTCGGCGCATGAAATCACGGTGATGTGTGCGGAACATGAAGTTCTTTAACGAATCCACAGAGTCCCACACCGACATGTTCACGATCATATTAGGATCATCGAAAGCTTGGATGTTGGTGGCGTCACCAGATTCATCTTTCAGACGCCAAACAAACCCTTCACTACTTTCTGCGATTCCATTAACCAACTCTAAGTTATCGACAAACTCTTTGATTTCTGGCGCATCTAACGGGTATTTTGCCAGAGCGATATTCAACTGAGCTAATTTCATAACGTTTCTTCCTTGATAAATTATGAGTAATAAGCGACGTTTTGTTAGGCGTTCTTACTCAAGTAAACCCTAACAAATCCAAACTCTTCGTCGGTTTCTTCCCTATCAATTGACCAACCGTTTTTCAGATAAAACTGAATCGCTTGATCATTACCTTTGAATGTTTCAAGACGATAATGTTCATGGCCCAATGTGCTCATCTCATTCTCAACATACTTGAGAAGAGTCGCACCGAAGCCTGAACGTTGAATGTTCGGGGAAACCATTAAGATATGTACGAAGTTATTTTCAAACGCACAATAACCTTGAATCCGATTATTTGATTCGAGCACGACACAATTTGAGAGTTGTTTCTCAACTTCTTTATCAGACTCACCACTGTTGATGAACCAATCCACGCCTTCGTCGCCCAAAAATGAACGGTAACACGCATTGATTGTGTCTCTCGCTAGCTCTTGGATTGACGCTAAATCAGATGCTTGGGCTTTTCTAATATTTTCCATATAACCTTCTTGTTCTCGCGAATAACGCTTCACTCAATAGTGAGAAGTGCGACTACTGTACCTAAAAGTTTGTGCTGTAAACACTAAAGTTGAATCAAACGGGTGATTTTAAGCATTGGGGATGAATGTAAACGCAGATATGGCTTGAGTTAGGGATTAGAAATTAAGCACTGAGAGCTCAGAGTTAATAATTAAGAGTTAAGACGAGAAAGCTTATATTCATAAAAAACAACGGCACTTTCGTCAGAGGCTTGCTCAACAAAACCTAGCTTATTAAGTAAGTGTGTAGAGGCTATGTTTGAACGGTCGACACCGCCAATCAGTGTTAACCATGACTCCGTTTTTGCGACTTCTGTGATGAAACTCTGCAATAACTCACTTGCTAAACCTTTGCCCCAGAACTCTTCTGCAAGCAAGTAGCCAATATGAGCATCACTTTCCTCTTCCACATAAGCGAACAGAAAACCAATCAGTTGATTATCGTGGGTTTTCACTTGAAGTAAGCGGCTCTCCGACAACATTCGATCGAGCCAAATTTCAGCCAGCTCACGTGACACAATACCGTGAAAGTATGGTGGAAGATTTTCAACAACTGATGGGGCTAGAATGCCAGGTACTCGCTCAAGCAGTGCCGAACGTTCAGGAACAGTAAGCTCACCTGCAACTTCTTCTACTTTTAGTCTTTGAGTTTCAAACGAGATCGCCATGTGTCCTGCCTAATTCGATAAAAATGTGGATTATACACCTGAGTTCTCGTATTGGCTTCGTTTCCAAACCAACACGTCTTGTTCTAAGTAGAGTTGACACCTAAAAGTAATCTGGTATTCGTCCATCAAATTCAGAAGAGTCGTTCGAAATATACATACAATCTGAGCCTACTATGCTCACAAAGCCCAGCCTATTATAAAATTGATGCTTAATGTCGCTGTGTAGGTATAAAGCCTTACAAGTATGACGAGTGAATAACTCCGTTTTTACCAAGTTGATCAACTCAGACGCATAACCTTGGTGCCGTAATTCTTGAGGCGTAGCCACAGAGCCAATACCGAAACATCCTTTTGCAAGGCCAAACATATCACTGTAAACGATAAGAGACGACACGACTCTATCCTTCTCGACTAACACATACCAAGTACCAGATAAGTACTTTTCACTGTTACGACAACCTGTTAAGTAATTGTCTAACGTCAAGCCATCACCCCAAACATCGAAGCCCATTGTATAAATGGTATCTAGCTCATGAAGCTCTGCTTTTCTTACGTGCATTACTCTAAATATCCTGAATTAACTAACCCATGTAATGACACATTACCTAGACAACGACGGCAACTCATAAACTCTCGGATACGAACCAAACTAAAGAACAGCCACGCCTTCAACTTCAATCACTGAGTTCACATTAGCGCGTTCGATTATCTTGAGTAACGTCGTTTGGATTAACTCATTATCTCGGATTTCGGTTTCACAAGAAAAACGCTCTTCTTGGACACCATCGCCCTCACCCAGCATAAATTGAACTGCGACTTCCGTTGCGAGATCTTTGGTCGCTCCGTAGTACGCTAACGTGATTTTTGGGTATCCGTGGTCGCCTTTTTTAACCTGCTTTGCGATGCGTTTTTTAGCTTTATTTAAATTCATATAACTTCCTTTTAAGTCTGAAATACAAGGTGACTAGAACACCTTTTTAAACGGTAAGCAATACAATCAGCGTTGGTTATAGAGATTCCCTAGCCTCTTGATACTAATCAAGATGGTACAGTCTTAGCGCTTTAAAGAGTGATAGCTAGAACACAGATAACCAGTTTAAGAAATATAATGACAGCGCGTAAGAATTACGCGCCAAGAAGCGGTAGATGTTTTCGTTGTTGATAAGTTAAGGCTAACTCTAAGCACTGCTTGATTGGTGCTTTGGGAAGTGGTTCAGTTAGGTTCAAGATGATTGCCCGATTACCTTGAAATGCCAATGTGCCATCGTGCAATTCTCTGAATGTGTCGATTAGCTTCGTTTGACAGTTAAAGAACAAGTAATAGTTATTTGGCGATTTTAATTTCCAATCGATTCGAATTGGACTGCCCGTCTTAACGCTATAACTCGGCTCGCCCCATTTCAGAGACTCTTCGACGTCACCTAAATCCAAATCAGAACAAAGTTCAAAAATTAATGCACGCAACTCTTCAAGCCGAGCTCGAACATCATCGGGATACTCATCGAAATGTGTTTTAATTGCTTTGTCCATTCAATCTCCGATTCACTTGTTGAGATATTAAAGTGCAGCTCACTTACAGCATAGAGCCTTAAAAATTAGTCCAACTTAAAATGAAAAATGCCAAGCCTAGTAAATCATTTTTCGGTTATCTGTTCGTTAGCGGTTTTCAACGCCAGCTTTAAACCATCTGTATCCTTACAACCAATGTAAACATGCTTTCCATTGTTTAGGCTTAACTTCAGCGCTGAACCTATCGATGCATTATACAACCAGCCATCGCTCAGCATTCGGATGCCAATACCTTGGTACCACTTGCTTTGATAGAACGATGTCTCTGTAATGTCTGATACTTCTACATTCTTACGCCAAACACCAAAGCCGAAATACCAGCTTAGTACATTGTCTTTGACCTCAATTGTCATGGAGAAGAAGAGCAAAGCAATTAAACCATTGATGGCATGAGCGATTAATGTCCCAGGGTTATTATCCGAGGTAACGACAATGAAAGCACTTATCGCAACAAGGATGAGCAGCAATCCCTTGTTGAATTCCTTACTATAAAACACAGCGACAACTCCTATAGACAACGAACACCCCACTAACTAGCCAACAGTTATCTTACTGCAGCCTTTCTAAATAATCGTAGTAAGTAATGCAGGCATACTCCCACAACCAAACCAAATAGCATCGTCTTGATACTACCAACCCAAAGTATCAAACCAGAATAACCTTGTCCCGGACCTAAGCCTTGTTTATTAATCACATCGACGAACATAAATCCGTTCCACAGCACATGCAGTGAGGCTGTAAATCCATGCACACAAATTGCGATGGTTCCAAGTAACTTGTACTTGTTAATAACTGGTGCGCCACAAAAAATGACAACAAGCGCAAAGGTCAAAATCAGAGGGCCAGACAGTACTAAAGTGGGTGTTATTACTTCAACGTAGCTCTCTGTTCCATAACTGTATGTACAAAATACCATTGTCATTGAAAACAAAAGCGAAATGAGTGCGAACCATAGCGTTCTATTCATTGGGCTTCCCTGCCTTAATAGTGGGTTTAGGACAAATTCGATAATCGACAGGAAGAACTAATTACCAAAAATACGGCATGAGAAATGCCCTTGTTACACTACTATTCGATGGACGACTCAGACTTTCATAAACCCAATGTAACGTGAGACTTAGAACACAAGCTAGATAACAAAAACGCCACTCACCTTCGCGCCTGACTACATACCTTATCGAGCTTCCTGTTGAACCCAAACAACACTTTCATTTGAAGTTGGAACCTCAAACCAAGACCAAAACAGATCTAACATTTCAGGTGTCATTTCATAAGACTTGCCATTGAGTTCCGAGTTACGGTTAAATGCCCTCTCCTTACAAGTCTCAAAGGGAACATCAAGGTAGTGAACTTCGCTGTCCACGCCTAGGTTTGACGCCCAGCTTGTAAAAGAATCTCGGTCTGATTTACGCCAAAAACCAAAGTCAAAAATTACCGGAACACCCAAAGAAAAGAGCTGCATTGCAGAGTCCTTGAATAAACCTTGAAGCGTAGCCAGCCGGCTATCAAAAACTTCACGCTCCATATGTTCGCCATACAAAGGAATCATCCACTCATCAATCGAGAAACGAAAGGCGCCATGCTTTTCTTCAATCGCTTTAGAGTAAGTCGTTTTACCCGAGCCAATAAAGCCACATACGAAATAGATTTTAGTCATGATGCCTCTTTTGCTTATAGGTAGAGTTGCCGTGTAAAAGCGCTGACACCAAGCTTAAGCACTAACATAAGCTTTAGGATGCCAAGTGTCATAATTCATTCTTAAAAGCATTCTTACCCGGAACTTCTCGTGCATAGTGTCATCATTGTTTCAGACACAGACTGTCCTTCTATAAGATAACAATCTGGGACTTCTCCAATCACTTCGAAACCACATTTCAAATACAAATTTTTTGCAGGAAGATTATTCGAGAGAACATTGAGGTCTAACCAATCGATACTTGGGCTTTCGTTACAAAACTCAGTCACGCGCTTAATCAGTTCTACACCCAACCCTTGCTTTCTTAGACTTGAATCAACACCCATGCCGAGAAGCACACGATGAAACTTATACTCTTCACCGTAATGACGTAGGTCTATATGACCAAACACTCGTTCCTTAGAGTCTTTGATTACCCAGAGCTTTCTCCAGCCATGTTCACCAAGGCTTGCCTCAAAACCATTTCGAAACTTGTCTTTAAATTGTTCTGAAACTACACAATTCTCTTTAGAGATCGGTTGGAAAAGTGGAGAGTTATCATCCGCATTCTCAAGAAGCTGTGCTCCTATGTATTCGAAAAAGGATTCTAAATCCGACAGAACGGCTTCCGATATTCTCATGTAATCTCCTTCTTGCGCATGATTCTTTCTTTTAGAAGTGTACCAATACTGCTAACTACAAACGTAAAAGCAAACGCCACAAGTGGTCGATAGAAATCAAACGCACCATCCGTCATAAAAAAGTACTGATGAATGGCAACACCAAAGCCAACCCCTAATGCCAGCTTCAAGTTCTTGAAAAGTCGTTGTTTCACGTTCATTCCCTCGTAGAAAGCAACACTTTGTATAGGTGTGAGTGACGTTATGGTCGAACTCTCTGTGATATAAACGCTTTAAAGCCAAGTAAGTCGAAACTGCAAAGCGTTGGGAATTCATCTTGAGCGGTTGTTAGGCAAATTTCGTTTCGCGCGCCATTTCCTGAAAAGTTTGCCCATTGAGATCGAAATCTTTTGTATATTTAAAGCCTGCTTTATTGGTATGAGCAGCAAAAGAACGAGCATTGTCTTTATGCACGTACGTGTAAACGTAAGAAAATTTAGAACTTCTTACTTCACAACTAAACCGAAACAACTTCTCAAACACACCTTGACCACGACAAGCCTTACCCACACAGACAGGTCCCCAAAAGTATGAATTAGAAGAGCTTAGTTGGGTACACCCAACTACCACTGAACCAAGCTTGTTCGCCACAGAAGTGAGTCCTTCTGAACATTCCCAGAACTTCCATGAAGCACAAGCAGCCATCGCTACTATCGTATTGTTGAGTTCAGCAACATATATAGCCTGCTCTTGCTCGATAACTTGAGTTAGAAGCACTTCGTCCATCACTGTATTTAAGAAACCATCGCATTTATCAGATTCATCCAAGTTAGATACATGACAAGATTTCTGTAGTTCTACGATTTGACTGATGTCCTCAAGTTTTGCAGCTCTTATTTCCATGACTTCCTCTGTTGAATATTTCTTCTTTTTGCCTAAGGCTAAGTTAAGCCGCCACAACGCTGATGGCACTACAATTCGCGAAGCGAGAGTGCCATGCGTTAGAGGTCGGCTTGAACGCCTTGTTATGTGACTATTAAAACATCGAGTTATTATTGGCTGACTCTTTCGGGACCACTTGAATTGAATCCCAATGCTCGACTATTTTTCCATTTGAATCGAAACGGAAAAAGTCCATCGTTACGTACTCTCACCAGCAGGCCATGTTTGCCTTGTATGCAAAGCTACCTGATCACCTTCAGCAATAATTCTCAAAAACTCTATATCCTTTTTTGGATAGTCCCGAGACATTTCTTCAAAGTAATCTATAAAGCCCTGCTTACCATCAGCAACAACTGGGTTGTGCTGGATATAATCATCACCAACATACAAATCTACTGCTTTTGCTGGATCACCCATGTAAGCAGTTCTATAAAAAGCAATAGCATTGTCTTTGTTTTGTCTAAGTTGATTCGTCATAGCAGCCTCATGAAGGGAAGTTTCACACTAACAATATGAGATATCGAGTGCTTTCGCCAGCGATGGATTAACGCTTGTCACATAATGAATGACACGGATTCCCCTTCCGAGGCTCTGCCACACTTATGTGGTATTTAATTGCACCGGAGGCACCATGTCTGATTTTTCTTATTTCTGCGGTATCGACCTAGCTAAAAAGCACTTTAGTCTTCATGCCGTAGACCAAAATGGTAAGGTCATACTTCATAAGTCAGTAACTCGCTCTAAACTACTGACTACAGTAAAAACCTAAGCAACATAAAGAGTTAAACCTACCGGGTCATTGCAGACGCTAATGATGGAGATAGGTTAAGACCACTTGCGGAGAGCCTGTTAATGCGGCGGACACACTAGATGTCATCTAACGAATAAGGCACCGCAGTCGCGCAAAGTCATCAGGGCCACGACGTATGCGAATCGTCGACAAGTAGGCCGAATGTAGAGCGGCAGTCCAAAACCCATCAACATAAGTTTAGCGGATGTTTGACAACCGGGGGAATCCATGTAGCCCTGTTAAAGTGTGAGCAATGCAATACCGATGTTGCCGCATACCACCGTAAACACCAAACGCAACGCATAGTAAAAATGCCACGCGTTGCGAATCAATCTTAAACAGTTTGTTAGTTGCTGACGATATAGGTATTGTCTATATATTCTCTATAGTGGCTTTCCAAATACTCTCTTAAAGTAATTTTCCTATCTTCTTCTAGGTCATTACGAAAGATAAACATTTCTGAATATATTTCCTCATTCTTCGAGTCTTTCAATACTAACTGTGCATTTCGACTGCCATTCAAATACTCTCGTTTAACCAAGTCGAGCATTCTTTGTCTATTATTGTATTTATCAACAACTAGATTGATACTGTTAAACTCTTTCTCTTTGACAACTACAAAATCACTATTTGACAGCAAATTAAGATCTGGTAGGAATACCGAGTCACTTATAGGTGGCTGCTTGAGGTAAACGACATCTTCTCCGAACTTTAGATACCCCGAATTCCTAACTAATGCTTGGGTCTTACCAGAGTTTAAGATTATAACGTTAATCTGAAACTCCTGTTCTCTGTTTGAACGTAACGACTCATTGACTATAACTTTTATAGCATCATTAATTTTCTTCAGCCGATCTTCATTCTGTCCAATTTTCACCTCTATTTTCGCAGATATCATATCTAGTTTGTTTTCAGAATCGAAGCTATCCAAATACTTTGAGGCTATTTTATAAAACAACGCGAGATCAGGGTTGGTATTTTTCATACCATTTATTGCATTAAGGTCTTTTTTCAACACTGCTAAGGAGTCATTAAGTGCTAACTTTTCCCTACTCACATTCTCAAGCATGGATTTAATATGCTCGACACTGTATTGCTCTTTAGCATCTCGACGGATAGATAAAGGATAAATACCATATTCATCCACGTTAGTCGCATGCCTTTTAAACTCGGTAGAAGCTGAAATAGTCACTTCTTTCGGCTTAATCCCAATATGAGCTATTGATACTTTTTCTCGATCAAGGTAATCACTGATAAAAACACCAAATGTGGTAGATACAACAGCGATTAGTATCGCAACGGTTGCATTTTTCAAATTATTAGACTCTGTACTAGAACTCGTCCCTGACATTCACTAGGCCTCATTATTTTTAATATCAATATCATATATTTAAAAGGAAAATTATACAGAAAAACGATACTCATGCTATAGCAACTAAAAGCTATTAGACCGAAAATTCTGCGTTCAAATACCGAATCATTCTACCTAGTTTTATATGCACAGAAATTTACCACAATTAATCACAGCATTTCAGTGACTTAAAACATAGATAGACTCATTGAATGACTAAGTGCAGAATATTTCCACATAGTATGAATTTCGCAAAAAAACCGCCACACTGGATACAAACACAGCACCTCTACACATACCCAAACACAAAAAAGCCCGCCATCTATGCGAACATAAATGGCAGGCTTTATAGGTTAGTTAAGCTTGTGAGTAGCTAGCTTATGCAGCTTCGAATGCGAGGGCTTTCTTCTCTACCTGACGGAAGATCAGCGTTAGTATGCCGTTTACTGCTAAGTAGAATACGCCAACAATGCCGAACACGGTAAGCGTGTCGTAGGTTTGGCCGTTGATACGCTGTGCGTAGCCCATCAAATCCATGATGGTGATGGTGCTTGCCAGTGACGTGCCTTTGAAGACTAGAATCACTTCGTTCGAGTAAGCTGGAACAGCGCGGCGTAGAGCGTATGGCAATAACACTTTAAGCGTCGCTACTTTGTCCATGCCAAGTGCGCGACATGCTTCCCACTGCCCTGCTGGAATCGCGTTGAATGCGCCTCTGAACAGTAGCGTGCTGTATGCAGCGGTGTTCAATGCTAATGCTAGCATTGCACAGAACCAAGGTTGGCTTAACCAACTCCACATGAAGCTTTCACGAATCCAATCGAACTGACCCGGCCCGTAATACACCAAGAAGATCTGGACCAATAATGGTGTGCCGGTGAACAGCGTAATGATGCCACGAGTTAACCAGTGAATCGCCGGTATTCTTAGGATTAGCGTTACCGTCATCAGCAGTGACAAGATACAGCCAACCAACAATGAAGCGCCTGTGAGTTGAAGGCTGGTCACTAAGCCTTCAAGCATTTGAGAGAGGTATTGTTGATTCATGCCATTGCCCCTTTGTTACCCAAACCTTGAATAGAGAACTTACCATCAATCACTTTTACCAATCTTTGGGTGATTAAAGTGATGACCAAGTAGATTGCTGCTGCTGTCGCGTACCAAGTAAATGCTTCGTGCGTTGCCGCTGATGTTAGTTGTGCTTGTTTCAGCAAATCCGTTACGCCAATCAACGAAACTAGCGCGGTATCTTTCAGTAACACTAACCATTGGTTGGTTAACCCTGGTAGTGCGTGTCTTACCGCTTGAGGTAACACAATACGAAAGAATGCACGAGACTGAGAAATACCAAGTGCGCTTGCTGCTTCTCTCTGCCCTTTGCTTACTGCTTTCAAAGCACCACGCAAGGTTTGCGAAGCGTAAGAAGCAAAGATAAGTGACAGTGCAACAACACCAGATAAGAACGGGCTCACTTCTATGAAGTCGCCAGTGATCATGAACAGAATTTGTGTCGAACCAAAGTAGATAAACAGTACGACCAGAATTTCTGGTAAACCACGAACAATCGTCACAAATGCAGTCGTTGGCCATTTGATTGCAATACGACGAGACATCTCTCCACTTGCAAACAAAACTGCTAGAACCAATCCAACCAATAGGCTTACGAACGCAAGCTGAACAGTCATCCAGCTTGCTTCGACGAGCCCTAAAGAGTAACCCGTTAATTCCATAAATTACTTACCGAAGTACTTGTTGAAGATCTTGTCGTATTCGCCGTTCGCTTTCACTGCTGCAAGTGCAACGTTAAGCTGGTCTACAAGTTCTTGGTTGCTCTTGTTTACTGCGATGCCAAAGCCGTTACCGAAGTACTCTTGGTTTGTTACTTGGTCGCCAACGTACGTTAAGTTGTCTTCTTTCTTGAACCATTCAGCTACAACGGCTGTGTCACCGAATACAGAATCGATACGACCGTTCTTCATGTCGATAAATGCATCTTGGTAGCTTGAGTAAGGTACCGCTGTTACGCCAGTCATTTGCTCAAGTAGGAAGCTCTGGTGAGTAGAACCGTTTTGAACACCAACACGCTTTCCTTCTAGTGCTGCTTGTTCTGCTACTTTGCCTTCAAAAGAGATGAATGCTGCAGAGTTATCGTAGTAAGCGTTAGAGAAGTTCACTTGTTGAAGACGCGCTTCAGTGATGTCCATTGCTGAAATAGCGGCATCGTAACGTTTGAATTTAAGTGCAGGGATCAAGCTATCGAATGCTTGGTTGTGGAAAGTACATGTCGCTTTCATCTCTTCACAAAGTGCGTTTGCTAGGTCTACGTCAAAACCTTGGATTTGGTTGTTCTCATCCATGTATTCGAATGGTGCGTAAGTTGCTTCCATTGCGAATTTGATTTCTTCTTGAGCTGCTGCGTTGAAAGAAGCAAGGCCGATAAGTGAAGCTAGTAGAATCTTTTTCATTTTGTTACTCCGAATACTGTGTAGTAGCGGCCTGTGGCCATTCTTATAATTTGATTGTTTTAGTTGATGTTGTGTTTAGCTAAATCTAGTGAGTCAACTTTCTTTTAATAAGAGACTTACTTAATGAGTCAAATACTCGGCAAACTCAGGTGTCTGCGGATTAACGAATGAATCGCTGGTGCCGTGTTCAACGATGTACCCTTTCTCTAGGTACAGAACGTGGCTAGCAATCTTCTTCGCGAAATCGACTTCGTGCGTCACGACCACTTGGGTAATGCCCGTTCCGCTCAATTCTTTAATAATGCTCACGACTTGGTTGGTGATCTCAGGATCAAGCGCCGCTGTTGGTTCATCAAACAACAACACATCCGGTTTCATCATCAGCGCACGTGCAATCGCAACACGCTGTTGTTGACCGCCAGACAGTTGAAGTGGCCAAGCGTCTGCTTTGTCGGCAAGTTGAAGTGTCTTTAATACTTCTTGAGCTTGCTTAATCGCTTCTTGCTTATCCAAACCCGCAACTTTGGTTGGTGCTTCAATCAAGTTTTCCATCACCGTCATGTGTGGCCATAAGTTGTATTGCTGGAACACCATGCCGACTTTACGACGAAGTTTAAGCCCCTGCTTCTCTTGGATTTGGCTTGAAAAATCGAATTGCTCGTTCGCAATGTCTAATTCGCCGTTGTCCGCAATTTCTAGCAGGTTCAATACACGCAGTAATGAACTCTTGCCCGCGCCGCTTGGGCCAAGCAATACCAAGGTTTCGCCACTCTCACAGTCGAAACTGATGTCGTGAAGAACTTGGGTATCACCGTATGATTTGTTGATGCTCTTTACTTGAATACTCATGCCACAATACTGCATTAATTGTCATTTGTTGGTTATTCTATTCAATCCGAGGTTTTATGCAAGAAAAATGTATAAAAAACTACTTTGTTGAATTTTTGTAACAAATATTGCACAAAAAACAGTCGCTATAACTGGTCTTACAACCAAAAATCGCAAGTCATTGATAAAGTTAATATCGAGATAAATAGCAAACGTTTTACTGTCAATTTATAAATCATCACTCGATTGCTAACTTATGAGCACACTCTCCTATCAACGCTAATTTACTTGCATAAAAATTAGGGTTAACCCCCCCGCTTTCCTATTGAACTGACTCGATAGGAATGCTTATTTTTCCTTTAAGGTCGTTTCGAGTTATTCACTTAATGATGAGGAAATATTGGAAATTGAGTTTCCTAGGGAGCGTCACAGCGCAATAAATGCTTTAATGGGTTCTATTCTCAACAACAATGACTTCCCAGCGAACAACGCGCAGTAAAGGCAATAAGTCATAAACCATAAGCAATTAGCCATAAGCAACAAGCCATCTATTTTTAAAGCGACAACACATTAAGGCAGTCATATGCAAAACGATGTCTCTTCTACGCTCGACTCAAACCAGCGACAGACTCAAAAGAATCCCGATGCCAAACCTGAGAAAAAAAGCCTCAGTATTTTGTTTGAGCTGAGTAAATTCATTCAGCCTTATAAAGGTCGTGTTATTGCTGCGTTGATCGCGTTGATCTTCACGGCGAGCTTAACCCTTTCAGTCGGACACGGTATTCGTCTTCTCATCGACCAAGGTTTTAGCCAACAATCACTCTCAGATTTAGGCAGCGCGATTCAGTTCATCATGGTCGTGGTCGTGTTGATCTCGATTGGTACTTTCTTCCGCTTCTATTTGGTTTCTTCTGTTGGGGAACGTGTGAGTGCGGACATTCGCTTATCGGTTTTCAATCATGTCGTGACGCTGCATCCGAGTTACTTCGAAACCAATGGCAGTGGCGACATCATGTCGCGCATTACAACGGATACTACTCTGCTTCAAAGCATCATAGGTTCATCGTTTTCTATGGCGATGCGCAGCGCGTTGATGTGTATTGGTGCGATCATCATGCTGTTTGCCACCAACATTAAGCTGACGTTGATTGTATTGGCCTCGGTGCCGTTTATCTTGATTCCGATTCTTGTGTACGGGCGTCGTGTGAGAGCCCTATCTCGCCAAAGCCAAGATTCGATGTCTGATGTGGGTTCTTATGCAGGTGAAGCGATTGAGCACATTAAAACGGTGCAAAGCTATAGCCGCGAAGAGCAAGAGAAAGCGTCATTCGCGGTAGAAGTAGAAAAGGCTTATGAGATTGGCCGCCAGCGTGTAAAACAGCGCGCGATTCTTATCTCTGGCGTTATCGTGATTGTATTCAGTGCTATTGCAGGCATGCTTTGGGTTGGCGGCAGTGATGTCATCAACGGCACCATGTCGGCAGGTGATTTAGCCGCGTTTGTGTTCTATGCAATCATGGTTGCTTCGTCATTAGGTACGATTTCAGAAGTGATGGGCGAACTGCAACGTGCGGCAGGTGCGACCGAGCGATTAATCGAGATCCTACAAGTTGAGAGCCATATCGTTGCGCCAGTTACGAATCCAACTTCGCTTGCTAACGTAACGCCAGAAGTCGCATTTGATGATGTGACCTTCTGTTACCCATCAAGACCAGACCAACCCGCAACAAGTAACCTCACGCTCACAGCCCATGAAGGCAAAGTATTGGCATTGGTTGGCCCGTCTGGCGCAGGTAAAACCACCCTATTCGAACTACTGCAACGTTTCTACGACCCACAAGTGGGTAAAGTAACCTTAGGCGGCGTTGAACTGAATCAGTTTGACCCTAACGAGCTAAGAAAGCAGATGGCATTGGTGCCACAGCAACCTGCTCTGTTCAGTAACGATGTGTTCCATAACATTCGCTACGGCAACCCGCAGGCAACAGACGAGCAAGTTATCGAAGCGGCCAAGAAAGCACACGCGCACGAGTTTATTCAGAACCTACCAGATGGCTACAATAGCTTTCTTGGTGAACGCGGTGTAAGGCTTTCTGGCGGACAGAGACAACGTATTGCGATTGCACGTGCCATCTTGAAAGATCCAAATATTCTATTGTTGGATGAAGCAACCAGCGCACTAGACAGCGAAAGTGAGCACCACGTACAACAAGCGTTAGAAGAGTTAATGCGTGGCAGAACGACGATAATTATCGCCCATCGATTATCAACAATTAAACACGCCGACCAGATTGCAGTGCTCGATAAAGGACAGCTAGTAGACATCGGCGACCACCAGTCTCTCATTAATAGCTGCGGATTGTACCAACGCTTGGTTGAGCTGCAATTCAAACACCTTAGTGCGTAATCATTGAGTGGATGTGCAACTAAGTCACTGACATTGTGTGGTTTCAAGCTTCAAAAACTTAAATCACACGTGTTGCAGTTTTGTTAAATTAGCGGTAGGGTTTTTATTCCAATAACAACTTATTCCGACGAAGGATAAGTAAATAACGTTAATTACACAGATAACAATAAGAGAGTTCGCATGGAAGCACTATTATCTGACTATCCGGTAGTAACAGAAATCCCTGTCGCTTGGGGAGAAATGGACGCACTCAATCACGTAAACAACGCCGTATATTTTCGCTATTTCGAAACCGCTCGCTTAGATTTTTTCAAGCACGTTGAGTTGATGGAAGAGATGGCGATTACCAAAGTTGGCCCTGTTCTTGGTGACACTTACTGTAAGTATTTCCGCCCAGTCACGTATCCAGATACCTTGATGGTTGGCTCACGTGTCACCGACATTCAAGATGATCGATTCACCATGGAATACGCGATTGTCAGTAAGGCTCAACAGAAACTAACGACCGTTGGCACTGCGACTATCGTAATGTTTGATTTTGCTTCGAACCAAAAAGCCCTGCTCTCACTGCGCTTAACCAATGAAATCGAAAAGATGAACACGTTGAAGAGCCCATGCTTCAAACAAGAAGCCGTGACGGAATAACGTATTATCTGATTGATAAAGACTCAGAAAGTCTCAGACATTAAAAAGGCCACTCGATTGAGTGGCCTTTTGTATATTGGTTCTGAGTGCTTATAGGCGGTTAAGACTTATAGACCTTGCACGTATTGAGCATTAGTTCGAACTTCTACCATCTGCTCTAGGTTCTGTTGTGAACCTTCAACGCCGTTCAGTAGCGCTTCGAAATGCTTGATAAGCTCGACTTTGTCTTTCACTTCTTTAGAACCCGCACCGATGTTGGTTAGGTCAATGAAGAACTCGTCGAACAGACCAGAGAAGTCAGTTACTGCGTCGTGGTTCAAGAACTGCTCGTGGTTGTAAATGCTTGGGTAGCCACCCTTCTGTTTATCAACCGCAAAAGAGATGCCTTTCACGTTGGTGATCGTGGTCGCTTTCTCACACTTCAACATACAACCCGCTTCAATGCTTGGCTTGTTACAACCCACGGTTCTTTGGAAGAAACACTGACGGCTGGTCATCATCAAGATTGGGTGGTAAATGCTGTAGAACAGTTTGAAGTTCTCTGGGCGACGAATATGACGAATCTGACCTTTGTTGATCTCGTTCGAAATGAATGCGCCAGCACAGTTAAGCTCTTCTTTCAGAGTAACCAGTGCATGAGAGTTGGTTGTGTTCATGAACGGGCCTGCAACCCACTCAATACCCATCTCGTAAGCTTTGTAAGCAATACCCGTGTTGTTGGTTACGATGCGAGCTGGCTTGATCTCTTCAAGAATACGAACCGCTTCGTCGTAATCTTTACCGATCAATACCGCTGGGAACCAAGGAATCAAACGTGGGTTTGCTGCCAAGATATCGATGTACTTGTTACAACGCTTCTTGAAGCTTTCTGGAAGTTTGAAGTAAACATCCGCGTCAGTCACGTCACACAGGTGTAAGTCTTCCACATCCGCGATAAGCATCGACATAGTCGGCTTCTCGTTCACTTTAGGGTGCTGAGGCAGTGCTGGCACTTCAACGTGCTTAATCACTTCCACAGAGCCGTTCAGAATGAAGTCGATCTCGTCTTTCAGGTCTGAAACTTCTTTTAGAGGAATCAACAAGCCTGCATCCACTTCACTGAAGTCGTGGCTTTCTAGCGTGTGAACCGCACTCTTCACGTTTTTGAATCGCTTCTCAAGTAGCTCTTGAGTGATCGCCTTCTCTTCAACCGCTTTCAATAGCGATTTAGATTGAAGGGTAAAGTTCTCTTTAGGCGTGTTCACTGTCACCGTAAATGGTTGACCCACTTTTGCGCTGAACGACAGTGCTACTGGTGTCTTGCGAATATCAAGGAACTCGATCTTGTCACGCATTTCGTTACCAAGAACGTCTTTCGCTTGGTGAAGTTCGTTGGTCACTTCTTGAATCTGTACCACTGAGATTTCGTTGTTCTGCTCCGTCGCTTTCTCAACAGCGTAGTTCATGCTGTTGTCGCGCGGGTTATCGATGAACATGTCTTTCGTTAGGTTGCCCTTTAGGAAAGAGTTAGTGAAATCACGGTTGAATACTTTGTGCAGGTTCGAATCGTCTTCGATCAACAAACCACTTTCTACAAAGCTATCAATCTGTTTACGCCATGTGTCTACCACGGTGTAAACGTAGTGTGCGCCTTTAATACGGCCTTCGACTTTCAGTGAGTCGACTTTCGCATCAACCAATTCAGGTAGGTCGTAGTAAGCTGAGTTATCTTTCAGGTTGAGTGGGAACTTGTTGCCCGCGTTGGTGATTTCGTATTCATCACGACACGCTTGGCTACAACGACCACGGTTACCTGAGTTACCCACACTTACTGAGCTTGAGTAACATTGACCAGAGAATGCGATACACAGAGCGCCATGTACGAACACTTCGGTTAGTACATCGTGATCGTGTGCCACTTCCGTCAGCATCTTAATTTCAGGCAGGTTCAACTCACGAGACAAGTTAACGCGTGTCGCGCCAATCTTAGACAAGAACTTAATCTGGCCTTCGTTATGCGTTGTTAACTGAGTCGACGCGTGAACGTCTAACGATGGGAAATGCTTCTTAACCAGGTTGAATAAACCCAAGTCTTGAACAATGATGCCGTCCACTTTGGTGTTCACAAGCTGGTTCAGCAGTTTGGTGATGCTCTTCGTCTCATGCTCCAGTAGCACAACGTTAAGAGTCAGGAACACTTCACAGCCGTATTCATGAGCAAGGCGAATCACACCATTCAATTCGTCTAACGATAGGTTAGAGGCTCTGTTACGAGCGTTGAACGTGTCTAAACCACAATAAACTGCATTAGCACCCGCTACGATGGCGGCTTTTATCGCTTCTACATCGCCACCTGGGGCTAATAACTCAATTTTTCTGCTCATTTTTGAAGTCGCTCACTTACTTATAATTTTTAAGCCGCGTATTCTACCCACATCACGATCTCTTTACCACCGTACAACACTTTTCAAACTAAATGACCTCAATAATGCCGAACGAATCCGATCTACCTATCCTTTATTCTTTGCGCCGTTGCCCTTATGCAATGCGCGGACGAATGGGCATCGCACTATCACAGCAAAAAGTGTTACTTCGAGAAATCGTTACCAAAGACAAGCCTAGCGAACTATTGGCCAGTTCGCCAAAAGGAACAGTCCCTGTATTGGTGTTACCCAATGGACAAGTCATTGAACAGAGCTTGGATGTGATGAACTGGGCACTTCAACAAAACGATCCTCAAGATCTTCTACGTTCAAGCAATCCAGAGCTTAGCAAACAAGTTCAGCAGCTCATTAAAACCAACGACGAAGAATTTATTGGTCACTTAGAAAAGTATCGTGCATCGGTTCGTTACCGAAACATCGATGTTGAACAACGCCGACAAGCCTGCGAAACCTTCATTAGTCAGTTAGAAGCGCGACTCACCGATCAGCCCTACTTTTTTGGAGAAACCCCAAGCTTGGCCGATTTTGCGGTGATGCCTTTTGTCAGCCAGTTTGTGCGAGTCGAAAAGAAGTGGTTTGTAAAATCGGAATATCAAAACGTAGGACGTTGGTTAAGAGCGCACCTTGAAAGTAAGCTCTACACCCAAGTAATGAAGCAATACCCTCTGTGGAATGAAACCAAGCAAGATTGTCTTTTTGGGTGACTTAAGGGAATTTTGGGTGACTTAAGGGAATTTTGGGTGACTTAAGGGTATCTGGGATAATCTAGGGGAATTCTGGATAAGATAAAGCGTGGGTATCAAGGTAATTACGTGACACTGTATCTTCTTTGTAATTAACAGATATTCAAAGGCTTAGCTGGAAGACAGAGTCTAAGTTAAGCCTTTTGTTCATTTTTAACTGATCACTGAATCGCTATCGAAATCTCGACTTCAGTTTCACCTTTGTAGAGTTCAAAATCTGTCGTGTAAGTTCTCACATGTGGGCAGTCTGCAGCGTTGAAATACGCCCATACTTCACCCCATAGATCGATCACAGCTTGTGGTAATTCACCTTGAGCAGAAAACGTTAAGTATTTGCCTGCTTTTATTTCGGTTTCTACAAGTGTATCTAAATTCTGATCCGTAAGTGCATTAGTACAAGCGATGACATCAAATTCCCCCGTAAAGTCAGACTCGTAGTTAGTGTAAACGCCATACACTTTTGAATCAGGGGTTAATTTCGGAAATGCTTGGTCAAAAAAGCCCTGCCACAATTGGCCTATCTTGGCTGTTGCTGGGTCCATCTCATCGGTATTGGTGGTTCTTACTGAAAAACCATACGCCTTCACGGCTTCAATCATTTCTACTTTCATTCGTTTTATTCCTAAGCCAATCGACGCGTAACTCTACTAAATTTTTAAATAATCTTAACTAATCTTGTATCTCTTTATGACCACACTTTTCACACACAAGGTGACGAGAAAACTCATCCATTGACGCGATAAACGGACCGAGGAACCAACCTTTTATCACTCCTGCCCAAAACTCACTTCGCTTTTGGTTAGGTTTGTCTGCAAACGCACTCTTCTTGCGAACCAATATAACGACATGCTGTGTCTCTTCTCGGCACGCCTTGCAATAGCGTTGCTCTATCGTGTTATTCATTTGACAACCTATGACGCTTTAAATGAAACATGCTGAAAGTGAGGGTTGTCGACACAAACATCTAGTGTCGCTATTTGAGTTAATACGACAAGTTGTTGTTCGCCTTGAATACTGACTTTAATGCACTCTTCACGGCTGTCATTGCGCTGGGTATCTAACCCGACACATTCAATCTGCTCGCCAGACTTCAGCGTTAATTTGATTGGGTATCGGTGCATACACACAATCTCAATATAATCGTAATCGTTGCAACTAATCATAATACCCCTCCAATTCATCCACCACGCTAATGCGACACGCCATACTATGCAACATGCATATAATCAATCGTTTACCTAAATCACATTGATGGTCGTCCGTAACTTAACCTACTTTCGAATTCGGTTTAATCAAGCTTTCTCATTCACGTTTCTTCGACTCACACCTGATTATTCTTTCATTGTTAAATAATAATCGAGAACAAAACAATGAAAAACATCAACCATTTACACGTGTTAGCTTTCTTAGGTTTAGTCGCTTCAATGATGGCGTTTAATGCGAGTGCTGCCTCAGAAGTCGATGCGAGTCACTTCGCCAATGGCAAAACCAAATATCGACAGCTTTGTCAGGTGTGTCATGGCGACAAAGGTCACGGAGACGGGCCTACTGCCGCTTCATTACCACACAAGCCCGCTAACATTGCGAATAAACTGAGCGGCTTTTTTGCCAGTCCAAGTTCTTTAGCAGATGACATTTTAGAAGGCGATGTAGAGCAAGGCATGCCAGCGTGGCAAGGTGTGATCACCAAGCAAGATGCTCTGGATATTCTGACGTACGTAGAGCTAATCCAATAGTAAACGCTGTTCCAATCGCCTTTTGAACAGATATCTCGGTTAATACTCCCCGTTCTATTGCGCTATCTATTTGTTTGATTACACTCAATTTAATGGATAGTGAATAATACGGAATGTTATGACCTTTAAACCCCTAGCACTAAGTAGCCTGATACTTGTTTCTACGACGACACACGCCGTCAGCTTTATCGATGAAATTGATGGCCAACTCGATATGGGAGAATACCTCGCAGAAAATGCCTACGGTTTTCTTCCTGTTCCAATTCTCATTACAGAGCCTGCGGTAGGATACGGTGGCGGCTTCACCGGCATCTTCATGCACGAATCTGAAGAGCAAAAAAACACGCGTAAACAACTCGCCGAAAAATCCATCGATGGCGGCGCGCAACTTCTCACCCCTGCAATCACTGCGGTTGGCGGCTTTGCGACAGAGAATGGCACTTGGATGGCGTTTGTTGGTCACAAGCGCAGCTGGAAGGAAGATTCTATACGCTACCTTGGTGGCTTGGGTTATGGCGATATCAACATGACCTTCTATCGACAAAGCTCTCCGAACGCCTTGTCTCCACTTGATCCAAACGAAGGTGTGGAACTAGGGCTAAAAGGCATGGGCGGAATACAGAAACTCCAATTTAGAGTGCCCGACACCCAATGGTTACTTGGGTTTTCTCAACAGTTCTTCGCACCAACACTCTCACTTAATAATCATCCTAAAGCGCAAGAAATCTTAAACAACATTGGCAACACGTCACCGACCTCTTCCGGTTTAGGTTTGATCGCCGAATACGACAGCAAGAATAGCTTCTTGAATCCAACGCAAGGCTACAACTATGTCGCAGAATACCTTTGGTTTGGCGATGCAATTGGTAGTGACTACACCTATCAAACGTTTAACTTGGAAGGGCTGAATTATTGGGAGTTAAACAAGGAGTGGAACCTAGCGTTGCGAGGACAGTACAAATCATTGTCGACCAATGAACGCGTGCTTTCCCCTCAATATTACCCAGACATTGAACTCAGAGGTATCGCCCGTAATCGCTATCAAGGTGAACACACGGTCGCGGCAGAAGTTCAAGTAAGCAAACAATGGACACCACGTTGGTCAACTGCGGTGTTTACGGGGATTGGCTATGCGGGTGACAGCGATAAAGACATGTTTGATCAAAGCTCGCACGCGGCTTACGGCGTCGGTTTCCGTTACCTTATCGCAAGACGCTATGGTTTGATTTCAGGGATTGATATTGCGTTCAGTGAAGAAGATACCGCCCTCTACTTCCAAGTCGGTGCGGGTATCTAATTCATTACGCTGTGCTTACCCGATCAACTAAAGCAGTAGCAGGAGACAAAGCGCTCTGGGAACAGTAATTACTTGAGTGCTTTCCAGTATTGGTAAAGCCCATCGATATCTGAAGAACACATCAACGACATCGCGCCTTTGATCTGTTCTTCGCTCCACTCCCACCATTTCATTTCTAGCAACTGAGCGATTTCAGTCTCATTGAAACGAAAACGGATGTGACGCGCAGGGTTTGAACCCACAATCGAGTATGGCGCGACATCTTTAGTCACAACCGCTCGACTTGCGATGATGGCTCCGTCACCAACCTTAACACCACTCATGATCATGGCTTCTGTACAAATCCACACATCGTTACCAATCACGGTATCACCAGAGCGTTCAAAGCCGTCTATCGCACCTTCAAACTTCTCATCGTCTTGATAGAAGAACGGGAAGGTACTCACCCACTGGTTTTGGTGGCCTTGGTTGCCCGCCATCATAAACACGGCGCCAGAACCAATCGAGCAGTAGCTGCCAATGATCAGCTTATCGATGTCGGTTCTATCCGGTAATAGGTAACGCGCACAGTCATCAAAGCTGTGGTTATGGTAGTAACCCGAGTAATAGCTGTGCTCGCCCACGATGATGTTTGGGTTGGTCACTTGTTCTTTGAGTGACTTTCCAACAAACGGGCTTTCAAAATAGTTTTTCATGTTTGTACTCTTAGTTTCATTCTTTTAGTTAGGTACTTTTGTGCGTGTTTATGGTTGTAACTGGTTTATCTGAGTGTAAAGGCCAACGCGCCCTATCGACCGCCTGCAATATCAATAAACGAGCCGGTTACATACGACGCTTCGTCTGACAATAACCATGCGATAGAGTTAGCGACTTCTTCTGGTGTTCCGCCTCGTTGTAACGGTAACTGCGAAGCTAGTCTGTCTACGCGATCTGGCTCTCCGCCGTCTGCGTGCATCTCAGTATAAATACAACCTGGCCTTACGCCATTCACTCGGATATTGCGTGAAGCCAATTCAAGCGATAAGCCTTTGGTGAGTGAGTCCATCGCACCTTTTGATGCTGCGTAATCCACATATTCAAACGGTGCGCCTGTGCGAGAAGCGGCAGACGATACATTCACAATCGAACCCGCACCGTCCGCTTGTTTGATAAAGGCTTTGCTGCACAGAAAGCAGCTTGATACGTTGGATTTCATCACCTTTTCAAAGCGATCCAATTCAATATCAACCAATGGTGACTGGGTAAACAAGATGCCGGCATTATTGACCAAGTGCGTCACTGGGCCCAGCTTGTTACGAGCAATCTCAAATAAGGATTTCACGTCCGATTCAACAGACACATCCGCACGCACGCTTATGGCGGTTCCGCCTTGTTCACGAATCTCGTTCACTAGATCTTCAGCTCGCGACTCATTGTGTATGAAGTTAACGCATACAGCATAGCCTTTACTGGCCAACAATTTAGACGTCGCTGCGCCAATGCCTCGGCTTCCGCCGGTTACAATCACTACCTTGTTCAATGAAAACTCCTAATGTTTACTTTTTCTGTGCAACCTGATTGTTCGATACAAACTGATCGTATCGACACAAACTAATTGTTCGACACAACCTGAACCCATTGCGATCGCCACGCTGGCGCTTCGAATGGGTCTGGCCAAAACTCAGTTTGCTTTTGAATTAAACCATCAACGACCGTCTGAAAGGTGATCACTCGGTCTTTCAATACACTGTCTGTAACCGAAACGTCCGTTACTACCGTATCACCTTCACAGACAATCGAATTGAGCGTGAACTCCCAAACACCATTGGCTGGGTATTCAGCATTGATTGCCGTGAAGTTGTCGCGCCCTACCGTCAATTCAGACGACTGAGGCCAATAGCCTTCAAAATCTTCGGCTAGCCATTCACTCGCCTTTGCAAAATCATTACTGCGCATTGCATCCCAAAATCCCAATACCACTTGTTTTGGTGTCATTATTCTTCCTTAAAGTCATTCAGGTGTGGTGGTTTTTAAACGTCTGCTTCGTTATGCGTACTTGCTAATGATCGTTAAAAGATCATCGACGCTGTTAGCAATGTAATCGGGTTTGGTTTGCCAATTTTCAGGCTCAGATCGGCTATAACCTGCGGCTACGGCAATCACTTTTGCGTTGTTACCCAGTGCGGCTTCAATATTGCGAGCAAACTGTGTGTCCGCTTCATGGTCACCGATGTACATCAAACAAAGCTCGTTAGTCTGATTAACGCCAAATATGTTCTCGACACATTTCACACCACCAAATGGATGGGGTTTTTGG
Organism: Vibrio sp. OPT18; assembly: GCF_015163615.1. Lineage (NCBI taxonomy): Bacteria > Pseudomonadati > Pseudomonadota > Gammaproteobacteria > Vibrionales > Vibrionaceae > Vibrio > Vibrio sp. OPT18. The sequence goes on from NZ_JADDYK010000053.1 coordinate 125,665, forward strand.
TTGCCGTTCGAGACATCGTCATAGCCCACTACCGATTTAAACAAATCACCAATTCCATAACTGTCGAGCACACCACGAATATTCAATTGAGAGTTTTGAGAGCAGATCCCATGTGGAAGATGAGCAAACTGATTAACCACGGTTTCCATTCCTTCAAACAAGGCAACGGCTGTTTGGTTTTTTTCTTGATGCTCTGCCCACATTCCACCAGCGATCAACATTTCATCGTGTGATAAACCGTAATAGTCGACATATAAGGCTTGCCAGTTTTTAGCGCCGTGGTTGGCTTCATGATAAAGCGCTTCGCTGAGCAAATATTTAGGTAAGTTGTCGCCTGACAAGTGTGGCGCGACTAACGAGATAATGTCTTTTGTGATAGCGATATTCTTTGGGACGGAATTGACTAAGGTTCCATCGTAATCCCACAGGATGGCATCTAACTTCATACACTATCTCTTTGTTTCGATTAATAATTTGAATTTATCATTCATAAGCCTATTGAGGGAAATCTTATTGTCTTGAATTTCGAAATTTGTCGAATAGGAGCAAAGCTAGATAACAAACCGTTGTTCGCAAACAAAAACCAAACAGCCTTTGCTCACATCACTGCTTTATCAATTGCAATATATGCGTATAATCCCCGCTCCATTGCGCTATCGCCGTTAAAAATAGCGCCATTCAACATTTTTAATGAGTACCCAATGTCGAAACTATTTTTCAAAGGCCGTATCGAAACAAGACAGAACCACGTTCTTGCTGGCTACAACGTAAACCGCGATGTAAAAGCGGGTACTGAAGAATCTCCAATCGCTGTAATGGTTCAAACTGAAGCGCGCAAAGCAGAAGTTGAAGCACTAGCCGCTGAAAATTCTATCTTCGTTACTGTTACAGTCGACGCAGACAAAGAAGAGAACACCATCGAGCTTGATACTCTACTGAACAAGCCAAAAACGATGACGTTTGAAAAGACCCCTAATCGTAACGATCCATGTTCTTGCGGTAGCGGTAAGAAATACAAGAAGTGTTGCGCATAAGCGCTTTGAACTGAAGAATTTAAAAACGGACCGGTAGCAATATCGGTCCGTTTTTTTATATACTAAGGAAGCTTATTCAGCGTAAGACAAACAATTAAGCGTCAGACAAACTGAAGCCACTAAACTTGGCGAAATTAGGCGTCGCCTTACTGCCACTGAACGTATAAAGCATCACACCCTGTTCACTGCCTACTAACGAATCAAACGTGATCACTTCCTGCCATTGTTGTTTTTCTAACGGACGGAAATGAGCGCTGACTTTCCCGCCTTGCTTGACGAGCTTTACCGACACACTAGATTCACTAAACAACAGGCGTTCCTTGATCTGTGGCTGACCATTTTGTTCTACAACGAACACCAATGAACGCTCGCCCATGAACATCTCTTTGCTCACTTTAATGTAGTTGTCGTTATCCCAGTAAATACCTAAGCCAGCTTGTTCAAATGCACGGTTTGGATCTAATTGAACCGCCACTTCTGTGCTGTAATCCGAGCTAGATACTGGATGAACGAAGATATTATCAACATCAGCTGACCCCGCACCAAAGATATTGCCCTCTTGTACTTGCATCGTCAGCACGCCGTTGTCCAAAGACCAATGTTCCGGATTTTCATTTCTGATTTGCCAGTTAACGAGGTTATTCATGTTATTAGTCCTTGCTGCTAGATCATGCGTTGACGGAGTTGATAAAACACATTGTCGAGTCCATCGGCATTTTGCTTTTGAATACGATTAAGCTCTCTTTGTACAGAATCGTACATAAGTTGGTTATCCATGTCTTTCAATGCCGCGTAGTAATGAATGCGACGTCCCAAGATAAAGTTACTCTGGTCATTCTCACTCATCATATTGAAACGATCTATTGTCGCTAAGAACTTCGCTTTATCCTGTGGCAACTGCCCGTTCAGTTCCATCAACAAATTAATACCGTGATAATTACCATAGTTGCCCGTCACGCTGTTTAGTTTACTGATCAGTTGATATTGTTCTTCAAGCATTTCACGTTCGCTAAGTGGCGTGAACTCTCCATTCTGCACCAGTTCATCCAATTCGGTTCCAGGCTTCACAGCAAGCGACAGAATGCGTATTTCATCTGGGTTGATTTGGTTAAGTAAGGCCGCCGTTTCTTCAACATGCTGCGCCGAATATTCTTTACCACCCAAACCAAGGATAATGAAGGTCATCATCTTCATACCCGCTTGCTTCGCGTACTCGGTCGATTTCAAAATAGACTTCGGCGTAATGCCTTTTTTCATCAGTTTCAGAACATCAATAGACCCCGACTCCATACCGCAATAAAGCATGTTGAGTCCTGCATCACAGATGGCTTTCATCTCTTCAGGCGACTTCTTAGTCATGCTTTGCGCTCGTCCATAAGAGCTGATCTGCTTTAACTCTGGAAAGGCTTGTTTGAGTGTATTCAACACATCCAGCAAGTCTTCGGTATCCATAGTGAATGAATCACCGTCTTGCAGAAAACAGGTCTCAAACTTACGGTTCTTATAGAACGCTTTCACCGCCCAAATGTCTTTCTTAATCTCTTCAACGGGACGAATTGCAAACTCCATCCCCTCAAACAATGTACAGAATTTACATTTGTTCCAAGGACAACCTTGGGTAGTGCGAATCAATAAGCTATCCGCTTCTGAAGGTGGACGAATAGGCCCTTGTTGGAACTGATACTGTGTCATTTGAATGCCCAATAATTAACTATTCGCATAGGCTACTGGAAGTTCATTCAATGAAAAACACGGTACAATTTGAATTATTATCAAATTAAAACGGATAATTGAAACAGAAATGAGTAAGTCATATCGCTTAAAGCAACGTGTTAGAGCGATTATCCGACTAGCTTTTCGTATAAGAAATCAATCAACACACGAACACGACGTGCTTTTTGTGTATTGCGATGGAAATACAAATAGAGCCCTACATTATCACTCCAACAATGTTCAAGAATCGGTACTAGCTCACCAGACTGAAACTCTTTCTCCACCATAGGCGTTAGTAAGCGACCTATCCCAAGCCCTTTTTTTGCCGCATCCACCATAATGTCCGTATCGTTCACCGTCATCGCCGTTTCTACGTTTACATGAACCGTATTTCCGTTATCCACCAGTGGCAATAAAGCGAGTTTGTTAGACGTGATGAATCGATATTGAATCAACTTGTGTTGTGACAGTTCTTCAATGCTTTGGGGTGCACCATGCATCTCTACATAACTCGGTGACGCAAACAGCGCTTCTTTTAACCTCGGAGTGATAGGCTTAGCTATCATTCCCTCTTCGACTTTGTCTCCAAAACGGATCCCCAAATCAATGCCGTTTTTCAATATATCAACGGTCGCATCAGAGATAGAGATCTCGAGTTGAATCTCAGGATAGCGTAAACAGAATTCCGCATAGATAGGCTCTATCCACTGTTTATAAGCAAAGCGCGGGACCGTGATCGATACATGACCAGATGGATTACGGCTTAGATCTGCAACACTTTCCATTGCGGTACTCAAATCACTGATCGCATCCACCGTTCTTGTGTACAACGTTCTACCAGCTTCTGTCAGTTCAACTCTTCTTGTTGTGCGAATAAACAAAGGCAATCCAAGTTCGCTTTCAAGCGCCTTAAGAGACTGACTCACCGACGGTGGTGCGACTCCAAGCTGCCTTGCTGCACCAGAGATTGAGCCTTCACTCACAATCGCATGGAACATCGTCAGTTGATTGTATGTTGCACCTTTCATTGCTTCTTACCCATCATTTCAATCGCTACTTTCACTTGTCACAGTATTATTAGCTTCAGCCTAATAATTATTTAAGGATTAGTCATCTAAAACTAACAAAAGAATGAGCTTATGATTACTCCATCAATTAAGCGAACGAGACAGTCATCATGAGTAAAACCCTTGTTATTTCAGGTCACCCTAACCTTGCCGAGTCATACACGAATACGCTAATCATCGACACTTTAGAAACACAGATGGAAGACATTTCAATTCGACGCTTGGATACACTTTACCCAGACTACAAAATTGATGTTGAAGCAGAACAAGCAGCATTGATTGAAGCGGATGTGATCGTGTTGCAGTTCCCGTTCTACTGGTACTCTGCGCCAGCATTACTAAAGAAATGGTTAGACGATGTGATGACCTTTAACTTTGCGTACGGGCCAGAAGGTAACAAACTCAAAGGGAAAGATCTGTTCCTCTCTTTCACCATCGGCGGACCAAAAGAGTCCTACGATCCACTGAGCTATAACCACTTTACGATTGAACAGCTTATGTTTCCCCTACAGCAGACGGCGTATCTTGCGGGCATGAACTACCGCCCACCGGTATACACTCACGGTATGGTTTACATCCCTAACGTATATAACAAGTTAGAAGACGTACAAGCCAGAGCTAAACAACATGCTTCGCGTCTAATGGATGAGGTTCGTAAGGTCACTCATTCCGACGAGGAACTTGTTCGTAAGTTCGTCACTAATTGGTTCGAGCAGTTAGACACACTGCCAGCAGAAGAATTGATATTTACTCAATCGTTGTCATCTGACGTTGTATTCAATATGCCTGAAGGACAATTTGTTGGTCACGCTGGGTTTAAAGATTGGTATTCAATCGCTCGATCTACTTTCAAACCAAACTGTTCTCATGGTATCGAACAACTGGAGATCAAGCCTATTGGTTCGCAGTATCAAGTTAGCCTGCATGTTCGACTAAAAGCAGACACCTTCCCTGATTCTTCAATGAAAGGAGAGTCTATTGAATTGGTGGTTAACGAAACTTGGTTGGTCTCTGTCGATGATACTAACAACGTCAAAATTCATGAATATGAAGTGGTTGCATTGTCGTAGCTTTAAGAAGCCAAAAACCTAATAAAGCGATGAGGAGAGCAAATTCGTTTCAACTGCTCTCCTCACCTTTGGATCTTTGCGTATTAGTCTAAGTACCTAACTACTTATCTACGTAGCTACTTAGCTGGCAACTTAGTGATCAAGCTATTTAGCTTTAGCTTTCTTTTTCGCCACTGTCGCTTCTGATAGCTTGCTTAGTACACCCGATACTTTCTTAACGACCTCGTCACAGCCATTGATCGCGTGACGCTCTACCAAGTAATTAGGATCGTTGTAAGACAACCATACTTTCTTGTTAGAGTCTTCAGTGACTAACACCTTCTGCGGTAAATCTATCGCGACTTCTTGAGCACATTGCATTAATGGCGTCCCTACTTTCGGGTTACCAAAGATGATGACTTCCGTTGGTCTCAATTCAAGATCGACCTTACTCGCGTTTTTCTGATGGTCGATTCTCGCAAACAAGGTCAAACCTTTGCTCTTGGCGATTTCTTCAAAGCGGTCAGCGGTCTCTTTCACTGAGTAATTACTTTGGTATTTAATCAAACCATCAGAAGCCGCAGCTGAAAATGATGCCGAGAGTAAAATGGCGCATAGTGGTAGTAATTTTTTCATCGTCACCTCAGAGATTTAACCTAGTCAAACTTACATTCATAGCGCCACTTCTAAAATCAGCGACGTAACCCATGTCAGTATAGACGCGATTCCATTCTCAGTTTGCAGAGAGGATCACTTTTCTAATGCGTCTTATTATCATCAGTTTAGGTTAACTCGACGCTAACCATTGGCTTTGAAGCTTGAATGTTTGGTCATCAAAATCAATAGTGCCTTGCACACCTAGTGGCGTGACTAGCATGGGATGGGTGTGGCAACTGTCGAAACCATACAGGATCGGGACATTTTTACCGTTCAACACTTCAAGAAGTACATCGAGTGGTGTTCGCCCTGTCCCTTTGTCATCAAACAGCTCATGTTTGCCGAGTACAATAGCGCCTACTTTATCGAATACTCCGCAAGCCAATAAGTGCGCGAATGAACGCTCGACCGCTTCAATGCCTTTTAGTGAATCTTCGATAAGCAAGATGTCGCCAGACTGAATTTCTGGCATGTATTCGCTGCCCCAAATCCCGGCCATTGTACTCAAGTTGCCACCAATCACGCGACCGCTTACTTGACCTCTTCCCATGAAGTGCCATTCGTTATCGTAAACTGGCTTTGCCGAATCTTGAGTTTCCCAATCGTGTTTAATGTCCGTCCAACTCTCAGGCATCGTGTACTGATGTTGGCTTGAATTCGAACATAAGATGTCAGTAAACGATTGGAAGGTTTCGTCGACTAACGGCGGGAACTCACCAAATGACGCGACGAGAGCCGGGCCATAGAAAGTCACCAATCCAGTTTTGGCGTAGATGCCTAACAGTAATGCGGTGGCATCTGAATAGCCGACGATGATCTTAGGGTCGTTTCTAAGGGCATCATAATCGATGTATGGCAACAGTGAGTTACTGTTGTTACCACCAATGGTCGACATAATGCAGCGCACGTCAGGATCTCGAATGAGCTGATTGAGTTCTTCGGCTCGCGCTTGAATCGAACCAGAACGATACCCTTCTGACTCTCCAGTTAACGAACCTTCAACTAGCATGAAGCCCTGCTTTTCCAAATAACGTTTAGCACGATCAAATCGATTAGGTGCAAAGACCGTTGCGGGCGATGACGGTGAGAAAAATCCGATTTTGTCACCGATATTTAAAGCTTTTGGGTATATCACTCGTTTGTCCTCCATAACAAAGTGGGAATAATACGCCTGATTGAGACTCACTAATTATTAAAGCGAACAAGTTCTTTAAGCGAGTTGATTTCGGAATTAGAGCTCAAAAATTAAGGTTGAATCAAATTTTCATACCCAATTAATGCCACGATTTAGTCCCACATTTCTCACATTGGTACTCGTAATCACTGTCGACATAAAAACCGGGAACATTATGGTCACCTCTAAACAATAATGTCATCAGGTACTCCATCAACACGCCTAACTTCCATTGTTTCTTTTCAGATTCAGCGTCCGCTTTAGATTCAGTATCGGAAGCGTTAACAGCAAGGTGCGGGGTAAGTGCGTTGCACTGCTCACAGTGATAAGGGTGTTTAATATACTTATTATCAAGCATTTATATAAGCCAGCCAATATTTATAAAGTTGATGCATGCTAACAACTTATCACTCGGTTCTCTAACTTATTGTTGTCCACTAGAGTTTTATTAGAAAGAAATGAGACACAAGGTAAGTGCCATGTATCTTGAATCTACTTCAGTTGGCATTGCGGGTGTTCGATAACAGAAAAAGTTTAGTTAAGCGCTTTAATTAGAACCGAGTATTTCCACAGGTTTACGCCATCTTCTTCAAACTCGATACTTGCTTCTCCCCCCTCTTTATCAAGAGTAAAAACCGGCATATCACCGCTAGACTCACCATCTTCATAATCGCATGACATTTTGGCCTCTAATAGAATAGCGTTAGCTTCATGCTTAGAAAGAACACCCGAATAAATGCATTCTTCAGTTTGAGATGAGACTTCCTGCCCGAAAGAGTGGAACTTAAAGGTTGGAAAGTTGAGTTTTGATTCAGAATCCTCGACAGTGACTGACACTTGGTAATCGATAGCTTCAATATTGTTATCGGTTGCAAATACACAACCGGAAACGCCAAGTAACAATACAGCTAAGGCAGTGGTTTTCATGTGGTTCTTATTCCTTCAACAATGAGCTTGCTACTCTTGAGTAACATTATGAATTCACAAGTTTAATTTAAACGTTGTTAGGTTGAAACTTGTTTGCCATTCCTTGGCAAGATGGTTAACTTTTACTTTAATAGCCCTTTGTCCGCAGCACCTTCAAGCTGCACTTCTAGCTCTTTCCAGAGAGCACGACTGCCTTTAGAAATACGCTCGCCATTGAAGGTTAGTACTTTGTCTTTTGATATGTTGTGCTTCTTCCAGCTATGGCCACCACCATGGATGTTATGAAGCAAAGGCGGCACTCTATCGATCGCCTTACCAAATCTAGCTTCCGGTGACTCACCCGCTTCGAACTCAAGCCATAAATCCAAATACTCGCTTCTTAAATGGCTCGGCAATGCTTTCAGCAAGCGCTCGACACAGTTTCTCTCTTTGAGCTTGTTTTCTTCGGTTTCACTGGCATAAATGATGGTGTCTCCGGCATCGATCTCCCCAAGATCATGAATCAGCAACATCTTCATCACTCGCGTAATATCGATTTCTTCATTGGCATAGTCTTTCAACATAAGTGCGCTCAAACAGACGTGCCAACTGTGCTCTGCCGAGTTTTCATATCGCTCCAATCCAACTGGTTTTGTTTGTCGATGAACATCCTTTAATTGTTCAATTTCGACCATGAATTGGAGAATGCCTTTGATTTCTTCCACGATGACCTTCCTTAACTTAAGTTGATGATTTAGCGGTGCGGAGGGTTAACTTAGCGACAAAGAAGCGTTAGTCCCAATGAACCGACATTTTGTAATACGCAACGCCCGATTTTTCAAATTCAGAGCCTTCTACAGCCATCCCAAACTTTTGATAAAATCCTAAAGCCGTTGTACGCGCATCGCACCAAAAGTATTGGATGTTTAAATCTTTGAGGTTAGAGATTGCATGATCAACCACGTTTGAACCGATTCCCTGCCCTTGGAATTCAGGCAGCGTTGCAAACTTTCTCAGCCTCGCTTCATGGCCTTGGATATAGATAGACGCGACACAAACCAGCTGTTCACCAATAAACGCGCCGTAATGCGTTGCTTGTTCGTCATCTGGCACCATACAAAACGACATCGGTTTATCAGGCCAAAGCACTTGATGCCTAACCGGAAGTACCTCCGTCGCTGAAAGCTGTTTTATTTCCATATTCTCGGTTTAGCTCCGGACTTGATGACCCTTGTTGTAATTGCAGCGCTTGTGGTTGCCATGATTGTTATTACTAAGCTTATTATTACTAAACTTGGTAAGTCATTAAGTGATAACGCTCTAATCCCTCTCCTTTTGTTGATGAGATAACAAAGCCTTGCGACTGATAAAAGCCAATGGCGTTTTCATTAGCAGTCAAACACTTCAAAGTCAGATCAGAGTAATGTTGTTTGCAGGTATTGAGTAAAGCAGAGCCTGCCCCAGAACGTAGCATTCGCGGGCAAACATAGAGATGATGGATGAAGCTTTCAGGTTTCCAAATAGAGGCAAAACCTAAAACCTTATTGCCAGAAACGGCGACCCATATTTCTTCACCTTCTGTATCGAATTCGAAATCGGATAACTTAAAAGCGTCGGCATCAGCCCAATGAAAGGTGTCCTGTCTTGATTCTAGATAGAGCGCCTGTAAAGCGGTTAAATACTTGGGTTGATACCTTGTGACTTCCATGTCGCTCCTGCCAATCCGTATGACTAGAATTAAGGTTGTGGGCTAAGCTTTTCTACCTGTTAGCCATAGGATGTTCAGGGTTTAACTGAAGCAGATCCCACAAGTTACCGTAAAGATCTTCAAACACAGCAACGGTGCCGTAGCCTTGCTCTTTAGGCTCTCGGACAAAGTTAATGCCCAAAGACGTCATACGTTCGTAATCACGCCAGAAGTCATCGGTGTTTAAGAATAGGAATACGCGTCCACCAGCTTGGTTGCCGATGAAATCGTGTTGCTCTGGCTTGGAAGCTCTAGCAAGTAATAGGCTCACACCTGTTGAATTTGGTGGAGCAACAACAACCCAGCGCTTATCTTCTTCTGGTAGATACGTGTCTTCGATGAGATCAAACTTAAGCTTGTTTACATAGAAATCAAGCGCTTCATCGTAGTCTTTTACCACGAGTGCAATGTGGACAATATTCTGTTTCATAACATACCTTGTTGGGGTTTTAGCTGCGTGGAATGATGCCATGAAGCAGGGAAAGACACTAGGTGTCGCATCGTAAATCGTAGTATCTCGTCCTTCACAATCTAAAAGCTACGCATCACCTATAATTCCCAGAATCCGAGTTCGACGCCACCTTGAATAACAATGGCACACATGCCGTGACGTGGTAACTCCATTGGCGGCACCACAACTTCGGCGCCTAGTTTCTCGGCTGCAGTTACTGCAGACTGGATATCGTCAACCAGCGTGTAATGACGAACAGTTGGTTCTTCAGTTTCACGAAGCGGTGCTCGAATGCCAATTACCCCGCCATTAGATAGCTTTGCAGTGCGCGCCCCACCAAGGTTCACATCTGCACCACTGAACTTCACGTTGTAGAGCTGAGCGTATGTAGCACAAACAACATCGACTTCTGGGGTAACCACTTCAAGATATTGAACCTTCATCAAATTTCCTTCTCGTGTTCTTTAAAACTCTCAATCTGCATACAGCTGCGCAGGTATTTATCATCAACAATTAGTCGGTTTCATATTACTAAGCAATTTGACCACGCATGATAAATTGCGAGCCTGCTGCGCCACCTAAATACTGCTCACTGGTATCTTCGAAGCCGCCTTTCTTATAACAGTTGAATGCTGCCGGATTTTTGCAATTCACAGTTAAGTAAATCGACTGATACGCTGAGTAATTCGCTTTTAAATATGGGAACAAAGCTTTGACCGTGCCAGTTCCTAAACCTTTACCTTGCTGGTTTTTATCAAGCACAAAAGCTCTTAACCCAATGCTTCCTTCAGGGCAGAATTCGTAGTGCTCTGCGTAAGCGATATCCAGCTTAAAGAAACCAACAACTTCGTTATCAGACTTAATCACGTGCAAGTGCGTCGTTTCACTGCCGTCTAATAAAAACTCTGCAGCTGTACCAGCGAACTTAACCTGTTCATCGGCGAGTTGGATAGCCTGAACTGACGCCACATGGGATTCTTCAAGCCTTTCGATAGTTATCATTGTTGTTCCTTCTGTATAACACGCACGAAAAACCGACTAGAGCTCATCGCTAGTGTCTCGAGAACCGTAGTTTGGGAAGTTGATATTAAGAACGTTATCATCCTCAAGTGTGAATAGAACACTTCCATTCTCTACACCGGTTTCGTTCCTATCTGAGCATCCTAGAAACAGCTCCCAATCAAACGCATATTTAAGTCGGTATTGATTCGCATTGATGTGTAGAACGTCTTTGATTTTGATACTGTTCACCACATGTGCCATATCATCGATGTATGACAGATCAGGGATTAACTTTTCTTCGAAATCACTCTTATGCTCGGTTAAGAAATTGAGCAGTTCAGAACATAACTCGGAGCCATGAACCAATGGTTTAGACAGACTAGAAAACAACATTTCTAAATACTCCAAGGATTGTTTTGATATTGGGAAGATGCACGCAAATCTGTTACAAATTCAAGCTCAGCCAGCGCGAACCTTTAAGGCTAAACGTTACTATTATCCGAGCTATTAAACGAGTACATTCGAACTTCATCTCGAGGAAACCAGCCCAATTTTTCGTAAAACTGTTGAGCATTGATGTTGTCGTTATAGACAAACAAGTGGGTCTTCGGGATGCCTAACCCTGCAAGTGCGTTGACCGCCTCTGCGACAAGCTTACAACCTAACTTTTGCCCTCTGAAGTTGGCCGAAACAGCTAAGTGTTGTAAATACCCTCGACGCCCATCCGTTCCGACCAACACAGCGCCAATGATCTCGTTGCTATTTTCAGCCACAAAACTCAGACCGGGGTTACGATCTAAATAACTCCCAATACTTTCTTTCGAATCGGCATCGCGAATACTCATGCCTTCTGTCTGGCACCACAACGCGATCACTGAGTCGTAGTCTGAAATTGCCATTTCCCGAATGTTGACCACTCTACTCTCCTTGTATAAACGGGCGCTTAATACGCTATTTTTTGACGAGCGACTTGGTGAGAAACGATAGCGAGGAATCTACAGGGTAATTTTCTAACACCATCTGGCATTCATACCCTCGTTTCTCATAGAAAGGCTTCGCTTGGAAACTTAATGTATCGACCAATGACGACGTACAACCTTGAGACTTCGCATACTCTTCAATACGCTCAAGTAGCTCACTGCCGACTTGCTTTCCTCTCATCGAATCTTCGACCCAGAGAAACTTAATCAGTAACCAGTGTCCCCAAAGGTCAGCGATAATGCCACCGACTTTGTTGCCTTCCACAATCGCGTAGTACGCAACTTGAGACTTGAGGATCCCTTCCAGAAACGGTGTGTTGTGTTTGATTAACCCGCCTCGGACTTCATTAATGTCGTCATCGGAGGGCTCGATATCTAATTGGTAGTCCATTGACTTCCTATCTCTGGATTAACGGCTTATGTAACATGTTCGATGCACTTACTAGCAGATAGCTAAACCACTAAAGTGAGTTACTTATACAAGCTAAACTTCTTTGTAAACTCACGTAGAATCTCCGTGTCACCAAACAGGCATACACCAAGATACTCAAGGTCTTCTTCTTTGATTTCTTTGGTTCGTTGCTGCTGCTCAGCAGAACCACCTTCGATCATTGAGCTCGTAAAATCAGTAAATTTAATACCACGACTGAACGCTTCTTCGCGCACTTTTCTAAGCTTATTTGAGTTGTCTGCTTTCAGCACGATGAAAGGATAGTGAGATAAATTAGGGTGAACATTGCCATCCAAATCTTGATAATCAACGTAGCAAGCCTCTTCACTTTCTAATCGATTAGAGAGGCCAACGCTCAAGTGCCCTAGCACGTTCAATGTTCTTCCCAAATCCATCTTTTTGCTTAAAATCGCTATGAATCGTTTTTGGCTTTCGTCTGGTAAATTGCTCACTACATATCCTCATTCATTCTTAATTGCACTATTTGTATAACGCATTACTGGGGCGTGAGCAATGCAACCTTAGTACTCAGTTAATACGTTTAATCCATCCAATAATGCCGAGCAAAGACCAGTAATCGTTAAACCACAAGGTCATGACTTAATGAATATCTTGGCAGAACCTAAACAGATAACCGTCTGGAGTTTGAACGATGAACTGCTTCTGAGTCGCAATCGAATCACCACATTGATAAGACTTCGACTCTAACGCTAAGTAAATAGAATCAGCGGCGCTTTCGTTTACTTTCTGATAAAGAGGTTCGATGTCGATAACATCCCATTGAAAGTTAACGCCACGCCCTAAAGGTAGCTCCAGATCACCTGAAAGCCATTTTCGACTTTTGCCCGCAATCCCTTCAAGCATCACATCAACACCATCAAGCGTTAGATAAGCAAACTCCTCATCTGGCCGCTCGTATTTCACTTCAAACCCTAACACATCGACAAAAAAGGATTTGCTCACATTAATATCGAAACAATAAAGCTCCGGAACTACTCTTAACGTCATGACTTATCCTTTGTACGTGCACTTAGAAATATGGAAAAACTGTTCAGGATGCCCACTTATCAAAAACAGCTTCAATATTATGTCCGTCTGGGTCATGAATAAAACATGCGTAATAATTTTCGGTGTAATGTGGACGGGGCCCTGGAGCACCATTGTCTTTAGCTCCGGCCGACAGCGCAGCATCATAAAACTCATGGACTTGTTGTTGGTTGGCGACCCGAAAGGCAATGTGGAAACTCGTTAAAGGCCCCTCTACGTTCGAACTGCATATCTCAAATAAAAAGCCTTTTCCCAAATCAAACGCCCAGAACTTTCCTTTTTCTCCAAAGACGACTTTATACCCAAGTGGGCGAAACGCCTCTTCATAGAATGTTCGGCTTTTTTCTAAGTCACTTACGGAGACGGTCACGTGGTCAATCATATTCTTACCTTAAGATTCGATGAGCAGAAAGATTATCTCAACGCCCTTATTCTTTGAAGCAAAACCAAACATATCAACCCACTAAAACGTAAAGCCAAGGGCTCAACGTGTAGCACAAAGAAAGTAACCAACCGTCGTCAGGCTTCAATCGACTCGTCAATTTAGGTTGCTGTTGTATTGGATTCTGCCACGACAAAGTGTTCTAGCTTGAAGATGTGATGCTCAGGAATCCTTCTACCGACAGGGGTAAAGTACTCATCATTCAGGTCAGCCAATGTCTTGTTTTGTGTTAATGCAAAACCATTTTCAGACAACAATGTTTCGATCTCTTCAGCGTTGAAGAACGATACCCAAGGTTCACCTACCTTTGCGGATAAGTTTTTAATGGTGTCCGCTCGCTTCGTCGCCTTGGGATACCCTTTACCAAAACAAGCTTCAGGATCATTTTTTAGCGATTCATCGACATACGATATAAAGAAATTAGAACCAGAATGTTTCGTAAGCTCAGACAGCTCTTTAATGGTCGAGGCTGTCGCGTCTTTGCTTATGTATTGCGAAACACCTTCTAGGGTAATGATCGTGCGCTTCGATTGATCGAACCCCGCCGCTAAGAGCTGTTCGGTGAGTGACTGGCGATTAAAATCGACGCCGACATAGGTAACATTGCTCGCGTTAGGCAAATCTTTAGGCAGTTTAGAGCGTTTTCTAGTTTGGACTTCGAGCTGGTCCACTTCAAAAACCTTCAACGAAGATGGTAGCTCAAGGCGATGAGCTCTCAAGTCGTACCCAGCCCCTAAAATGATGTATTGCTCTGAACCACTCGCCGCATTCTTTTCGACAAGATCATCAATGAAGCGCGTGCGAGAGATTAGGTGCTCGTGGAAACCAGGTGCAAACTTTTGAGTTATCCAAACGCTAAGCTTATGCCCCATGAGTTTGATCAGACTTGCGCCTAAAACAAACTGTTCTGCATAAGGGTCGTTAATCACGCGCTGATTAGGTTTAGCCAAGGTTTCGATATAACGCTGTTTTGCCACACCTTGGGCAGTGCCGTCTTTTCTAAAAATCGAATCACTCATAAAGCCCCCTTCTATAAAAACTTACGCCGTATTATGTCATGGGAAACAAGACACCAACCTAAAACCGTAAATCTTGATGCATAAACTCAGACTTAGCTCCAAAGTACCAAAGGTTAAGCATCTTCTTTTTATTCTAGAGGGCTATTGCGAGACTTTCTTTATTGGCTGACACACTAACAACACGTAAACCAATACAAAACTAAGCACAATGGCACCTAAAGTGCTAAACCCAGCATAATTCATTGATATCGAAAATGAGAAAGGGGCAACAAAGAAGAGTGAATAGTAATAAGCAGTAAATGGCTTCAATACTTGAGCGCGTTGTTTACATGGTATGTGCTTGGAAGGATGCAACTTTGATTTCTCTTTAATAGAAACCGACGCCCCACAATTAGGACACTTGAACATCGAACATCTCCTTTGGTACCACCAAACCTACCGTCTCAATACTGCAAGGCGCAGTGAAAGTACCTTGTTAGTTGACTTAGTACGCTGCACCATTGATCTTACGAACTGGGATACTTGCAAGCACTTCATTTTCGGCCATTCTCATGTTCACGGCCAAAATATCTGCGGAGCATTTCTCTGTCGTTACATAGTGCGTTAAACATCCACATGACTTACAACGATGAAATTCGACTTCTTTATCGCCCCAGCAATAAAACTCAGTTTTCTCGCTCAAGTTGATCTGAACTTGCTCTGGAGAAAAATACGCCCAAGCGGCAGCATAACGACGGCAGATAGAACAATTACACTCCCCGACTTCATCTGGAAGCGAACTCAGTTCTAAACTCACGTTTCCACAGTGACACTTTAATTCCATTTGATTATTCCCTGTATTCGCATAGCAACGAACTAACAATTTGCATTACTGCGCTAGCTTCGCAAGGATGACTGGATCGCTCAACAGATTCGTCAGAGGAAGAAACAATGGCTCAGGTAACTCATCTAGCTTAAACCATTTCCATTGCTTACATTTATCAGGCTCTGTCACCTGTGGTTCGCCGCTAACGTCAGAAGCAACAACAAACAGCGTTATATAGTGCTTGTTCTCTTTCTCAAAAATATCATTGGTAAAAGAAAGCTTCTCAAATCCACTAACAACAAGGCCAGTCTCTTCAAGTGTTTCACGTTTGGCACACTCTTCAATGCTCTCACCCCATTCAAGGTGTCCGCCCGGCGTTGCCCACGTATGAGCGCCGTGAGAACCAATTCGTTCTCCAAGTAACACTCGCCCTTCACGTAGAATAACCGCAGCGACACCTACTCTTACTTCCTGATTCACTTAAAACTCCTTGTTTCACGGAACGTGTGTTGCGTCGTGAAAAATATAATTAGACAAACATGAAACCGATTCACACTAGAGCGTCTAAGCTCAAGCTCTATAGGATAAAAAAAGATAGACATAGCGCGAGTTTCAGATAGTAGCCCTTTTAAAGTATCGCGGCTCTAAAGCTGGAAGGTCCGAGAATATGTATAAAGTAAGATGACTCAATTAACCTTGGTCCGTTAGCTAACTCCAAATTATGACTAAAAGAGGTTAAGCACTCCCAGCGCTAAATTCCTACCTTGTTCCGTAAACAACCAAAGAAATCCGCAGACATTTAATAAAATCGCAACCCAAAGGATGAATTTGAAAGGCTGCTTTCTTGATTTATGTCGTAGCTGAAATTGAGCCAATAACGCTCCTGGCCAACCACCTAAAAGAGAAAGCATATAAAGTGTTTTCTCTGGCGTTCTCCAATCCCCGCTCAGTGCAGCTTGCTTATCCCAAGCGAACATAAAATACGTAAAGATGCTCAATACAATATATAAAGGGATCAGCAGTTTCTCACCATTGAACACTATGACCGATGCGGTCGCTGCTACCAAAAAACTAAACCCGAACAAGACCGTGAAAGGAAAGCCATTAGCACCTTGAACTATCACACTTTCAGCTTTTAGACGCCCTTCATTATCTTCCGTTACTTCAAAGGTAACACTGTCTTGTACTTTAGGGCGGTAACCGCGATTTGTGACAGATGAAATATGGAAAAACACCTTCAATTCACCACCAACAGAAGAAATGAAACCGTAACCCTTAGAGTCATTCCACTCTATTACCTGACCTTTGATCATAAAACGTCCTAATCTCTGACTTATAAGGGTTAACGTAGCATCACTCGATGCCTCTTAACATATAGCGGTCTAATAGACCAAAAACACCGAGTGTTTAAATACTTTGCGACGACTATACTTTAAAGCGCTTCATTAACTCTCTTTTAGAGCCCATAAGCTCTTGGTAACATGATATGTCTATTTTGAAACACATGTGATTCTTATCATGCCGTATGTAGAAACCAGACTTATGCTGACGTAAGTAATCAGTCGGAATATCGAGCAAATGTAGATTCACACCATCTTCAAGTAAAAAATAGATTTGCTTAACCCTATTATCATCAATTTTGTCCAATGAAATCTCTAACCACCAAACAGGTAGAGCCTTGTTAATCTTGGAAAAATGAGTATTACGATTTTGAAAGTCAATACCATAGATACTTCTCGCTCGCTGCATTGCTTCTGACTTTTTCATGATTCATGTCCTAGCCTCGGATACAAATCAATTATAGCAACGAATAACATATCAAATATGCCAAGGAGATGTATAAACACTCAAACTACTGATTGATAGTATTGGAGAAGAAAACAAGTTACGCTACACATTAATACGCCTACCTGTCGGCATTGCTTCCAAACGCTCGCCTAATACTTCTTTCAACAGGCCATAAGCTTTCTTGCCTGTGCAGTGCCCTGTATAAAGTTTATCGATGGGATATTGAGACAACGTCAATCCAAGCTCTCTAATGTCTTGCTTTGTGCCACCAATACTATTAAACAATGGTAACCCTACTAGATGGAAGCCCCCGACAACGGCTTTTATTCTCTCTCCTGGGAACAAAGTAACGGCTGTATCAACCATATTGAGAACGCCACTATGCGCACAACCGGTAAATATAACTAAACCGTCCGGCTCTTTAATCACTAACAGTAATTCATGATCAAATAAGTCACGCTCTCGTTGATTCTTCGACTGTGTATATAGGTATTTATTGCCCTTAGGTTGTTCGTGTTTCGCGCTAATATCAGTAATAACAAAGACATTGGGAGCGATCTCGGTCGTACGATTGACGAAGACTAACCGCTCATTGCTGTTTTCTAATAAATCCTTATTGATCCCGACATCACTTTTGAAACCAAAAGCCCGGAAGTGATAGCTTTTCTGTTCGCAATTTTTCAGAAACACTTTGGCTTTAGAGTTATGAGCAACAAAATCAGCGGTGCCATTACAATGATCATGATGTCTGTGTGATATAACGGCGAGGTCTACATCTTTGATATCAATACCCAGTAACGGTGCGTTTTGACAAAACGTATCGCCACTTCCCATATCGAACAAGATCTTTAGCTTCTCGGTTTCAATATGCAGTGATAGCCCGCGCTCAACAGCTAAGTCTGTCCTGTTATCCAGTCGAGAGTTATCAACCAGCGTCGTTATTTTCATAGTTCTCTTTTGATTTATTTACGTCAAGTGCTGTTAAGGTCTATCCCTCACAAACAATGCCGAAAACCGACTAACTTAAACATAAGCGTACACATTCTTGGAAATACCACATGCCATGATTCACATCTAAGCTGTTTGTGGTTCTGACACCGCTACACTTTCATTTAACCTTATATACATCAAGTGTTTGTCGTAGAAATTATTTCTCGCACAACCATGTTGTAACGCCTTTTTATAGATTGAAGCCACAAATATATCAGCAACGCTAAAGTCACTGCCTACTGCAAACTCTGATTCACGACAGATTGACGTACTTAACTTTTCTAGACAGCACATAATCCATTCCCCACGAAGCTCCCGCTTTGAACGCTCATGTAGCTCTGGACGCATGAACCTTAATACTGTTCTGTTTTGAGGGGAATGAATACTAGAGTTTACGTATTCGCAAACTCTACGAATGTGCGTTTTTTCAACAAGGTCTTGTCCAAATAAGTTGGGGTTAGGGAATCGCTCTTCAAGATACTCAATAATCGCCATTGATTCAGAAAACACCGAACCATCGACCGAGAGTGATGGAACATAACCAAAAGGATTTATATCTAGGTATGTGGTCGTTAGTTCATCAGAGCTAACCTCGATTCTATCGTAAGGTATCTGCTTGAAATTAAGCACCCACTCGACCCTTTCGGAACTGTTCGATCCTTGTGCGCTATACAATAAGGCTTGCATACATCCTCCCCAAAGCATGCTGATGCGTTAAGTTGTAAACTGCGTAACCGCACTTCCAGCATTTATCGATAAGCCAAACTGGTTTGAACTAAAAATGCCGCGCATTGCGAATCAACTTACAGTGTTCTCAGGTTTTTGTTTCGCAGACGCTATTGCTTGGGTTATTTTGGCCCTATGGTTTATTTCCCACTCAGCGAGTGTTAATGACGCCTCTTTACTCGCTTTCTGTGAAGCCATTAAAAACACTTCGTCTTTTCTGGATTTAGGAATAACGACAATACCCTCTACATCAGCAACAATGATATCTCCCGTAGAGACCTTTGCTCCCCCGCAAGTGATTGGAGCGCCCAGTTTAGAATAGACCTCTTTCTTTCCAGGGACTGGATGAACACCTTTCGCAAAAACTGGAAACTTCATATTTGAAATTTCAGTCAAATCTCGAATGACACCATCAATAATAAAGCCTTTGATACCTCGACTCTTCGCGACTGCGCATACATTACCGCCGGCTACTGCATATTCGCTATCAACGCCATCCACTACAATGATGGAACCTTCTGGTGCCTCGTATATAGCTGAATGAAGCATTAAATTATCACCAGACGTTAACTGGACAGTAAACGCGTCTCCACAAATTCGCGGCATTCCTTGCCAAAGAGGACCAATACTAAAGTTAATAAAGTGCTCGTTACTTAGTATGTTCCCATACTCGGTTGTCGCTAATTTAGAAAAATCTCGCTTCATATTTACTCTCCACTTTCAAAGTGGGCAAATACTTCTGCGCCAGTCATATTGTGCGTTTCATTTTTAAATTCGTAGTATTCGGGCTTTTCATCGATGAATATCTGATGAGTTAACTTGTAATCATCTCCAGACATCAATAAACCGACAGGAAGGTGATACTGATTATTTGGCACCAAAAAGTAAAACAAGTGAGTGCCACATTTACCGCAGAACCCCCTCTCTGCCCAATCTGATGACTTATATCTCACTACATTTGATTCACCTGATATTTTGACGGAGTCAGCGCAATCAATGACCAACATCGGGCCGCCAGACCAATTTCTACACATACTACAATGACAAGCCCCCAATTCATTACTAGCGTACTCTACTTCCAACTCAACCGAGCCACATAGGCACTTTCCTTTACCTTTCATGAATCCTCCAATCTTTGCAATGTGCGTAAAATGAATAACCGATAACGCTTTTTATACCGATGACTTAATAAGAAAGGCTATTTTTTGTTTCCCTTCTCCGACAGATACGCGGCATACTTTTTAGAGATCCATTTATGAATATGAAGCCCTGTTTTACGGACAAGATACCAATCTATCGCAACTAGAATCACCAAACCGATTACAGTTCCCATTATAAAACCTCCATGCTCATTGAAATGCTACTCTAACAAATGGTTAAGAAAAGCACCGTGAACCTAAACAAACTATTAAGACTAGATATGGATTGTTACTTTAACTCTGGAAGAATGAGGAGGCATAACGCCCGCTAGGTGGTGAGGAACGTAATACTACCTTCAATACTTGGATCTACGAATAGTGAAAATGCCAAGTGATGTGAATCTTATTAAGTTTATTGTTATGTTCGTACTCAAAAAAATTGAAGAACTAAACAAGTAATAAATGCAGGTAAACCGGCTATAAAGAAAACCAAACCTGTCTGGTAGTTCACTCGATAGTGCTCGTGTTGCTCTTTTTCGAAATCATGCCCTTCTACCATTTTGTAGACCTTATCTGTACTCGGATCATCTAACCGAGTTGTCTTACTATGGATGCCTCCTTCCCACATTAGTTTCGCTAAAATCCATATAACGATGACAACAAAGAACAGGAAGTCGACCAACTGAGTAGTCGCGAAGAAAGGAATAAACTGAGCTAGAGCTATAACTACAAGTGCAGCTGAGAGGTTAATTAGAACCACTTTTTTGAATAAATCGAGCAAATTTGCCTCCTAGAGCATTACACCGCTTAAATAGCTGGCTGCCACCACAGAAATTAACCCATGGTGCCGTAAACAAAAAGCCACGATGTAATGAAAAATACCACGCATTGTGAATCGCCCTTAAAAAGTTTGTTGGGCATTCTATTGGAGCTCAATGTAAATACGAACAATATCGCCCTTATATTTTTCCCCTAACACCCTGTATCCCCCGTCACCATATACTGTTTTAATGCAGAATCCAGCTCCCAACGCACCATTTTCAAATGGTAATACACCAAAACCTAGTTTAGAGCCTGTAGCATACGCTGAACCAGCAAATGAATATGATAGTTCTCTCTCTTCGTCCATTAGAACTAACGTCTTTTCATTTATCAACTCAAATACTTTTTTCTCATATGGTAAAAGTATTTCATCGTAACGCTGAAAATCCTTACGAAACTGATATACATCCCCAGACTTAAAGTCCTTATATTTATCAAATGGTTCATAGGGGATATTTTTCCATTCACTCGAAACATAACATGGGTCCGTGACCATTAGTGACCCTGAGTCAACAAACACCTCGCCAAGTTCAACCAATTCAATGTCTGACTCAGGAATAATAACTTCATCATCTAACTCTGAATCGTAATATGTTAGTGCTCTACCAAAGTATTTAGCTTTTTCTAGTTCACTATGCAGCATGTCTAGTTGCCTATTTTTCTCTTCGATGTCTTTGGCATTAAACTCTGCATCTTCATTTAGTCTAGCTAACTCCTTTTCGCGAATTTCAATACGGTTGGACAAAATATTTTCAACAAACTCTGGAGATTTTTTCTCCAATTCACTAGCTTTATCTTTCCAAAACGCCATATTCTTTTCAGATGCTTTTACTTGCTCATCTTTTAACTTCGCTTCTGACTTCAGGTTTCGTATATATGCAAAATAGAGCCAACCTAAAATGGTCAAGACGATCCCATTAGCTCCCAGTTGTAAGTAGTCAATAATATCTTTCACCAAACCTCCTGTGATGCTTAATTCCGTATTAAGTGGTGAGCAACGCATTGCAAAAATGTTAAGTGTTGCGATTTACTCTTAAACAGATTGTTATGTTAATTCTTCAAGTTTAGTAACACTGGCAGTTCAATTACTTTGGCCTGAACTAGCCCGATAAATGCTAACACTAATGTAAGAGCTATCATAAGCCACTGTTGAACCACTGAAACTTTATGCCGTCTAGCTTCAACTTGAAAGTTTTCTAAGGTAATGATTGCTCTGCCCGTTAAGCGATAAGCACCGTTATTAAATACTAACTCCCCTGTTTGTACGAATGAATCAAGTTGTAGGTCTAATAATTCCTTAAGCTTATCTTTATCTGGGTGCCGAAACATGTGTGCACTGTAAACCTGATGCAACAAAGTTATCAAATGAAACTCTTGTTTCATGCTGCCATAATTCTCTATGAGAAACTTAAGGAGTTCGTGCCGCTTTTTGCTTTCAACTTGGCGCTTATTAAATAGATATTGTGCAAGGTCACTTTTATTTCTTCGATAAAAAGCAAGTAACGCCATTAGTTTGGTATTTTCGAACAGGACGAAATCCCATAAACCTGTGTAGGTTACTGAAAAGTAGCCAATGTATTGCTCAATCTCTAAGCTATCGATAGTAAGCCAGTCAACGTGGATAGTTGCTTCTTCATCATACCTATCAAGCTCTTTGCTATATTGGTAACCCTTTAAGTTCTCACCATCAAAGTCTTTTACCAATAACTCGTATTGGCCCCCAAGTTTTATACATGTTGAGTAACACCGAATCTTAGCTCCAGCTTTGCCAGAACGAGGAATACGAGTAGGACAATTGTTTTTGACCACTTTCGCTAGAGTTCGCTTTAGCAGATACTTTTCTAATTTGTCCATGGAACCTCTGAATTAATTTAACAGCTATTAAACCGAAAAAATTCTGCACTTAAATCCAGAATAATTCTGTCTAGTTTCTAAGATAGGCAAGCAATATGCAATTAAGCCATTGCATAACAATGGCTTATGTCACAGCTAATTTAAGGCATGTGAAAAGTCGCTTACTTTAATTCATCGGGAATGCGGCGATCTTTGTGGTAATACTCTCGGTCGCGTTCGTTGATTTCGCGTACCACACGGCATGGGTTGCCGACTGCGACGACATTAGCTGGGATGTCTTTGGTGACGATGCTCCCTGCGCCTATTACTGAGTTTTCACCAATGGTGACACCGGGAAGCACCACGGTGTGCGCGCCAAGCCAAACGTTGTTGCCAATACGAACGGGAACATTGAATTGCGCTGCTTTTAGCCTGAGTTCTGGGCTGATGGGATGTGTGCCAGTGGCAATGGTCACGTTAGGCGCAATCATCACGTTGTCGCCAATGAATACGTCTGTGTCGTCGACCAGAGTTAGATTGAAGTTCACGTATACGTTGTTGCCTAGGTGCGTGTGACGCCCCCAGTTCGCATGTAATGGTGGTTCAATGTAGCAGCCCTCACCGACTTCGGCGAACAACTGCTTCATGATTTGTTGTCGTTTATCACCTTCACTCGGGCGAGTGTGGTTGAAATCGTATAGCACTTCTAAGCATTGAGTTTGCTCAGCAACCAAATCAACGTCGTCACAGTAGTACACGTCTTGGCTGTGCATTTTAGCCTTTATATCCATGTTTGAACCTATTTGATCATTGCCTTATGTCGGCATAAATAAAGAAACAGATGGATAATTTGAAGTTTTCACTGGCCTTAATGCAAGTTGGCTGAATTAGCGCGGTCTGACGTTTTCAGCCACGCGCCACAGCACACCACTTGGGTCAGTGATACAAAACTCAAGCATTCCCCAAGGCTGCTCAACAACCTCGGAAACGGTAACTTCAAATTCCGACACTACATTAGAGTTTTGGATGTGTTGATACCAACTTTTTACGTCTTCAACCAGCAAGTGCATCATGTAATTGTGACAGTGCGCAGGTTCATAAAAATTTTGCAGAAGGAACGCACAACTGCCGTGTCGTAGATGGGCGATATCGTGAAATTCAGACATCACTTCGAAGCCGATTGACTGGTAAAAGCGCTTGGATAAATCGAAATCTTTCGCGGGTACGAAAGACTTAATTTCTGAGACTTTGAGGTTTTCCATCCTACATCCTTATAGTGTTGATATTCTTGTGCTGACACGCTTAACGCTTTAAGTGGTTACAGCGTTTATTCAGAGCTATTATTCAGAGTTTTGCTGAAATGAGTCGACTTCGGCTTTGGTTAGATAACGCCACTGGCCTGCTTCAACATCTAAACGCACATCTCCAATCTGTTCACGGTGTAGGCCAACAACTCGATTCCCTACTGCAGCAAACATTCGTTTCACTTGATGAAACTTACCTTCTGTAATGGTCAACAGCACTTCTTTACTGGTAATCACTTCGAGCTCTGCCGGACGCGTCGGTTTTTGCTCGCCTTGCAATTGAATGCCCGCTTTGAACTTGTCAGCGACATCATCTTTGATATCTCGTGACAATGCCACGCGATACACCTTCTTACACGACTTGGTTGGCAGCGTGATGTTGAATGACCATCGCCCATCATCGGTAATCAAGACTAAGCCTGTGGTGTCAGCATCTAAGCGCCCTGCAATGTGCAGTTCTGATGCTTTGTCTATCTCGATGTAGTTGAACAATGAAGGATAAACTTCGTCGATATTGGAGCAAATAGTACCCGCAGGCTTGTGCATTAGGAGGTATCGAAATTCACGCAACTTAAGCGGCGTGCCATTTAACAAGATGGTGTTGCTTTCATGAACCTGAGCTGATTCATCGGTGACGATTTCACTGTTTACGTTCACCTCGCCATTATGGATGCGTTCAATCGCTTCAGGCTTGGTTAGGTCAGTGCTTTTACATAAGTATTTATCAAGGCGCATTAATCGTCGGCACCACATTTAGCACAAGGCTTGTAAGTTCGTTCACCTTGCTCGATAACCACGTAATCACCAACGCACTTGTCACATAAAGCGAGCTTTGGGTAAGCCTCTTTTTGTTTCTTTGCGTTGATGTTGCCTTCGGTGGTGTATACGGTTCTCATTTTGATGCCTTTGCTTGAATAACGTGATAGGCGCAAATTGTATCGCTGTTTACAGCTTTGATTGGAGTGGTGGTGCATAGATAAATTGGATTTTAAGTGCCGCTATTCCAAGTTCCCTCCCCGTAACGGCTTAACCATGAATAACAAAATCAACGTGCCACGCCTATCAGTGGTAAAATGATAAAAGCTCACCAATTTATGAAGTCGATAATGAAAGATTGTAATCAATGCGGAAAATGCTGTATCAAATACGGAGATGGCGACCTTGCCGCGACTCAAGAAGAGATCGATTTGTGGGAGCTGTTCAACCCAGATATCTTTGAATATGTTCGAGGAAGCGAGATTTGGTTTGACCCTGAATCTGGTGAACGTTTAACTCGCTGCCCTTTTCTGGAGCTGGTTCCGACGAAAGACACCAAGGCTCAAGCCAAGTACACATGTAGCATCTACTTAGACCGACCAGAAGATTGCCGACACTACCCAAGCCTGATTAATGAGATGGTACGAGATGAGTGTGAAATGATTGAGGTGGTGGATTTACAAGACACGAAGAAAGCTCAAAGGAAACTCGACCTATTGATGAAAGACAGCCGCCCTTCAAGCTATTCGTAAGCGATGATCTTTTGAAGATCAATCTTCAGCATTCGCTAAAAACAGCTAAAACCTTAAGCCAAATACTGGTTCGCTTCTAACCAATCAAGCGCAACCAGTGCTGCCAATGAACATACTGCTCTGTCGTTGCCATCAACAAACTTAAGCTCTTCGATTTCGGCATCTGGAGACAGTTCACCAGTATAATCTGCAAGATAGCAAGTCAATTGCACCGATACGCCTTCCGCTTTTCCATCAGCTTGTCCTGTAAACGTCTCGACGTATTTGATGGAATCAGGCACTAAATCGACTGAGATCTCTTCTTTGATTTCGCGAACCAGTGCTTGCTCATCACTTTCGCCCGCTTCACGCTTACCACCCGGTAAATAGAACAGTTCTTTGCCTTTTGATCTGACCATCAACAGCTTGCCGTCTTTGATGAAAATCCAAGCCAGCTTATCAATTATCTTATGCATGTCGTTAGACCTTATTTCTGTTTTAGTTCTCGTTATTACTGAATCTAGCCACACCATTAGTCGCGACCAAACAAAGCCTGGGTATGTTACACGCTGGAATGAATATACTCTATTGAATCGAATGGGAAATATCATAACCAAAACGAAAAATGACAGCGTTCGAGACAATGCTCGTCAACTGTCATTGGCGATGTTTACTGATTGTTCGTTAGCTGTTCGCGAATATTATCAATCGACTAACCACTTAAGCGCAGAGTCGTGGTCTTCGAATGACTTAATCTCACCAGACACAAACCAGCTCCCTACTTTTGAAGCGAATTCTTGCCAGCTTTTATCACCATAAATCGCGATTTTGTCTATCTTCGAATTGAGCTCTAATCCCAGTTTGAAATCATCCCAAGCAGCACGTAGCTCCCAGCCCGTTAAGGTGGAGATGTCGACCAGCATCTTGATTTTAGATGAATCGAGTTCTTCTAGCGTGGTATTTAGAATTGGCATCATTGCTTGGTAGTCATCGTGTGTGAGTTTGCCTTTCGCTTTAAACACAACGATGGTTTCACCGCTAACACGTTCAATTCCAACCGATATTCCGTGACGTTCGATACTCATAGCCTAGCCCTCATAGTAGAAACTAGAGTTAGCTTAGAGGATTAAACAACAAAGAGATGAGAGGTTGACGTCAAAACGGACAAGCATTCGAATGAGTTTTAGTTACTGACTTTTAACGACGCTTAATCGCAACGACCGAGTAAGTGTGCCAATGCTTCACCCTACCCAGCGACGTGAGTGCTTGTTCGTCTCGCTCATGGAATCGTACTATCTCAAAGTCGTTGAATAAGCTGAGTACTTTAGTTTTCGTTAACGGCGTTGTTGGGGTTCGATAGCCATGCGCCCAACTGTCATCGACGCCCATGAAATCACCTGCAAATACGCCACCTACTTCAAGACAGTTTTCAATATTGTGCCAAACCCCGTCAAAACGCGTTGGGTCAGCAAAAAACAGACTCGAATTGGCAATCACTACGCCAGATTTCGGGTAATCATAGTGTTCAAATCCACTTTCAGATATTTCGACCAAAGATTTGCGACCAAAACGATCCCGACATATAGCAATCGAATCAGGATTAACGTCGAAGCCATACACTTGGTACGCTTGTTGTTCTAAAAGGGCGATGTCACTACCTGTTCCACAACCACAATCAATCGCAACATTTAAGCCTGACTCATTCAGTTTGATTGCGAATTCCGTTCTTTTTAAATGAGGTTTGCTTAGTGCTTTTTGGTAATACTGACGCCAGATCTCTGAATGGTCATCCATGGCGTTTATCCAACAGTTCGCTTAGGGATTGAACTTGTACGATACGTGGATGCTGTGACTCAAGCTCAACTCCTTCCGTGTTCAACCACACCGTATTCAAACCCGCTTCAAGTGCTGGGTAAATGTCTTTCTCTAAAGTGTCGCCAACCATGGTGATGTCTTGTGGTGCAACACCGAGTTTGGAAATGATGGCAGGATAGAACCCCGACTCGAACTTAGAAAAGCCAATACTCGCCTTACAAAAGTAACCCAAGATATATTGAGACAGGCCAACACGCTCGAAGGCACGAATGATGTCATCTTTACTGGAATCACCAGCATTGGTGGCAACATAAACTTGGTGATTGTTGGAGAGTTCAGCCAGTAATGCACGAGCACCACTCACTTCTTGTACGGTTTCCCAGTCACACATCTTCCCTTGTGCGTCTGGGAAATCGACCATCAGCGTATTGCCCCAGTCGAATAAGACTATTTTTGTTAATTCGATTAGCTTTGTCATCTTGCCTCCTGCATACGATGAATTATCTAATGTTCAAGCGAGCCTATAGAAACTTCTCGATAAGGATCTCATCAAAGTACTGGTCGCCAATCTTACCGTGTTTCTTAGCCGTTCCGACAATTTCAAAACCTTGCTTAAGGTATACCGCTAACGCGCGCTCGTTGTCTGCTCTTACATAGGCGAACAGCTTTTCATAACCTTTGGCTTTGGCTGATTTGAATGTGTAGCCAAACAACTGCTTGGCAACGCCCTGCCCACGGCTATTTGCATCAACATAAGTGCCAATAATACCAACGTGGTCAAAGGCCTTAGTGTAACTAGCGAATGGTTCTACATTCTGAAAACCAAGCAACTGGCTTGTCGTCTCGTTGACTGCAACGCTAAATACACCGCGCTCAGGGAACGACTCAATGAATGCCTTTTCTTCATCAACAGTAAAAGTCTGATCCAAGATCGTATAACGCGCTTCGATAATGATTGGATTTAATACATCAATAATGCCTTGTGCATCTTCTACCGTGACTTCTCTGATTGCTAAGCCCATACTTCTCTGCCTTTTTAGTGCTTTAGGCAGATTCTATCGCTATATGCCATCCCTTTGATAGGACAGAATGTTGTCGAAGGCGATATCGAAGTAGAGTTCGTAGCTATTTTGTTCAACATAGCCCAAATGTGGAGTCGCAGTGACGTTTGGTAAGGACAATAGCGGTTCGGAGTCTGTTGTTACTGGCTCACAATCGAACACATCAATAGCGGCAGTTTTGGTCGGTATCTCGCGTAGTTCATGATACAAGGCCATCGGTTCGACTAACTCGGCACGGCTGATGTTCACAAACAGTGAGTACGGCTTCATCAAGCTAAGGTCGTGTGCCGTAACACATCCTCTGGTGACATCATTCAAACGCAAATGCAAAGAAAGCACATCAACTTCTCGAAAGAAATCTTGTTTGGTTGCTGCTGCTTCAAATCCATCTGCTTGCGCTTGATCGCGTGAAGCTTGACTACCCCACACTACGACAGACATCCCAAATACTTGCGCATATTGTGCAATGCATTTGCCGATTTTGCCGTAGCCCCAAATACCAAGCTTCAAGCCCTTCAAAGTTCGACCTAACCCTAGCGAGCCAGAATCTTGCCACTGGTTTTGCTTAAGGTTTGACGCGTAAGTGGGAATGTGGCGCGATGCAGCCATAATCAACGCCCAGCATAATTCAGAGGGTGCAACTGGCGAGCCTCGGCCTTCTAACACAGTAACACCAAATCGTTCGCACATTTGCGGGTCGATATGGTTACTCACTTTGCCCGTCTGGCTAATAAGCTTGAGGTTTGGGAGCTGTGATAACAATGATTCGGTGATCTCGGTTCTTTCACGAATGAGCACAATGGCTTCAAACGAGACCAACTTCGTGACGAGCTCTTGCTCTGAGTAAGTCTGGGTAAATACAGTGACATCGTGTTGTTCGAGTTTGTTGAAGCAATCAAGGTCTTTAACGACGTTCTGGTAGTCATCCAATATCGCTATTTTCATATCACTCTCCTTGTGATTGTTAGTTATCTTGTAATGTTCAAATGAAGACTCAAATGCCAAGCCTTGCGATTCAACACGACACTCACGGTTACTGTATTACTGATAAACCACTTTGAAACGCTCCAACATAAGTAACATGTCTTCACTTGGTGAGATCTTGAGCTCTTCACATTCACGTGAGAAGAAATTCCAGTGAGCTTCTCTCCACCATTCGAGTGATTTGTCACCCTCGCCTTCTGCAGCAGCAAACTCAGCGGTCACTTCGTTGTATTTGCACGACGACACCGACGTGATCTCAACAATGCAAACAGGCTTGCCATCCCAATCGGTAACGACTTGCAAGTGACCAACTACTGGTCTCGCCTCTCCTTCATGGGTATACCAATGTTCAAGGCCGCAAGACGCTTGTTTTTCACCCTTGAGAATTAACTGAGCGCAGAGGTTGGCGTTGTACTCGTCGGCGCAGTAATAATCAGCACTAAAGGAGGTGTATTGCGAGGCAACGTCTGCTGGCAATGTGTTGAGGTAGCTATCAAGATAAGCTTTGCTTCTTTCTTCCATGATCTTTCCAAATTCAATATGAGCTTGAGCCGATAAAGACTTATAGATTAAGCATCTGGCTGCATTGGGAGTAACCTATCAAGTCAGGTTATTGCTGTAAACCGAGTGAATATCAAAATGTGGGCTGAGAAAGAAGAATATCGTTAGGATTTCGAGGCCAATACAAGAAGATCCAAAAAGTAAAAGAAGAGCCAAAAACACCTTTAGTGTGTGCTTTTAGCTCTGAATATCTCGTTACTAGTCGCTCGTAATTGGCAGGATACTAACGGTTCAAGAAGTCGACCGCTTTGTCTGGGAAGTCGGTAAACACACCATCGACTTTGACTTGGTTGTAGAAGACATCCAACATGCCATCAAAGTTATCAGCATAAGCTGGGATTCTTCCTGGTTCGGCACGGAACGTGTACGGGTGAACATCTAAGCCCGCGTCTTTTGCTGACTTCATTAACGGTTTAATAATGATGTTATCTTTGGTCGATGCATCGTCTACCAACATTGGCTTCCAAGGACCAATTCCTTCCGCATAAGTCGCCACTTTTTCCATGCCACCAGCTTCAAACATCCAGTCGTAACTGTAAGGCGTTTCTTTGTCACCTTGGTACGTCATGGTTTCATTCCAATCTGTATAGGCCATCAACTGAACGAGCTTAAGATCCATTTCCATCGCAGGCATGAGCTCATCGTTAATACGTTGAAGTTCATTGGCGTCGAAACACTGCAAATACACTTTGTCGTCTTTCGATAGGTAACCATATTGATGCAAGGTCGCAAGTACCGCTTTAGAGATGTCTTTGCCTTCGTGACGATGGAACCAAGGCGCTTTTATCTCAGGATAGATGCCCACGTCATAACCGAGCGTTTTGTTTAAACCTTGGATCAGCTCGATCTCTTCTGCAAAGGTAGCAACACGAAAATCAGACTGCCACATTGGGAAGCGCGTTGGGTACCCTGCTACTCTTTTACCTTGTTCATCTAGGTTAAAGCCTTCGGTCACTTTCAGGGATTTGATCTCAGCAAGCGTAAAATCAATTGCGTAGTAACGGCCATCTGCACGAGCGCGTGTTGGAAAGCGATCCGCTACATCGGTGACTCGGTCTAGATAGTGATCATGCAAAACCACCAATTGGTCGTCTTTGGTCATCACGACATCTTGTTCGATGTAGTCAGGTTTCATCGCATAAGCGAGCGCTTTAGCGGGCAATGTGTGTTCAGGCAAATATCCAGAAGCACCGCGATGCGCAATCACTAAAGGATCGGCGAATACATTTGCAGATAAGCTTAGTGCTAATAAGGTCAGAGACAGTGACGTTGTTTTCATTATTGTTTTCCTTGATAAAACAGAAGCAGGATATACCTGCCTCTGTTGTTATTTATAGATGTGATTCAGTAAATACACTACTGAGCTAGCGCTTCTTTCTCTCGTTCGAGATCTTTTTGTTTATGGTGAGCACGCTCACCTAAGAAGGCGTAAAGCAGACAGATGATTGAAGCCACACAAGCGCCGACCAAAATAATGAAGCCGCCATCCCAACCGTAATGGTCAACCATAAAGCCGAGTATTGCGTTCGCAGCAACCGCGCCACCTAAGTAACCAAACAAACCTGTTAGACCAGCAGCTGTACCCGCTGCTTTCTTAGGTGCAAGTTCCAGTGCATACAAACCAATCAACATTACAGGACCATAGATAAGGAAACCAATCGCAACCAATGCCAACATATCAACCGTTGGGTTACCTGCTGGGTTCAACCAATATACCAATACAGCGACTGTCACTAGCACCATGAACAAGATACCTGCTGGTGCACGTCGGCCTTTGAATAACTTATCTGAAATCCAACCACACAATAACGTGCCAGGAATACCAGCCCACTCATACAGGAAGTAAGCCCATGATGATTTATCTACTGAGAAGTCTTTTGCTTCTTTTAAATAAACCGGAGCCCAATCGAGTACGCCATAACGGATAAGGTAAACAAACGCGTTAGCAATCGCGATTGACCACAACAGCTTGTTAGAGAAAACGTACTTGAAGAAGATCTCTTTCGCCGTCATTTCTTTCTCATGAGACGTATCGTAGTCGTCTGGGTAATCGTCTTTGTGTTCTTCAATCGGTGGTAACCCACAAGATTGAGGCGTATCTCTTACGGTAAACCAAACAAAGATAGCAACGAGAGTGGCAAAAAATGCAGGAACATAAAAAGCGGTTCGCCAATCGTCGTTAAAAGCCCACAGCCCCAACAAGAACATTGGACCAATCAAACCGCCACCCACGTTGTGAGCAACGTTCCATACCGACACGATCTCACCACGTTCTTTACGTGACCACCAGTGAACCATGGTTCGCCCACAAGCTGGCCAACCCATACCTTGGAACCAACCATTCAAGAACAGCAGAATAAACATCGCAGTGATGCTGCCTGTTGCCCAAGGCATAAAGCCAAAGCAGAACATCACCAGTGCCGACATTAACAAGCCACCGCTGAGGAAGTAACGAGGATTAGACCGGTCAGAAACACTGCCCATTAAGAACTTAGATAAGCCGTAAGCGATAGATACCGCCGCTAATGCAACCCCTAGCTCTCCGCGGCTAAAACCTTGTTCAATGAGATAAGGCATCGCCAAACTAAAGTTTTTACGGACTAAGTAGTACCCCGCATAGCCAACGAAGATACCGAGAAACAGCTGCCATCGTAGTCGTGTGTAGGTGCTATCAATCTTATCTGATGACAAGCGATCGATATGCGCCATAGGTTTGAATATTCCAAACATAGGAACCTCATGTTATTGGGCGAAGGAAGAATTAAAATGCTCGAACGAAAAAATTTAGCGCTCATTCGAAATCAAGGGAATTGTATGTGCTTCAGGATTAATTTCTGTGATAGAGGTAGTTATTAACAAAAAATAACTTTAAATACAGCATATTAGTTTCATTTAATTAGACTGCGCTTCATATTTTTGTTGGTGTTGTTCTTCAGTGCTGAGTTCGCTTGTACAGAAAACCACCTTTCGAGTGAGCAAATATCGAACCTTTCAAACAAGGATATGCAATTAAGTTAAACAATTGTAAACAGAACCAACCTCTTTGCGCCCAATTAATGTGAATAGATAAGTCGTACATCGCCATCAGCAATGCGTATAACTAACAATACATAGCCAATGGTGATGTTTTGTATTTCTTTCCGTTTATTTATCGAACTAGGCAGGTTGTTTATTGTACATCTCAAGCGATGCAGCAATGTCTATACACAAGGCGTGTACCCATCACCTAGTAGTGAGGTTAGTCAGTGAGCATCTTACGAATTCAACAAACGTTAGGAAATATCATGAACAAATCACTTATCGCACTCGTTCTTACTACTGTTTTAGCAGGTTGTTCATCTGGCGGTGGTTCAGAACCAGCACAACCTCAATTTGATGGCGACTATGGTTTCGAAAATATTGACCCAGGTTTTGGACTAGACGATTCAGATAACGATGGTGACTATGAGAATCCAGATCCGAACTATGGCAATGATGCTCCTACTCTTAAAGACAAAATCGCTCAAGCTGATTTAGGTTTTGTTCATATCCCTGAGTTGGGAGACATTCCTTTCTTTAACCGAGATGACAGCGATGCACATGTCTCAGCCGTTCGAGAGCAGGTTAGCGACGAGCACACTCTCTACAGCATCTACGTGGATGATAAACGTGTTGGTGAAATCATCATTCGTGACAACTATGTGACGGTTAGCTCTGGAGACAAGATGATCTCTGGCCAAAAAGATTCCATCACTTATGCGGACGATGATTACACCTTTTGGACAGTTCGAGACACTAACGGCAATGTAGTTGGTGACTTTAAGCGTCTCGACGATGGTGTTTGGGTGTTCCGTGAAGAAATGAACCGTGAGACTTTTGTAGTTAAGTATCACGACGGTCAGTGGAACTTCATCCCTGTCGCAGACATTAAAAACAAGGTCAAAGACAACTTACCGTCGCAAGCGCAAGCCACCAAAGTGCGAGCAAAAATGCAGGTTAATAAGCTACGTACTTTGAAGTAATACTTATCACCAATCCCATATCAAAAAGGCATCCTCAAATCCAAGAGGATGCCGCTCAAGCACAACCAAGAAAACACAACTAAAAAGCTCAAGGAAGATCCGGACTAGGTTACTAATCTACTGGCATTCGATAGTGTGAATTTGCCGATATTTTGTATACATAAGCGAGAGATCCAATGACCATCAAAAAGCTTCCCCTTCTGACATTAGCCGCTGTCTTGCTGTTCACTATGTCTAACGCACAAGCCTATGAACAAAACCAAGAAGAAACTGCGATTACATTTGGTCTATCGGCTGAACGTGGGTGGAGAGATTGGTCTGCTTCTTACATCAAATATCGCGGTCCGGGAAGCATAGGTTATGGCATTGAGTTTACCCGCTCAGCTTATAACGAAGATGAAGACTCGTACGAATACAAGCAACGCGACAACGAATATCAGTTTCAAGCACCGATTGGTATCACCGAAAACTTGTACATCACCCCAGGTTACGGGATTAAGCGTACCCACACGGACGTCACTATAGATAGCCATGAGTTCTCTGACAGCTCAACCAAACAAGTTGGTGGCTTAGATGCAACCTACATTATGGACAGTGGCTTTGTTGTGACCGCAGGTTTCGATAAAGCAGAAGGTGAAGATTTGGAGTTCTCGATTGGTGCAGGTATCGCTTGGTAAAGGTAATAGCTCAATAGATTTGAAAAACAAAAAGGGTCTAGATTTCTCTAGACCCTTTTAGGTAATAACGCTTGGTGGCTCGATATGATCGAGTTACACGAAGTGATTATGCGTCGATGTAAAAAGCTTCTACCGTGCCTTTTAGAGTAATAAGCATTGGCTGACCAAAACGATCTAGCGCTTTTGGAGAAGGGATCTTAACCCAACCTTCGCTGATGCAGTATTCTTCAACATCAGTACGCTCTTTACCATTTAGACGAATGCCGATTGGGTATTCGAAACACTCAGCAACGTGGTGTGGGCTGCGTGGGTTACCTGCAAGATGAT
Organism: Vibrio sp. OPT18; assembly: GCF_015163615.1. NCBI lineage: Bacteria > Pseudomonadati > Pseudomonadota > Gammaproteobacteria > Vibrionales > Vibrionaceae > Vibrio > Vibrio sp. OPT18. The sequence continues at coordinate 160,724 of NZ_JADDYK010000053.1, forward strand.
CTGGTAAAGCTGGTCTTGAATTAGTATCGCTCATGTTCATTACCTGTATGTACGTAAATAAAAAAAGTGCGTCATTCTAGTCAATATAGGCTTTGTGCTCAACAACTGCTGCAATAAATCGTCTTGATCGTTTTAATCAACAGCTAGTTGTTTGATTTAAAGGCGATATCGACATGAGTTCCAACGAAAATTTAACAGGTTTATGCGTTATAGATGAAAGGGAGAAGTTCATCACTCAAACGGCAGATAACCTAATATCTGACTTTAATCTTAGTTTATCGATTAAGCTCAATACTCATCACTTTATGGTTCGGTTCTGATTCGATATCGACAACTGACCAACCTAGCCCTTGGTAGAGTCCCATGATATTGGTGTACGCGTAGAGTTGAGTTTGCACTGCAGAAGATACTTGTCTGACACCACGATTAATCAGTTCACTCGCAATACCTTGACCGCGCCATTGAGTATCAACATAAACAGCATTAATCCAAACCACATCCCGCACTTGATGAGGTTCCTGAAAATGGGAATATGCCAAGCCACCAATGACCACATTATCGCGAAGTACTACTATTACTGGAGGGAGTTGTACGCAGTCTTTATAGGTATCTTTAAACTTGAAATCAGACCATTCACTTTGAAACAAGCGCTCTAATTCACTCCAATATGGCGAGCTTTCATCGCAATTTCTAAAGATTACTTTCTGCATGTCTTTCCATCCTTTGAAGGGCTAATACGGCCATCCTAGCCTTGGTTTATATCAGTGTAGGTAAAGTTACTCTTCTTCGTCGTAATCGTCTGCAGGGTCTTGATTGATCTCTTCACCACACCCTAAGCATTCGGCTTGCGAATCTGTTGGCATGACAATAATCAAACCACAATGCGGGCATAAATCTCCTTGTTGATACATCCTGCTATCCCTTCTACTTCATGGTTATTGCTTAGGATACTTCTGCTTACTCGCTTCCAACCAGTCGTGAATCACTTGGCGAGCGGATTCTGATGGAGGAGCATTTCGTATTCCGCAGATATGGTCTATTTCAAATGGAAATGCTTTGCTCGGGACGCGACGTAAACCTATGGTTAAACGCTGAGGTTTGAGCATGCGGAACACCACATAGCGATCGCTCATGATTCGGTTGTGATACACACCAATACAGTGCTTCTGCTCTATGCCTTCGTGTTCAAGATCGTAATAATCAGTGAGCGGATGAATGTTGTCATTACCGAGCAAAGGAACGGGATAAGGGATGTCTTTATCCATTGGGCGATTACCCTCCAAGCGACGTAATTGGCGTTGCTCCGTCCAGCGGTCATGAAGTTGTTCAAACATCACGAATGAGTTCTGGCTGGTAATCGCGCGCAGTGGATCATCCATCTCCAAATCTTGCCCTAGCAATATCGCATCTTGGAACATCGCCATCTTCGACGGTGCATTAAGTCTGCCCTCTTCCACCATTGCAATCCCTAATCGGCTACCAGTTAGAAATGGATGAACTTGGTCCAAACGCAGGGCTGTGTATCCAACTTTTGAGTAGTGCTTAAACTTAAGAACTCGTCTTTGCAGTGGTTCGAGAATGCGAACAATGTGGTCGAGTTCATCACCAACGTTGTAATGAAGCTCTAGCTTGTCGATGAATTTGAGTGTCGCCTTGCTACTGTCTAAACCCAACTTAGCAAGTATCTTCTTCTGCCCTAAGCGACTCAGTGCCAATGCTTTCTGATTATCGACACTGTATTTCATGCAGATGAGAGCCAAAATAACAGGCCTTAATTCAAGCAATTGCGCGGCTTCATAAGTATTCGCAGCAAGCCACAACATCTGGTATTGGTATTCTGGAAAGTCGTCGGTGATTTCACGATAGCGCGCAGGCAATGAGTCTAACCAACGACCATTCACGTCAAACTGTTCAACAAGGTTGAGGCTCAGCCCAATGCCCCCATCAAGCGGTCGTCTACCATCTTCAAACACATGAAAGCCGACCAGCTTTTGAGACCAGTCTCGGATCTCAATATCGTAGTCGAAACCTAATGTTCGCGTGGGAATGGTTAGTAGTGCTGTCATTGATGCCTCTTCGTTATTAGCGCATTGAACTATCAAGCCTATCTATCAGAATAAGCTAGCGCTTCAACCACTATATCAACCTTCTGTAAATTTCTTATCAATCAAAGCGATATAAATACGATAGTGCTTAGAAGAACATTGAATGATGATTTTACGCAATATGAGATCTCTTCGATATCATTTGCGTCAACAGAAACTATGCTTGTTACATAACTCACAACAAGAGGCTTTAATTATGGATTACCGACATATTCTGGTCGCACTTGAACTGTCTGACGACACCAAGATTCTCATTGATAGAGCGACCTTCTTCGCTGATAAACTAGAAGCGGGCATTTCATTTGTTTATATCGATGGTACGCATGGAGAGATTTATCCAGAACTCGTTGATATTCAAGGAAATGACGGTGATTTACCCATCAATGAAGATGCCGTTAAGCATTTGAGAGAGTTTGAGGCGTACGCCAAGCACCCAATCAAGCACATTTTCGTGGGAACGGGTGACTTGAACGACAAGCTCAAAAATGCCATCGAAGCAAACGGTGTTGACCTATTGCTGTGTGGCCATCACCATGATTTTTGGCATAAGCTCATCTCCCATTCTAAACAGATCATCGATACTTCTCCTATCGATATTCTCGTTGTTCCTATGGAATAGAAGCTGCAGTTCGACACTCAAAAATAGCCTGCATTGCCAACCTCTATCGGTATTATTGGTTGGCTTGATATCCTCTTCAACACACTCATCCTGACCGAAATCTGCTATTACCCACTTAGAGTAGTCATTTGTGATCTTGTCAGCTTATCAACTCGTAAGCGTCTAATAATTAACAAATCGCCGAGTGGAAGTAATGAAAAAGATTGGTCTGTATCTTTTTACAAACGACTTAAGAATCAACGACAATGCGCTACTTTACCAAGCAAGCCAAATCGTCGATGAGCTCGTTTGTGTCGTCGTTGAACCGGTTCTGTCTCACTACTCTTCACAGTTCGCCCAAGAACAACAAAATGGCGCTCACCGTACAGCTTTCATTTCACAATCGATAAGCGATCTTAAAGCTAACCTGAGCGACCTAAAACAGTCACTCGTCGTCCTTAGACAGGACCAAGATAAAAGCGATAACGTTAAAGACTCGCTCAACGAGATTATCTCTGCTCTAAACGTCACTCACTTGTTTGCAAATGTTCATTGTGGCTACGACGAGCAACAGCTAGTGCAATCAACGTTGGCTGACTGCCCGAACTTAACTGCGATTCAATCTCATAACTCGACTCTGTTTGAGCTCGATGACTTCCCTTTTACGTTAGACAAGTTACCCCGCTCGTTTACCAAATTCCGAAAACTCATCGAACACTTGGCTGTCGGTACACAAAGTTTGACCATAACGAACTTACCACCAGCACCAGACCTAACGAAAACATCACACTGTCACTCAAAAGCCTCCCTTTTTACGAAGGGTAATTTGGCGAGCGAGCAAAGCTTTAAAGGCGGTGAAACCTCGGGATTAATACATCTCGAACGCTACTTCTCACACGATTACGCGAGCCGCTATAAACAGACAAGAAATGCATTGGATGGCATCGAGAACTCGACCAAGTTTTCACCGTGGCTCGCATTAGGCTGTGTCTCACCGAAAACAATCTGCAGACACCTCGCACGATTTGAGTCGCATCATGGTTCCAATGATTCAACTTACTGGATCTATTTCGAGCTGTTGTGGCGAGAGTATTTTTATTGGAAAAGCATGGCGTTGAAATCATCGCTATTTACGGGCTCACCCATAAACCCCGTTAAAACAGAGAATAGTAATCCATCGGCAAACCTTAATTTTGCCAAATGGAAGGGCGGTAAAACCAACTACCCGATTGTCGATGCATGTATGCGCCAACTTAATGCGACTGGCTACATGTCTAACCGTGGAAGGCAGTTAGCCGCAAGCTGTTTGATTTACGAGTTGGGCGTCGACTGGCGACACGGCGCAGCCTATTTTGAAAGCCAGCTTGTAGACTATGACGTGGCGTCTAACTGGGGAAATTGGGCTTATATCGCCGGGGCTCTCAATCAACCAGCCCGCAACAACCAGACGAAAAACCAATCACAGCCTAAATCACACCATTTTGATTTAGCCAAGCAGACTGAAATGTACGACCCAGACCATGCCTTCATCAATCAATGGGCTGGCGGTAACGCAGTCACAGCAAGCCTAACAAACCAGGACGCATTATGAACTTTAAAACGGTACGACTTATATTAGGTGACCAACTCAACATTGAACATTCATGGCTTAGACAGGTTAACGATGACGTTATTTACATCATTGCTGAGCTCAAACAAGAAACGGATTATGTTGCCTCTCATATTCAAAAAGTGGCCGCGTTTTTCTGTGCGATGGGTTACTTCGCTGACGAACTAAAAGAACAAGGCCATCAAGTACTCCACCTAACTCTTGACGATACCACGCAATTTGAAAAGCTAGATTCACTTCTAAAGCACTATGTACACGAATTCGGCGCAGAGAAGTTTGAATATCAAAGGCCAGATGAATATCGCCTTTTAGAGCAGATGAACAACCTCAAGCTGACCAATGCAACCAAAGGTTGTTGTGATACGGAGCACTTCCTCTTTCCATTCGAAGAGATCGAACAACAGTTTCCGAAAGACAAACACATCATGATGGAGCACTTCTATCGCCGAATGAGAAAGCGTTTCGACATTTTGCTAGAAGACGGAAAGCCCGTTGGTGGCAAATGGAATTACGACGCGGACAATCGAAAGAAACTCAAGAAACAAGACATCGAAAACCTGCCTCAGCCTCTGATGTTTACCAATGACATAACCGATATTTTGCAGCGTATCGAACGTCACCAAGTGCAAACCATTGGTCAAGTCGGTAGCCAATTATTATGGCCGGTCAACCGCGCACAAAGCTTGTCTTTGCTCGCTCATTTCTGCCAAGTCTGCTTACCGTTATTTGGACAGTTTCAAGATGCGATGACTACAGAGCACGACTCTAAATGGAGCTTGTATCATAGCCGTATTTCGTTTTCTTTGAACAGTAAACAGCTGAGTCCTAAAGAAGTGATTGATGCAGCACTGTCGGCCTACCAATCATCCAGTCATCGAGACAGCTCTTCAAATAAACCAAGCATCGACATTGCACAGGTCGAAGGGTTTGTACGCCAAATATTGGGGTGGCGAGAGTACATACGCGCCGTCTATTGGGCGAATATGCCTGCTTACGCCAACAAAAATCATTACTCCGCAAACAACAACCTGCCCCATTACTTTTGGGACGGACAGACCAAGATGAACTGCATGAAGCATGCGATTGACCAGTCTCTTGAGTTTGCTTACGCGCACCATATCCAAAGGTTAATGATCACTGGCAACTTCTGTTTAATCACAGGCATAGACCCGGACCAAGTCGACAGTTGGTACCTCGGCATTTATGTCGACGCGATTGAGTGGGTTGAAATGCCAAATACGCGAGGTATGGCACTTTTTGCGGATGGCGGGATCGTCGGAACCAAACCATACTCTGCCAGCGGTTCCTATATCAACCGCATGAGTGACTACTGCAAAGGCTGTCACTACAAGATAAAAGAACGCAGCGGCGAGCAATCTTGCCCTTTCAATAGCTTGTATTGGCGCTTTATGAGCCAACACCGCGATGCGTTAAACCGCAACCCACGTATGGGCATGTTATATCGCTCTTGGGACAACATGGATGAGCAATCTCAACAAGCGATTCTCGATACCGCTGAACAACGAATCACAAACTTGGAGAACTTATAATGGTGGAGCAACTCAGATTACACATATTGGTGGTCGGTGGGAGCGGCGGTATTGGTTTCGCTGTGGTTAAACACCTATTATCTGAGCTCTCTCGGTTTGATTTTCTTGATGTGCATGTAGACGCGACTTACCACTCTCAACAGCCGGAACTAGAAAACAATCGCTTGACCTGGCACAAAGTCGACGCCACCGACGAAGCCGATATCAAGCGCTTGAGTTCTGAGTTTGACCAACTTGATTGGTTAATCAACTGCGTGGGTATGCTCCACACTCCAGATCTTGGGCCGGAAAAGAACTTGTCGTCTATCGACCCTAAATTTTTCCTGAAAAACATCTCTGTGAATACCCTACCCAGCTTGTTATTGGCAAAGCACTTCACGCCGATTCTTAGAACGAGTGACAATCCAAAATTTGCTGTGGTATCCGCAAAGGTAGGTAGCATTTCAGACAACCGATTAGGCGGTTGGTATAGCTATCGCTCATCGAAAGCAGCCCTCAACATGTTCATCAAAACCATGTCGATCGAATGGCAACGCACCATTAAGAAAGGCACTGTGTTAGCACTGCATCCGGGCACAACAGACACGGCTCTATCGAAACCTTTTCAGACCAATGTCCCTGAAGGTAAGTTGTTTGAGTCGAGCTATGTCGCCCATCAGTTGGTCGATATCATTCGCACTGCCACACCGGACAAAAGTGGGCACTTCTATGCTTACGATGGCGAGCAGTTACATTGGTAGTTAATACGACTGGCCGTCTTTCATTAGTGCTAAAAAAGAAAACCCAACAGAGTTGTGGCTCTATTGGGTTATTTTTTGAAAGAACGCCTGGGTCTTTTAAGGCGTATGGTTGATATCTAGCTAAAGATCAAAACTGATCATCACGATTACTCAGCCCAATTGAACTTGGTATCGTCGACACCTTCTTTCTCTTCTTTCGCTCGCTCGCGTCGGTGTTGTTCTTCAATTCGCGCAGCGTCTATCTCTTGCATGATGGCTTCGATATCAGCCAAGTCGTCCGTTTCCGTAAACTCACCCGTTAGCTTGCTGTCTGGCTTTAAGTCGCCTTTCTCGTACAGCGCCCACATTTCCTTGGCATACTCGGTTTTCGCCAATTCAGGAGCAAACTGAGCGTAATAATCACGGATGTTATTGATGTCACGAGCCAGCATCCACTCAGCGTTGTTGTTCGCCGAAGCATCAACCGCTTGTGGTAAATCGATAATCACCGGGCCGTACTGATCCACCAATACGTTGAACTCAGACAAGTCACCATGGATCAAACCAACACACAGCATTTTAACTACGTAAGTCATCATCACAGCGTGGTCTTCGATCGCTTGCTCTGCTGACATCACGACATCGTTCAAACGGGGCGCAACATAACCATCATCGTCAGTGACCAGTTCCATAAGTAGCACGCCATCAAAGCAACCATAAGGGACAGGCACACGAACACCCGCTTCTGCCAGTTTATATAAGGCATCCACTTCAGCACTCTGCCAAACCTTTTCTTGTTGCTCACGACCAAATCCAGAGCCTTTTTCCATCGCTCGAGCACGGCGGCTATTTCGGACTTTTCGGCCTTCACGATACGCGGTCGCTTTTTTAAAGCTGCGTTGGCTAATTTCCTTATATACCTTGGCACAACGGATCGTATCGCCGCAGCGCACAATGTACACCGATGCTTCTTTGCCACTCATGAGTTGGCTTGTCACCTCGTCGACTAAACCATCGTCAACTAAAGGCTGTATTCTTTTAGGTATCTTCATGCCGCCTTTATACATCACTTATCTTACAGATAGAAATATTAACTTGAGAAATGAATGACGAAACGATTAAAGGATCATCAAAATGATGACAAAGGAAGGAAATATAGGAGTTAATGGGTTTAGATCATGAGGAATGACCCGATCTGTTCAAAAGTATGAGACTAAGATTTATTACGACGACAACGTTCAGAACAGTAGATCACGTCATCCCAACAGCGCTGCCACTTTTTACGCCATGCGAAAGGCTTTTGGCACACAGGACATGTCTTAGTCGGTAAATGGGGCTTCTTGTGCATAGCCGTTTCCTTCTTGATGCGTCCACTTCCTTCGTTTACTAGAGATTCCCTATTACGCTCGTGCCTCACTTTAGGGAATGACGGCGTAGTGATTTATGACAACTCCCGACTCCGTCATCCTCGAGAAGGAGGAACGACTGAGTCGGGGATCTGCTGTATCAATGGCAAAGCTGGATTCCCTATTGCGTTCGTACCTCACTTTAGGGAATGACGATAATGAATACAGCTAAATCTAAGTCACAACCTTGTATTGCTTTTCCATCTCACTCACACCTAAACCAGAGTGTTTTGTCACTTTAAGCTGAACGGGTACTCGCTCTTTCAATGCTTCAACGTGGCTAATGACACCAATCATCTTGCCTGATGCATTCAAGTTATCCAGCGCGTTTAGAGCAATGTCCAATGTGTCGCTATCGAGCGTGCCGAAACCTTCATCTAAGAACAGAGAATCAATACTGGTTTTGTAGCTCACAAGATCAGAAAGCGCTAATGCCAACGCCAAGCTTACTAAGAAGCTTTCGCCACCTGATAACGTCTTGGTATCACGCATCACATCGCCCTGCCATGTGTCGAGCACTTGCAGTTCTAAACCATCGTCGGCTTTACGTTTTAGCTCGTAACGACCATGCAAACGTTGTAGCTGCTTGTTCGCCAGATACACCAAGTTTTCCAACGTTAAACCTTGGGCAAACTTACGGAATTTATCGCCGTTCTTAGAACCGATAAGTGAGTTAAGACGTGAGATATCATCAAACTCGACCTGTTGCTCGTCGATTTTCTTGAACAAATCTTGCTGATTACTGCGGTTCTGGTTATCGGTTTCAAGATTGGCAGAAATTGCACCGATCTTTGTCGCATGGCTTTGTTGTGCGTTTTGACACTCAGTAGTCGCGTCTTCAACTTGCTGTTGGTCTTGCTCTTGCCATGCTTTCGCATTTTCGTGGTTTTGTAGCTCCACTTGTGCCGCTTTGGCGGTGTTCAACCTAGCTTGCGCACTGACAATCGCTTCGTCTAAAGACTTCTTCAGGCTTTGAAGTTGAGTTCTAACCTCTTCATCTAACAACGCCGCTTCAAAATGTACCTCATCTTCGAATGGGCTAGCTTTCAGTGCATCTAACCAAGCATTCGACGCTTGTGTGTGACTGGACTGATTGCTGGTCAACTCTTCAGAGAAGCTAATGTGTTTGGTTTGCTCAGTTCGATGTTCCAGCTCGCAGCGGTTAAGCACCAACTGAGCGGCATCAAATGCATTTACCGCTTCAGTGACTTTTTGCTTCATCGCATTGCTGGTGGCTTGAATGTCTTTGTCACCAAACAACTCTGTTCTATCAGCCGTTACACGAGTAAGTTCTGACACTAAAGACTCACTCTGTTGAGTCAGTGTCGCGAGCTCTTTCTCAACACTGCTTAGCTTGTCGTCTAAGGTTTTCAATTCGGCATTTTGAGTAATCAGTTGCTTCTCAATATCGGCCTGTTGCTGTTTAGTTTGCTGCCACATGCTTGATGCTTGTGATTTCTCAGTAAACCAATCATCGATATGTTCTAATTCAGGCGCTTCGATAGCCGTTTGAACAATGCTCTCTTTCAAAGCACTCCATTGGTGCTCTTTCGCTTGAGTTATCTGAGTCACTTGCTCGTTTGCGACTTGGTTTTGCTTATTCAGATCCGCTAAGCGTTGCTCGGCTAACTCGAGATTAGATTGCGCCTTGTCAGCCATAACACTTACAGACAGGCGTTGTTTCTCAGCTTCGGCATAATGCGCTTTAGCATCAGCCAACGCTTTGAGTTGCTGCGCGTTCAGACTTAGTAGAAGTTCACACTGCTGTGCAAAGGTCGCGACGGCAGGTTCATTGCCTAAATCGTTAATCGTTAGCAGCGCCAGTTCAGGAGCCGTGTCAACGAAATCCGATAAGTTCTGTTGAAGCTTGCCGACAACGCCTTGCCAATTCATTTGAGCCTGCTGAATATCCGCTCGCGCACGTTGAATGTCATCGTTCAGCGCTGCAATCATAGGGGCAAGAGAATCTAATTGCTGACGATGCTCTTGGCCTTCTTTTTTTATAGCCGTTAGCTCTAGGTTTTCCGTTTCTTTTTGAGCAACCAAATTTGCAATATCTTGCGACTGTTCAATCGAATGCTCTGTTGAACCACACAATGGGCATTCAGACCCAGATTCTAGAGCTGCACGGTATTTTGCTAATTCGCCTTCTTGATCAATCAAACGCGTTAATCGTTCAAGCGAAGTCTCTCTCTCTTTATATCGCTCCACCAACACTTCACGCTCTTTCGAAAGCTTGTCGACCAACTGAGTGTTGGTTTGATGTGCCTGTGTTTTCACGTGCAGCTGTTGCTGGGCATTTAGGAAACCACGATTGATCTCGAGTAATGAGTGCGTATTGCGGTTCCAAAACTCCAACAGATCTTTTTGCGCATTCAGCACTTGCTCACTGGTGTTGCCTTGCAATGCTTCCCACTGTTGCTTTGCACTACTCTCTAGCACAACCAATTTAGCTAAGGCCTTATCTTGCGTTGTTTTCGCGTCTTGCGCAGATTTGATGATCGTTTGCTGAGCATCAACCGCAGACAAGGCTTGCTTCGCTGAGTTCAGTTGTTCTGCATGTTGACGCTCGAGGGTACGAACTTGCTCGACCTTTGCTTGCCACTGACCTAAGTATTTTTCCAGATGTTGGTCAGCTTGATGCGTATATAGGTACTCAGTGCTGAGTTGATCTTGTTGCTTCAGTGCATCTGTTTTTTGGACTAAAACAATCTGTTGATTACGCTGCTGCGTATGTTGCTCGTTTAGCGTATTCGCTGCATTAACGGCCGCAGTTTGCTTATCTTTGAGTACGGCGATTTGGTTATCGAGCGGACGGACAAGATCGATGATCTTCTCTTGATCTTGTTGCTCGGTTTTTACCTGTTCGACAATCGCACTGCTTTGAGTCAGTTTAGTTTGCGCGTCTTGCTTCTCTGCATCACGAACGGCAAGTAACTTGGTGCTGTTATCTAGGTGAGCTTGAGTAGTGTTCACCTCTTGTTCGCAACGCTTTAAATCTTTGTGCATTGGGCGCAGCTTTTCAGCCGGTTCACTGTTTGCCAAGCGCTCTAATGAAGGTTGATTACGGTCTAGTTCATCTTGAGCGGTTTTAAAATCGTGTTCACTGGTCGCTATAGTTTGCTCAGCTTTAGTCACGTCTTTCCACCAGCTTAGGTGCGCTTGCCACTCTTTTAATTGCTCGGCTAGACGCTTCTGTTCGACTTCTAACGTTTCACGCTCTGCGGTCAGCTCTTGTATTTGCTCTTCAGAGAGTAAGCTCACCCCTTCAGCTTTCGCTTTAAGGTGATTAAGCGACTCTTCACTCGACTTGAAATGATCGTAGATACGCTCTGAAATCAGGCTATAGACTTCGGTTCCCGTCAACTCTTCAAGTAGCTCTGCACGGTCGTTAGCATTGGCATTTAAGAACGCCGCAAACTCACCCTGAGACAACATGATCGATTTAGTGAAGCGTGAGAAATCGAGACCGGTTACCTGCTCCACCAACTTGGTCTTCTTAGTCAGCATGGTCTCTAAGACTTTGTCGGTGTCAGCATCGGCAAACTCACACGTTGGCGTTTGTAATGCGCCATCGTGTTTTCCACGCGCTCGCTTTTGGTGGAAGTTAGAGCGATACGTTTTGCCCTGCACTTCAAATTCCAGTTCAGCAAAACACTCACCCGTGCCACGCGTCATTAATTCGTTGTTGCCTTTAGCAATGCTCTTTAAGCGCGGCGTGCGATGGAACAGTGCCAAACAAATCGCATCAAGAATAGTGGTTTTACCCGCCCCTGTTGGGCCAGTAATCGCAAACAGACCATTTTCTGCAAACGGTGATTGGGTGAAATCGAGCTTCCAACGCCCTTTCAAAGAGTTCAGGTTTTCAAATTCTAGGCTTAAAATCTTCATACTGGTTACTCTTCTACTTTGTTTGGCGCTTGAGCGCTCTCAGATACTTCAACCATCACTTGTTTAAACTTCACCGTCATGCGCTCTAAACGCGCTTTTTCAGAATCGGTTTCAAACTCTTCTAAGGCAATACGCTTCGTAAACACGTCCATCGGGCTCAATTCTGACAGCGTTTCTGCCGACTCTTGCTCTAAAGCTTGGTTACGGCGTTCTCTTGCTCGGCGCAGTTGCAGCACTTCAACGTTCAATCCTTCGGTCAGTGCGCGCATACGTTCTTGAAGATCCGACAAGTAATCTTGCGCTTGCACCTCTATTGATAACCACACGCTTTGGTCGCTATCTAAACCTATGTATTGGTTCAGCTGAGATTCGATCTCGCTTAAGTCACCTTTGATTTCAGCTAGAGGTTGGAATGTGGGAACAGGCAGTTGAGAAATGGTGCGCTCACCTTCAACAAACTCAACCACACACACTTGTTTCTGAGACTTAAGTTCATCAAAACTTAATGGGATTGGAGAGCCTGAATAACGAATGTATTCACGCTTTGCCACCACTTGTGGGCGATGGATATGACCCAGTGCGATATAGTCTGCGTCTGGGAAGCCATCAGCGGCGAAACCATCAAGGTTGCCGACGTAGATATCACGCACCGAATCTGATTGTTGGACGCCCATCGCCGTTAAATGACCCGTAGCGATGATCGGCATGTGCTCGCTGTTTTCAAACGTCGCACGTTTAGCAACCGCCGCATCATAAACACTTTGGTAGTGCTGTTTAATCGCATCACCAAGTTGCTTCTGACGCTCAACGCCGGTGACACCTGCCTGACTGGTCAACACATCGCGAGGGCGAATAAAAGGGATGGCACAAACCAGCGCTTCTACATCGCCGTTCTTGCCTTTTAGTTCAACAACCTGAGTCGCATGATCTTCATTGGTGTTTGGAATCACGTCTGCGCCCATGTATTTGAGCAGCTGTTGTGTCTCTTTAAGCACAGAGACTGAATCGTGATTTCCACCTAATAACACCAATTGGCAACCGATCTTGTTCGAATCGACCACAAACTTGTTATACATCTCACGAGCGTAACTCGGAGGAGTACTGGTATCGAAAATGTCGCCAGCAACAATGATCGCGTCGATGTCGTGCTCTGTAACTTGCTCAAGTAACCATTGTAAAAACCGTTCATGTTCATTCTTACGGCTTTTATTGTAGAAGTTTTGGCCAAGGTGCCAATCGGACGTGTGAAGAATCTTCATTGCTGCTCACTAGAAGTATGTAATGCCTTTAATTTACCAAAATAGTCGACATAATTCCCTTTTATAAGCTTGTGAAAACCAACTAATTTTACGCTTGAACGTCTCATAAGTTATAGCTACAAAAAAGCCGCTCATAATCAGAGCGGCTTTCGTATCAACTATAGGCAGTTTCGCGGCTCAACACGCCTTAGAAATTGTAAGAAGCACCCAGTGTTACTGTGTTAAATACCACGTCTCGACTGCTTAGGCGTATTTTGTTCCCATTGATGTATGCGTAGTTTTCAATGTTTACTGCATCTGCTTGAGAAATCAGGCGAAGTGTTAAGTTTTCTACTGGGGTGTATTCCACACCAACGCCGAAGCGGAAACCTGCACCTGAATCATCGCCGTAGAAAGCACCGTTGCTTGAATTTAGATCAACGTAGCTTAAGCCTGCCAATACAAATGGACGGATTGAGTTATCGAAGGTGTAACCTACATTTGCTGCAACCGAAAGTGATGTTGGTGAAAGAAGCTTAGTGCCAAATTTTTCGTAGTCAGCGTAATCCGTGTAACCAAGTTCGATACCTACAATGCGGTTAAATTGGTAACCACCATAAAGGCTGTACCCCATGCTTTCAGCATCTAAATTGCCTCCGCCATCAGTATCTGAGTCTTGATACACACCAAGGCCTGCACCAATGTATGGACCACCCTCAATACCAGCAGCAAATGTAGGAAGTGAAACCAAGCCAACTAGGCCCAATAGAAATGATGATTTAAGCATGAAAATACCCTTTTTTTGTCTGTCCTACAGCAACGTTGACCAACAGCCAATAGTTTCCGACACTATTTCACCTGTTGCGTTACTGTTTAAAATAAATTAAATAAGCAACTCCAAATGAATAATAAAACACTGTTCATTTACGGAGCGAATGAGAAAGTACCACAAGATTTTTAGGTCATCAAACGAACAATCATAGATATTTAATCAAGTCTTATTTATGAGACAGTTGTATTTCCTGAGGCGTAACGAGCACTAAAGTACGAATAAACCTGATAGTAAACAGGAGCATCATCAACATTAAACTTATTACAATCAGATTGTTATCGAGCTAATTAAATTTTCATCCGCTCTCAAAAACAACCTGAATCTTCATGCCTAAATATAAAAACTGACCCTGTTTCTCAATTTATCCAATAAAAGATATAAAGAGAAGAATGAGTTTTATTTTTGGAAAGTGCTTATTTAGAACGGTCTGCTATTAAAATATATTTCAATTTAATTCATGTTATTAACGAGCGTCAGCAAGACTAGCCAAGTAGTTATTCGTTAAATAGAAACCGCTGAACTTCTCAATAAAGTCCGCAGGAACGGTTTTATCGGTCAAGCCAGATTCAATCAGCGCCGCTTGCCACTTCTGTACTTTCGGGAAGCCTTCAAGCATATCAAAGCCTGAGCCCTCTTTGATTACTGACGCTCGGTGCAACAGTGGTAGCCAAGCGATGTCGACATTAGAGATATAATTGCCTTTAAAAAAGTCACTGCCACCCAATTTATTCTCGGCCTTTTGGAAGGATTTTTGAAGGTTTGCTAAACGCGTCTCAAATGTTTCTTTATCTTTACTGCCCATGGTTCCACATTGCGGCATGTAATGTTTGCTTGCCTGATAAGACCAAGCACGATCCAGTGCCTTTTGCTCGGCAGACACTTCTTCTATCGGCGCATATTTATCATCTAGGTATTCAACAATTGCATCTGACTCAAAAAGAACCGTGTCATTTTCTGTAATCAAGACTGGCACTTGTCCGTTTGGCGAAATATCTAGGAACCATTGAGGTTTATTATTTAGCTCAATGTATTCAATTTCAAATGGGACATTTTTCATTACCAAAGCACCCATTACACGTTGAACGAATGGGCAGTTTTTAAAGCTAACAAGTTTAATCATGGTTGACTCCGAATTAGGTCATTAATTTGTATTTGTACCCCTAAGACGAACTCCAAAACCGAAAGACGAAAAATAATTCCATTTTTTTGGAAAAAATTAAATGCGGAGATAATTAAAGGCAATCACTTTAGATAGGAACTTTAAGTAGTCACTTTCGACAATGCGCTTGAATGCCTAAATACGAGCGGCTAAACGATCAAAGATATTGCAATGGATGCCATGATCACGCCAACGACAAATTCCAACACCTTCCACGCTCTCGGGTTCTTAAACATTGGAGCCAAGAAGCGAGCGCCATATCCAAGTGAGAAGAAGAACACAAACGACGCCGATACGGCACCAGCGCCAAACAACATTTGATTAGGTTGATATTGCGTTGAGATAGAACCCAGCAATACCACAGTATCCAAATACACATGCGGATTAAGCCAAGTGAACGCCAAACACATCGCAAGCGCTTTGGTTAACGAGTCTTTGGTTTCAACAGTGGCTTCTAAGGCGTGGTTTTCAGTAAATGCAGAACGGAAGCTTAAGAATGAATAGACACCCAAAAAGATAGCGCCACCATAACGGGCGAACTGCTCAATTTGTGGGAACTGCTTAACGATGGCGCCAAAGCCCGTCACGCCAAAGCTAATGAGTAAGGCGTCAGAAATGGCACATACAGCACAAACTGCCAATACGTGTTGGTTCTTAAGCCCTTGCTTTAAAACAAACGCATTTTGAGAGCCAATCGCAAGAATCAACGAAAGGCCAAGGGAAAAACCTGCAAAGTAAGTCGACATCTAAAGCTAGCCTCTTAACGCAACTCAATACGCATAAACTGGCTGTGCGGGTCCAACACATAATCAGCAAAGGGTTCACAGTATCCGAAGCCAAACTTTTCATACAGGTTACGTGCTGGCTTGAAGTAATCTTCTGAGCCTGTCTCTAAGCTGATTGTTTGATACTTGCGAATGGCCGCTGTATCTAACACGTGTTGTAAAAGTTGGCTAGCAACGCCTGACTTTCGAGCAAACTGTGAGGTTCTCATCGATTTCAATTCAGCGTGTTGGGTATTGAGTTCTTTAATGGCGACACACCCAAGCAGTTGACTACCTTTCCAAGCACTGAAAAAGGTAATTTCTGGTGACTTGAGCCCATCTAGATCCAGTGCATGGACGCTTTCGGCTGGCGAAGTTGCGTACATATCGGCAAGGTGCTCTTCAAGCAATTCAATGACTTCCCCACCAGATAAGTCATCAAGCTTAATTTCTATTGAAGTACTGCTTTCCAACGCTGTTCCATTTTCCATTGAACCCTGTGCATTTATTGCTGATGTCATTGTCCCAACTCTCCTTGTTTGGTTCGCTTATTTAGCTTGAGTGATTTGGCTTTAATTACTGGCCTACTTTCCTGAATTGTTTCCTTTTCAAGAACTCGGTTTGAATCAGTAAAATTACTGATTAATCATAAAATTATTAATGTCACACTGGATTTACCTAGATACCATATTTTTCCTATCTAGTCTCGTGATAAAAGCCTGCCACAAAGCCCGTAGGTCGCAGCAGCGAGGGAGCAACACCTGTTTCAGTTAACGAATAAGTAGTCAGGCCGATATGAGTATTCAACTAGATTTAACCACCACTATGCCCAGCCAAAACTTCGACTCGGCACAAGGGCGGATGACACTTCAAAACCATCGAATTATTGATGTCGACAACGAGATCGCCCAAATCTTTGGTTATCGAAACCGCGATGAGTTATTACACAATGTTGAATTTGTGTATGCCTTAGTTCCTGACAATTACCAAAACCTAGCCAAAAAACGCTACCTAGAGGCAATAAAAGGCAAGTTTAACAAAGGAAAATTGTACACGGACATTCCAGCTAATGGTCGCAATATCTCCATATTTTGTTTATCACATGTCATTGAACTGAATAACAAACCTGCGCTTGAAGTACACGTCATTGACATCACATCAATGTTAGAGGCGCAGCGTAAACGCCACGAAACAGATCTCATGTATCGAAAATTACTCAGTACATCGAAACAAGGTATTTTGATCCACCGAAACTTCAAACCTTTGATGGTTAATCAAGCTTGGGTTGAGCAACAAGGTGCCCAATCTATCGAGCAAGTACTTGCGATGGACTCAATCATTTCAATCATTCCTGAAGAACAGCATTCAAATGCCATCAGGCGGTGCGAGAGCATTCTCAATGGCAATACACCCAACTTCAGCTCTGTAGTATCCAACCATTGCTTTGATGGCAGCTATAAATACTTCAATATTTATGACAACGTGATTAACTGGGAAGGTGAAGACGCCATTCAAGTGATTCTCGAAGAAGTCACAGACAAGGTCTTGTTAGAAAAAGAGTTGCTGCACCGCGCTATGCATGATGACTTAACGCAGGTACTCAATCGCCGCGCCATTTATGATTGGATAAAGAAGCCAATGAATCAGCAAATAGAAATGTCTTGTATGCTGATTGATATTGATGACTTTAAATTAATAAACGATCAGTTTGGTCACAGTGTTGGTGATGCTGTCATTAAACACCTAGCCGACTCCATTAAAACGCACGTTGAATTACTCAATGGCGTAGTTGGACGTTGGGGCGGAGAAGAGTTTATTGTGTTCATTCCCAACGCGAAACCTGAGCATACCCAAGTCATAGGCGAACGTATCTGCCGTGCTTTTAATAGGCATACTTTTGTTGGATTCAATCGCCGTCAATTTACATCGAGCGTCAGTATTGGCATCACCAACCGATGTATGTGTCACTCACCCAACAACATTAACACGCTAATTCGGGTGACGGATGATGCACTTTATCGTTCAAAAACAAGTGGGAAAAACCAGATCTCTATCAATGATGATGTGGTTTGCCAGGAAGCTCTTGCTTGAAGCCAGCCAACAGATAATGAAAGTACAGCGACCAAGAATTAAAGCGCCTATATTGATCGATATTTGATTGCGATTTCCCAATTTCGGTATATGATGCGCCACCCTAATTTTTCAGCTTATGCTGCAGGCAAATATGTCCGCCAACGCACTCTATACCGACCTATCCGGTTACTATGATTTAATGTGTGTAGATATTGACTACCAAGCGCAAAGTAACTGCGTACGTAGGCTCCATCAAATCTTTGGAAATGAAGGAAAAACACACCTCGATTTAGCTTGTGGCACTGGCCCACACGTTCGTCATTTTATTGATTTTGGTTACCAAAGCGGTGGCCTAGATCTTAACAAGCCTATGTTAGATATCGCAGAAGTTCGATGCCCGGAAGCCAAGTTCTCAGTACAAAACATGAGTAACTTTGAGGTCACGGAACCACTCGATCTTATCACTTGTTTCTTATATTCAATCCATTACAACGATGGCCTAGAGAAACTTAAAGAGTGTATTGAAAGTGTGCATCGCGCATTGAAGCCAGAAGGTATTTTCTGTTTTAACGTGGTTGATAAAGACAAGATCAGCAACGACCTGTTTGTTAGACACACAACAAACCAAGACAAAGACGATTTCACGTTCCGTTCTGGTTGGTATTACTCTGGTCAGGGTGATAAGCAAGCGCTAAAGCTTAGTATCGAGAAGACGACTGCTGGTGAAACTCAAGTGTGGAATGATGAACACCCAATGGTGGCATTCTCGTTTAAGGAGTTAATCGAGATATTGAAGCCCTACTTCGAGGTTAATATCTTCGAGCACGATTACGACAAGCTGATTCCTTGGGATACTCAGTCCGGCAATGCGCTGATCACATGTGTCAAAATCTAGATAAATAGATACGTGGCGAGTTAAGCCAAACCTATAGATCAAAAAAAGAACCCACACTCGCCGCTCTCCTTTTAGAGCATCAGCCAGTGTGGGTTCTTTTGTATCAAGCTATCAGAGTTCGAACTCTCGATTAGAAGTCCGCAGTCATACCTACGTAGTAAGTACGTGGCTCTTCAACATAACCCATGCTCTCTAGCTCTTGTGATACAGCTTCGTCCGTCAAGTTTGTGATACCTGCACGTAGTCGTACTGAAGCATTCACGTTGTAGACAGCACCTAGGTTCAGCGTTGTGTAAGCGTCTTGAGTTAGGTCGCTTTCGATCTGACGTTCGCCTCGGTAACGCGCACTCACGAAGGTACTTAGATCGTAAGTTGGGCTCCAGTTCAGTTTAACTAAACCCGAATGCTTGTAACGCTCAAGTAATTCTTCACCAGTAGACTTATCTTCAGTGTCTAAGAATGTGTAATTACCAGACACACCCCATTCATCAGTAATTTGGAATTGGCCTGTAAGCTCAGCACCTTGAACTACAGCCTCTGATACGTTTGTATAAGTACGCTTACCATTCACATAGCCAGTTGAGCTTGAACTATCAGCGCAACCTTTACCCGATTCAAACACTCCGCCGTTCTCACAATAGGTTTCATCACGATCAATTAGGTCGTTGATTTCATTTCGGAATAAGGCACCTTCAACACTCCAACGAGGTTGGCTATAAATCGCAGCGACCTCATAGTTCAAGCTGGTTTCGGGCTTAAGATCTTCATTACCATGTAAATCACATACGCCTTTACAGCTATTAACTGTGTAGTCTGTCTGATTTTGAGTCAATGTTGGTGCTTTAAATGCTTTACCCACACCACCCTTGATGATCAGGTCATTCGTTGTTTGATGAACCAAGTACACACGTGGGCTGAACTCTTCACCGTACAGTTCATGCTTATCTAAACGACCACCAATGGTTGCCGTTAGTTGATCCGTCATTAACCATTGGTCTTGTACAAACAGGGCACCTTGGTAGGCTTCTGATGACCCGCTCGACAGGTTTTCCTTGTTTGTAAGCTCGCTTAACTGGTAGTCCATGCCAAAAGTAACGGTATGACTATCACCAAGGTAAGTCGTCGCTGAGGCTTCTACTATTTGTGTCAGTTCTTCAATATCACTGCTGTAAATTTCGTCAGAATCTGCAGCATCATGGTCAGTCACGTTTTCACGAGAGTAACGCACTTGTGTATCACCCCAGCTCCAAAAGCCACTGTGTGTAATCGCTTGACTCTGACGCACAACTCGCGTGTCAGATTCCATAACAGATGTTAGGCTTTCAGCTAATGAATCACGTTCATCGTCGCTATAGCCAAAATCAAAGTCGATAGTTTGATTATCGGTAGCATGCCATGACAGACTCGCCAATAAACTTAAAGTATCTCTTTCTTCTAATGCTGTAATATCAGAGCGATTTGTAACAACATCTTGGCCATCAACTTTGTCTGTACGGTAACCGGAATATGGTTGCCATGCGTTACGGCTTGTTTGGTTAACAGAAAGGCGAGCAAACAGCTCATCTTCAATCAACGCACCAGAAGTAGTAAAACCAACAGACTGCTCTTGGCCACCGTTGCCATCCATTGGAGATGACGAGTCCATGCTCAGTGTAGAGCTCCAATCATTTTCTGGAGCCTTAGTGATGATGTTGATTGTACCGCCCATACCATCTGAACCGTAAAGTGCAGACATTGGGCCACGGATGATTTCAACACGTTCAATTGAATCAGCAGGAATAGTTGATAGGTCGAAGTCGTTACCGCGGATGATGGCACTCGCCGAGCTAAGACGACGGCCATTCACCATGATAAGTGTGTAGTCTGAATCCATACCACGAATAGAGATCATCTGACGGCCAGCACGTGTGCTATCAAAATCAGACTCAACACTCGTTGATTCAGCAACGATGTCAGCCAAGGTAATACCAGGGCTGTCTTCAATGTCTTGCGCGGTGATAACCGACATTGAAGCTGGCGCTTGTTTTAGTGCCATCTCGGTACGCGTTGCCGTAACAACCATTTGTTCATCTGTTGCTTGCGCTTCTTCTTGCGCTAACACGTTAGCTGAAAGTGAGGTACAAATAACAGCGACTGCGATCGAAAGGGGTTTGCGAATCAAAAGAGATCTCTCAGACATGATATTCATTCTTATATGTGATTAGTAATGATAATGGTTTGCATTAAACAACCAGCTACCATTCTTATCAACGAAAGTTTCATACCAAAAATCAATTCTCGCTATTCACCATTCAAATAACGAATGAGATCTATATTCAACTAGATAGACATTCATAAGTTTCATTCACCTTGCAGATGAATTATGTATAAAGCTCTTTGAATATATTGCGAACCCAGCGACACATCGGGTCGTTATGAAAGCGCTTATGCCAGTATAAGTAGACGTCTTCTGATGGGTGGCGCAACGCTTTAGGCACGCGTTTACAAACAAGATCTCTTTGCTTAGCGGCTTGTTGAGCAAAAGGTGTCGGTAAATGAAAGATGATGTCGGTTGCTTCTGCCATATCCGGCGCGACGTTAAAATTGGAAAGCTGAATTGGAATGGAGAGTTGGCGCTGCTTATCAATCAAGCCAAGATCTTTAAATCGACTTTCGATCGAGAGCTTCTTATCCCCTTGCAGTGAGATTTGACCAAGTTGGCTATTCAACAAGTCATCAACGGTGATCTCTTTGTCCGCCAAAGGATGGTTTTTACTCATCAACAAACGGTAATCGCGGCTAATCACGAACATTCGATACAAATTTTGCTCTGAACTTAACGGCTCATGGGTCGACAACACAAAGTGCGCATCACCGGATAACAGAGGCTCAAAGTGTCGTTTAGGAATCGAGTCGATATCAACAATCATGTTCGGCGCTTGTTGGCGTATCTCCGCAACTACCTTCGGCAACAAGTGCGCGACATTAGGCACTAAACCAAAGAAGCGAACCGTACTGTCACTACTTTGCGGCTCGAATACATCGCCATGCACCAGCTTTTCTAAACGTGTCAGCACTGAGTTGAGATCTTGCTTAATGGCTTCTGCTTTTGGCGTTAACTCATAGCCATAAGCCGCTCGCACCAGTAGGTCATCATTGAAAACGGTACGCAGTTTTTGCAGAGA
>NZ_JADDYK010000053.1:182782-194228 GCF_015163615.1 Vibrio sp. OPT18
TCGGCTCACCGTAGGTTGGCTCATATCCAGTGCCAATGCCGTGTTGGAAACGTGCTTCTCTTCAAGAAGGTGTTTAAGAATAACGAGTAGATTGAGGTCGACTTGAGAAAGATTCATTATGCAAATATTAACAATATAGAAAATTCAATGAGCGCATAGTGCTATTTTTTAACAAGTAATACAATTGATAATCACTCCTATTTTGATCTAGAGCAATATGCAGAGCACAGTTTAAGGTTAAGTGGGTTATAAAGCTCTAAGTCAGAAATGTTTAAACATAAAAAAGAGAGGCACAATGGCCTCTCTTTGATCGTCTACTTTATATAACTAGCGTTGAGCTATCAGACTACAGCTTTGTCCAAGCATCTTGCCAATATTGGCTATCTGCTGGAGCGTAAGATGCACTTGCACACCATGCCGTGTATGGCCAAGGCTTACATTCGTACAAGCCATTATCGCTGCCGACCACAATGTCACCCGCTGCGTAGTTTGTGCCCGCTTCATATGGAGGGTAATCACCTGGAGGAGGTGTTGTACCACCACCGTCTTTAACAGCGAACGAATCGTTTACCATCACCATTTCACCGTCAGACGCTTTACCGACTACTTCAAGTGCATATTGCCCTTCCGCTACATCGTACAAGTCGATGGTAATAGCGCGGCTGTCCGTTACATTAACCTTAGTTTGCTCTACCACAGTACCTGCACTGTTGATCACCATAGCGGTAACATCTAATGCTTCATTTGATGTCAGTGTCAGATCTAAACGTACATTGCCGTTATCTGGTGCATATTCTGATTGAAGCCCTGAAACTGAAAGCTCTAAGTCATCGCCCGGATCTGGGTTACCACCACAAGAAGAGTCTGAAACTTTTCTCCAAACGCCCCACTCACCTGTCGTTCCTGGTTCTTCGCCGCGAGTGTACCAACCTGCTCCCCACGTTGAACCGTCATGAGATACTTGGTCGCCTTCCACATAAACGGTGTCGGCATCCCATGAAGCAGCACAGTTAGAACCATCAGTTACAGACACTTTACGGTCAGCGGTTACAGTTTGGTTCGCGCTGTCTGTTACGCTATACACTAGTGTGTAGTTGCCGATCTCATTTACATCGACACTGCCAGTGTGTGTAATAGTGCTTGTCAGGTCCCCATCTTCAGCATCATTCGCCGTCACGCCTGCCATAGCATCAAACGCAGCTCCCAACACAACAGTTGTGTCAGACACACCATTAAATACTGGCTTCTGGCTGTAAACCTCTACCGTTCTCGCTTTAGTAGTTTCGTTGTTATCGCTGTCTTTCACTCGGTAAGTTAGAACGTAAGTACCAATAACACTGGTTTCAACGTAACCTTCAACATCGATTGATGACGTTAGATCGCCGTCTTCTTTGTCTGTTGCCGTTACGCCATCCATAGGATCAAATGTTGTTCCGTGAAGAACACGCGTATTTTCAACACCTTTAAGAACGGGCTCACCCTCTACTGGTGGTGGCGTCACTTGACCGTGGACAAACGGGCCGTAGTCTTTAATAAACTGCTCGTTGTATTGTTGACCGTTTTTGTTGGTGCCCATGTCCCAGTTGATAGACCAAGTCATCACACCACGTAGCGGTTGGCCTTGCGCCGTTAGGCTATCAAACGCGTCGTATAAATCTTGTGGCTCTTGCACAAAACCTGTCGCTGCAGCATCGATACTTGAAGGAATACCAAACACGAGCTTGTCATGTGGGATTTTGTGGAAACCACGCGTTCCGTTGATCAGAGAATCAGAGATGTAGTAGATAAACTCTTCTTTTAACGCATCGTTGTTTTGAGCAATCCAACCCACGCCTTCAACCCAGATGCCATCGCCACCTTGGTTGTAGAACTGTGGGTTAATCCAGTCGTAGTAGCCTTCTAGATTATCAATATAAGGTACGTACTTGCCGCCTGTCGTTAGATACGGGAACTCAGGCGCCATAGTAATAAGGAAGTTTTTACCTTCTGCGCGGTAGTGGTCTTTCACTAGCTTAAGAGCATCAGGAATCACGGTTTGGTTGTTTGCTGCGGTTACGGCTGCTTGTTCAAGGTCGATATCTAGACCGTCGAAACCGTAACGCTCGGTAAGACGGATAATCTCATCAGCAAAGGCTCTTTCATCACCGGTTTCTAGCTCTACGTGTGCATCAGCACCACCCAAAGCCAACAGTACAGAACGACCTTGCTTGTTGAGTTCAGAGATTTGGTCAATAAATTGTTCTTCTGAAAGCCCAATGGTTGGGTCCAGTTTAAAAGTTGGGATTCGACCATCAGCCACATCGTAAACCTTCATGAATGACACATTCACGATGTTGTACATTGGGTTCACTTCATCCAGTGTCACACATGGCGCATTACCACCTTGGTAGCCGCCACCGTCACACCAGTTATGCCAATAGCCAACCACGACGCCAGAATCTGGATTCGTCATATCTGAACCATTCGCATAAACAGCGCCAGACATAGCCGCCATGCCGACCGATACTGCTAATTGTAGAGCTTTACGTTTCAACATTAGTCCCACTTCCTTACTTAACAGCTGTGCCAATCACAACCGAACCAATTCATTGTAATCATGAATATTTATAGAGAAGTAATGGAATTTATAGGAAAAGATGACCTTTGATTTAACTTGTGATTTTAAGTCACAGATTGAATATCAGAATCAATATGATTTTGACTTTTCATTCAAATTGAAATGCTAAAAACTGTTATTTTCGGTCGAACCCATTGATTGTGCAAATATTTAATCAACCTTAATTCACTAAGATAATTAACCAAAAATATAAAAAATCACCAATAGGAAAAAATGAACTTTAAATCGGCAAAATTCACCCCAAACACGCCGTAATTACTGACCTCAGACCAGATACCATTGCGAGTGATATCACTAAAATAGCGTAGATATAGCCATCATATATGTGCTAGCAATACACACATATAACGGAATATAGGAGTAAGAATTTGTGGAATTTTGAATGGATACGTCGGGAGTTTTTCAGTTAACCTTCAGTACCAGATGAATAGTATGCATCCAATAGTGAAATAAAATTCACCTTATCAAGTTCATTAAGTTGATTAATTCCAGCCGCTGCTTTTCTTCCTCCGCCAGTTGCAAAACTTGAGCAAATTTCGTCTGCACCCCTTCTGTTTGATAATGGTGCCCGTAAGCTCACCGTGTAAGACTCGCCATCTTGGTTTTTCGTTAATACTGCTTGCGCTCGGTTTGGGTCTTGATTAACGATTTCATTACCAAATACGCCACTGATGCGCCTTGCCCAAGCCTCACCTGGCAGTTCAAACACACGTGCGGCTTCACTTTCATAAACAGGAGCAAGGTTTGATAACTGTTGGCGATCATTTTGATAAGCTGCTCGTAGTCGATAAAACACAGAGTCTTTATCATCCAAAAGATCAAACGGATTCGGGTATTGATAAAGGGTTTTGTAAAGCTCAGCTGGCGTGAAATGCAAATCACTCAGTGACGAACCGTAACCATTGTAGTTAACCAAGGTACCTAGCTCTTCTAAAAACTCGGTTTGAGATTGATCGAATCCATTTTCATCCACTAGCCGCACGGCCACAGTTTTTAGATTGTCGCCAAAGGCAGCCGCGATTGCCCAAGCCACATGCGCACCATTCAGCTTCTGGTTAATCAGCAAGCTCGTGCAGCTCTCTGGCGCGGTATCAATCAGAGTATCTAAATGCTCAGAAGTTGGGACATCCCCTGTTCGGTGGTGATCGCAATAAAATACATTGATGTTGGCGTCTAGCAGTGAGTGCAACGCCGGCAGATTTTTCTCCATCGACACATCTAAAACGGTAGCGGATGAGACGCCACCTTGATTGCCCGGCTCCATAAGTTGAGTAACAACTTGAGAGACCAACTTAATATCACGCTTTACACCTGTAATGAGTACGCTCTCTCTTGGCTCACTTAATCGCAGCTGTAACAACGCGATTATGCCATCTGCGTCTCCGTTGAATACGTCGTAGTGCATGTTGTTCCTCTTCCTATAGATTTAACCGTTTGCCAGAAACGCGCCAATTCGTTTGTGTGTTCGATAGTCTGTCATTATTTTAGTTATATTTCACAGATACTTAAGTCTATTTTGGAATGCCTTATTCTCATTAGATTCAAAAGATAAACACATTAATAATATTGTATGACTTATATCACAGTAAACGAATACGAAAAGATTATAAAATAAGCGCCTCCCACTTAATGATAAAGAGACGAATGAACACTACCACCACTCTTGTTTATGACACTTTAAAAAGCCTTGCTGCTCACGCTCCTGAGCAACATGCCGAGATTCGCCAGCGTTTATATAAGCAGTTGAGCCTGCCATTTAACAAGCAGCTCTCGTTATACGCTAATGTGCTTGGTCCTATCAGCTCAGGTAAGTTAGCGGGATGCGACAATATTGATAAAGCGGTTGAACTGGCACTTGATGTGTTGGAAGGCCGAAGCAAGTAAATCTCCTTCTTTAAAATACGTAACACAGCGGCCCTAACCTTCCCCCAGTTAGGGCCGTTTTTTCGTTCGCGTCATTTGATTAGTGAATTTCAGATACAAAAAAGGCGCAGATAATCTGCGCCTTTGGTTTTAGCTAGTTTCAGGAACGTTACGATGTCTTGAACTGTGCCACAGCTTTATCCATATCATGGGCTTGTTCTGCGACCTTATCGACTTCAACTAAACAGTGCTGAGCTGATGCGTTGTTGTCGTTAGAGATGGTGTTTAGCTCTGTGATTGAGTCACTCACTTGCGCCATCACTGCGCCCTGCTCTTCAATCGCTGATGCAATACGTTCTGAGTTGCCTTGAATGCTTTCCATATCGCTCAAGATAAGTTGCAAGCTTGCATCCAGCTCTTCTGAATCTTTAAGTGTTAGTTGGCCTTGTTGATTACACTCGCCAATTTCTGTCATCGACGCCTGCATCTGGCTTTGAATCGCACTCACCACTGAGGTTATTTCTGTGGTCGATTGATGCGTTCTGCTTGCTAGTGCGCGTACTTCATC
Source organism: Vibrio sp. OPT18 (assembly GCF_015163615.1). Taxonomy (NCBI): domain Bacteria; kingdom Pseudomonadati; phylum Pseudomonadota; class Gammaproteobacteria; order Vibrionales; family Vibrionaceae; genus Vibrio; species Vibrio sp. OPT18. The sequence continues at coordinate 187,831 of NZ_JADDYK010000053.1, forward strand.
GGCAACTACCGCGAAGCCACGACCTTGTTCACCCGCACGTGCTGCTTCAATGGCTGCGTTCAATGCCAATAGGTTAGTTTGTTCTGCAATGCCTTGGATGATGTTTACTGCATCGCCGATTTGGTCAACATGATGGTTCAGTGAGCTGATCGAATCTTGGCTGCTTGAAAGGCGTTCAGACAACTGGGTGATGTTGCTGATGGTTTCAACCACCACTTCACGTCCTTTATCCGCATTCACTTTCGCTTGATGTACCCCTTCAGCCGCAACCGATGTGCTTTCAGAGATCTCGCCAATGGTGAGTACCATCTCTTGAACTGACGTTGTCATGGTTGAGGTGTGATTTGCTTGAACTTCAAACTGTTTGATTACTGACTCTAGCTCATCATGCATGTTCGATGTGCTTTGTGTCAGTTGCAATGATTTAGATTGAGAGGCAGCGATAAGCCCTTCCAGTTGATCCAACAGTTGGTTGAAGTATTGGCCTAGCGTGCTGAGTTCGTCTTTACCATCTAGGTGAGAACGAATAGACACGTCGTTTGAATTAACGATATTACGGATAACCGAAAGCAGTGACTCAATTTTGCCAATGATAGAACGGACAATTAACCAACTGAACAGAATGATCGACACAAGCAATGTGACGCAAAGGATGTTGTTGATCAGCGATAGTTTGTCCATCTCTTGCTGCGTTTGTTGGTCTAGCACCGCCGAGAACTCTTTAAACTGAGTCTCGATAACATGTGAGCCAGAACGCGTTTCGCCTAGGAGACCTTCGTTATGCTTCAAACCGATCACGCGCTTCTGCTCAACCACTTGGCGAGCAGCGTCAATCAAAGCCGCTGAGCTACTCATATTCGAAGTTATAGAAAGAACACTCGGGTCTAACTCCCCCTTCTCAATTAAGTCATTGAACAGGTAAAGTTCGATTTTTTGTTCCGCACTGGCTGTCGCACTGATGTTATCGAGCAAAACATGAAACTCGCCTAGCAGGCCTTTGTCGCGTGCTAGCCCATAGACTTCGCTCGCTTTTACTAGGTTAACAAAGCTGGTGTGGTAGGTTTCGATGTCTTCACGTAGGTGTGTGCTGTTGGCTAAACCTAAATCACTGAGCACTGTATCTAGCTCAGATTCAGACGCTAAGAATTTGTTGTAGTTTACGTCGAACTTGTCGAGGTATTTCATATCACTACGCAGTAAGAAATCTTTCTCGTTACGGCGAAGGTTGAGCAAGCGCACTTCAAGTTCTTTGGTAATTTGTTTGGCTTCGCTCATTTGAGCGGTGGTGTCTGCAAATTGTGATGTGGTAAACAGCAGTGAAATCATGCCGAAGATGGAGAACATCCCCAGCGAATAGAGCTTTTTCTTTATATTCATATACGTGGCTCGTCTTTACTAAATTAACTATGAGTATCTAAATAAATCGCATCAAAGAATGGATATCCAGCTTGCGCGACCTGATTATTGTTATGGTTTTTATATCGATAATGAGCGTCTAAAACTGTGGCTTCTAAGTCCACTAGCTATGACGTTCTTAATTGCATTTAAACAGCAAATGAAGCAGCCAACTAAAGTTAATTTTATCAATAACACAAATTTATTACATGTACATTAGTTGAATGATAAAAGTGAGAGACAGCTATTTGACGGAGTGTGAGGGCTTGAACACCTTGCTATGTAAAGCTTTGAATTAAAACACTTTGGAATATTATTGACCTGATGGTTAGAAATGACGCTTTTTTGGCTCATCAGAGGAGCAAGAACGAAGATCAATATTGGAGGTTTTGACTTGGTTTTTAAACGGGAAACCCATCGATTGGTGATTGTAGAGTCGATCGTAAATGGCGAAAAAAATGGACCTACTCAATTCGAGTCAGGTCCATTTTTGGATTTCTAATCAATCGCTTTGCGGCTAATAAGTTAGGCTGCGAACTTAAGGCTGACTAAAACGCTTTCACCATCTTGGTTAGGCACTTCAATAATACCGCTTTCTCGTCTTCTTCGATGTCTTGCGTCAGCTCATTAACCAAATTCAAGTGAAGCTGGTTATGGTGAACGTGGATCTTCTGACCTTCATCAGTTAATGCCACCACAATTGCACGACGATCCGTTGGGTGTTCATGGCGTTCAATCAATTCAGCTTTAACCAGCTTTTCGATTTGAACAGTAAGTGTACCCGTGGTTATGCCCAACTTTTCAGCGAGCTCTTTCATTCTTAACGCGCCATGCATACCAAGTACTTCAATGGTGTGTACTTGAGCCAGGGAGTAACCCGTCTCTTTGACAACAGACTGCTCCCACGAAGACATTTTATCGTAGAACTCAGTCAGTATTTGGTTAAGCTGTTCTATATTTCGCATGGTCGTTTGAATGCACTTCAAGAGTAAGATGATTAATCTTATCAAACTTGGCGAGCATTTGTTTATATTCAGAGATGGTTTTATCACTGTTTGATTCAAGAGTAATCGCTGCTGAATAGTGATGCCCACTCACCTTCCACATATGGAAATCAGTGACCGACGCATAAGGCGTTAAGGTTTCGGTCACTGAGTCACGATAATCTTGGTCGATATTCTCATCAAGTAGGATTGGGCTGGTTTGTTTCATCAGGTTCATCGTCCACTTAGCAATCACGAATGCGCCAACCATTCCCATTGCTGCATCTAACCAGTTCCAACCGTAAAACTTACCAAATAGCAGCGCAACAATCGCAAGCAGCGAAGTTAGAGTATCGGCCAACACATGCATGTAGGCTGCGCGTAGGTTATGGTCATGATGGTGCTCACCATGTTTATGACCATGGTCGCTGTCGTGATCATGGCTATGTGAATGGCCATGCTCGTGTCCGTGATCATGATGGTGATCGCCAAGTAAAAACATACTCACCACATTCACAGTTAAACCAATACAAGCAACGATGATCGCTTCATTGAACTGAATCGCTTGTGGGTTAAACAAACGATGCACTGATTCCACCAGCATCAACAATGCCACAATCCCCAATGCAATCGCGCTGGTGTAGCCCCCTAGCACACTGACTTTGCCAGTACCGAAAGAGAAACGTTCGCTCTCGGCATGTTTCTTCGCATATCGGTATGCAAATAAGGTGATGCCAAACGCCGCAGCATGCGTCCCCATGTGCCAACCATCGGCAAGTAACGCCATTGAGCCGTAAATAGTACCTGCAACGATTTCAACAACCATGGTAACGACGGTCAATAACAAGACATAGAACGTGCGTTTCTCACCTTGGCTGTTATGTGAAGAAAAGTTGTGTTGGTGACGTGTTGGAAAACTCAAAATGGCGTCCTTAGCTTGTATTTGTGGTTAGATGATCGTTGTTAATAAAATCCCTTTGATTAACAAGTAATTTGATAATCAAAGTAATAAATTGGAATTTAGTTTGATTATCAAACTTTGTCAACGATGAATTTTGAAACTATGATTTGCGGGACGAATAGTTGATGGTGCGCTCTAGATTGTTCCAGCGCTTATTGATTCAGTAAAAACGAGGCTTTTCAGGGACAAAAAAGCCCACGCGAGGTGGGCTGATTGAATCAAACTCAATGATTGTATTTATTTGTTTTGCAATGAAATAATCTCATCATTCACCCACCCTAACAACTGCTTGGTTGCTTTCGACAAGACTTGGTTCTGCCGAACAATATAACCAAGGCTGGTGCTCGAGAAGTTGATCAATGGTGTCACTGTTGAGTTCAAATGATGCTTCGTTGATACCGCGAATTCAGGGACAATCGCCACGCCAAAACCCGCTTCTGCCCAATCGATTTGAGCATCGACACTCCCTACTTCCATTACCCTGTAATTGGGGAGATTAAGACTCGGTAAGCCTTCATCAATGAAGTCACGCGTTCTCGTATCATGACCCAGTAGAATCAATGTGAGCTCTGCATCAGAGTCTTGGATGTCAAACCCATCGCCAAGCGCACACCAAGAAAGCTCTTGCAGCTTAGTGAAATACAATGACTCGTTGTGCTGCTCTTTGGCGATAACAAAACCAATATCCGCTTGAGCATTTTTAACTAAACTCGATGCCTGAGATGAGGTGGTATTCAAGAGCGTAAGGTCAATACCGGGATACTGCGCTTTAAACTTCTGGAACGGGCGAATTAGCAAGAATCGAGAAATGATGTCACTCACAGCAATGGTTAACGTCCCTATTTTAAGGTCGTTAATAGCATTGAGATCGGCCTGACAAATCTGTAGTTCGAGTAGCGTTCTTTGGCTTGTTTCCAATAGCCGCTCACCCGCTTGAGTCAATTGAAAAGGGCTTCGCTCTATCAACTTTATGCGTGTTTGTTGTTCTAATTGTTTTAGGTGCAAACTCACATTGGGTTGGGTCATATGCAGTGCATTGGCTGCTTTCCCGAAATGCTTGTACTCCGCAAGCGTCACAAACGTCTTCAACAAATTGATATCCAGCATCATACCTCTCTCTCGTGTTACTTATTTCATTCCCTAAAAATGAAGAATGCCCCATCCGTCATTCCCTTCAGTGCGGAATATCCTCACATCGTCATTCCCTACAGTGAGAAACGAACACGATAGGAAATCTCGTTTGTGGTTTGAGATTCCAGATACCTCGTTCCTCGGTTCTGGAATGACGGTTGTTTTGACGTTTCTCTACTAATTATCGTCGTTCATTAAATTGAGGAATACCCCCACATCGTCATTCCCTACAGTGAGAAACGAACGCGATAGGAAATCTCGCTTGTGGTTTGAGATTCCTGATACCTCGTTCCTCGGTTCTGGAATGACGCCAAGAAATCGAGTCGACGTTAGGTTCGTCACTTCCAGTTGTAAGGAACTGCAATCGCGTCACTCTCTACGACGAATTACACCCCACCCCGTCATTCCCTACAGTGAGGAACGAACGCGATAGGGAATCTCGCTTGTGGTTTGAGATTCCTGATACCTCGGTTCTGGAATGACGCCAAGAAATCGAGTCGAGGTTAGGTTCGTCACTTCCAGTTGTAAGTAACTGCAATCGCGTCACTCTCTACTACGAATTACACCCCACCTCGTCATTCCCTACAGTGAGGAACGAACGTGATAGGGAATCTCGTTTGTAGATTAAGACTTTAAGGATATATGGAATTCTTATCAAGATAATAAAGATAATTAATTTCTCTTATCCACCTTGTAGGCCTAACATGATTTCTCAATCAGTTAGGAGAAAAATTATGCCATCTATCGTTGTTGTGGGCGCAAACTGGGGTGATGAAGGCAAAGGCCGCATCGTCGATTTTTTAGCAGACCAAGCTTCTGCTAGCATTCGTTTTCAAGGCGGAAACAATGCGGGTCATACTGTGGTAAATGACTTCGGTACATTCAAACTGCATCAACTACCTAGTGGTATTTTTAATCCTAATTGTACGGCGGTTCTTGGCCCAGGCATGGTGATCAGCCCCGCTGCTCTAACTGAAGAGATTGCAGAAGTACAGGCGGCTGGCATCAAAGTGAAAATGGCAATCTCAGACCGTGCCACACTGTGCCTGCCTTTACACGCTCTTGAAGATACGCTTGAAGAAGAGCGTTTGGGTGATGGCGCTTACGGTTCAACACGTCAAGGTATTGCACCAGCGTACGGCGATCGTGTAATGAAGAAAGGCATTCTTGTGGGTTGGTTGAATCAGCCTGAGATTTTAGAGCAGCGTATTCAATTCCTGCTTGATTGGAAAATGCCTCAGCTCAAAGCGCTATACCCTCAATGTGATTTCACTCAGACAGCTTCTGAAATGACAGAGTGGTTACTTGAAGTGACTAAGGCTTGGCGTCCGTTCATTTGCAACGTGACTGAACCACTTAAAGCACTGCAATCACAAGACGCAAACCTACTGTTTGAAGCTCAGTTAGGCGCAGGTCGTGACCTTGTCTACGGTGAATACCCTTGGACGACGTCTTCAAATGTAACTGCAGCTTACGCGGGTATCGGTAGTGGTTTACCTGCTCTTCGTCCTGAGCGTGTTATTGCCGTTGCTAAATCATTCAGCTCGTCTGTTGGTACTGGCACGCTAGTGACTGCAATGGAAGAGCAAGACAGCTTCCGCGAAAGCTCTAACGAATATGGTGCAACAACAGGTCGCCCGCGTGATATGGGTTACTTTGATGCGGTCGCAACTCGAAACGGCGTTGACCTACAAGCCGCGACTGAAATCGCTCTGACTAAGATTGATTGCTTGTCTGGTTTATCTGAACTTAAGATCTGTACCGCTTATTCAGGTGAGCACACAGAGAACCCAATTTGGCCACAAACTGCTGAACTAAAACCTGTATATGAAGATATGGCAGGCTGGGACGAAGACATTACTGGCTGCCGCACCTTTGAGAGCCTTCCTCAAGCCGCACAAGATTACGTAACTCGTATCGAAGAGTTG
>NZ_JADDYK010000053.1:194278-201456 GCF_015163615.1 Vibrio sp. OPT18
ATGGGGGTGCCAATCGTGATGGTATCGGTAGGCCCAGAGCGTGAACAAATGATCATTCGAGCTTAGTTTAGAAAGCTATTACACATACATCTACATCTAAGCCCACGATCGTGGGCTTTTTGGTCGTTCATGAAGAGCGAAATAAATAAGGCTATCAACATCTATGCGTTAATTGAGAGGAAGCGTCCCTTCAAACTTACTTACAATACATGAGTAAATTTCAATAAACTCTTCAATAAAGATCTTAAAACGGCGAGGGATATGAGGGTTCTGCTTGTACATTACGTACATATTGCCCTCTATAAACCATTCTGATCTGTACCAGAAGTTTTGGACACTGAGTTAAGTGAGTACAATCACTAACGAGGTGAATAATGACAACTAAGAAAACTCGAATCAAACATGCTCCTGAATTTAAAGCCGAAGCACTTAAGTTAGCAGACAAAGTCGGCGTCGCTGCTGCCGCACGACAGCTATCGCTGCATGAATCTCAAATTTATGGTTGGCGTAAAGCCGTCAAAAAAAGATGCGAAAATCAGCAATAGAGAAAAAGAGATCGCCACTGAAAATGCCAAACTCAAACGGTTATTGACAGAGCAAGCTGAAGAGCTAGATATCGTAATAAAAGCCGCCACCTACTTCGCGAAAAATCTAAAGTAGATTGCTACGAGTTTATGCTCGAACACCTAATGCAATATAGGATTGTCCGTATGGCTAAGGTGTTTGGGGGCTCTCGAAGTGGGTTTTATTATTGGATTGATAATCGCCATAAAGTCACTCATCGAAATGAGCACCAAAAGCAGCTTGATAGCAAAGTTCGAGGAGTCTTTGATGATAGAAAGAAACGCGATGGTGCAAGGCGTATTCAAAAAGAACTTGAGGCAAATGGTGATAAGCACGATGTAAAAACCATTGCCGCGAGCATGAAGCGCCAGAGCTTAGTCGCGAAGGCCGCCCGTAAGTTCAAATGTACAACAGACAGTAAACATAGGCTTCCTGTTGCCCCGAACTTACTTGAGCAAGATTTTAATGCGGCAGTACCAAACCAAAAATGAGCAGGAGATATTACCTATCTAGCGACAAGCGAAGGTTGGATGTATTTAGCGGTTGTTATCGACCTGTACTCACGGTAAGTAGTTGGTTAGTCAATGAGCACCAGAATGACCGCGACTCTGGTCTGTGATGCGCTATCAATGGCCTTGTTCCGTAGAGGCATGCCCGAAAGAGTGATCATCCATAGTGATAGAGGCAGTCAATATTGTTCAAAAGACTACAGAGACTTAATCTCAGCCCATAATCTAAAACAAAGTATGAGTAGGAAGGGAAATTGTTAGGATAACGCCTGTATTGAAAGCTTTTTCCACTCAATGAAAGTAGAAGCCGTCCAATACGAGCCGATAATGACGCGAGAAGAGATGCGCCAAGCACTTTTTGAATATATCGAAGTTGATTATAATCGAACAAGAAGGCACAGCGCTCTTGGGTATCTAAGCCCAGTTAACTTTGAAAAACAATATGTCGCTTAATGCGGTGTCCAGTCTGACTGGAGCAGATCACCATCGAGCAGGCTATATTCCTTTTCTTTTGGTTTTGCTTGTAAGATCTGAGTCGCTGTTAGTGGGTTTGTTTTTCTCGCCATAGTAACATCGCCAATTATCATTTTTGCCAGTGTTACTTTAAACGCGGGATTTTACAAGCACGAGAGGAATCCCCATGGACTCCTAAAGGGGTAAGTGACTAATAAGACAAGGAATTACAGACACAAAAAAGCCCACACTAGGTGGGCTCTTTCGTATAATGTGGTGCCCGCTACTGGACTCGAACCAGTGACACCTTGCATGTCATGCAAGTACTCTAACCAACTGAGCTAAGCGGGCAATGCTGTGAAACTTGTCTAACCCCTTTGCTAAGTGGCTAACGCTTCAGAACGAGATGGATAATAACGAGTGAATGGGTAGCGTGCAAGGATAAATTTGCACAAAACAGTTCGTTTGCTTCTAAAAACAACAATCAGAATAAATTTTAAACACAAAGCAGATCAATGGCTTGAAGTAGATCACATTTCATCTCAACTTCAATGGCGACACGCTTTGTGCTATTTACTGCTGCCTTGAGTATTTTGACTCAAGATATTAGTTCGTTTCCTCATCTACATCGAATACAACGTTGTAGTTTTCGGTATAGGTGCAGTTTGGCTGGCGGCTACAAGTGAAGAATCGTCGGCCTTTGTAATCACCTTGGCTTGCCAGTTTGATGATCATCGGGCTACCACACTTCTTACAGAATCGAACTTCTTTGGATGGTTCGATTAAATCGATGTGGGCTGCCAGCAACCTCTTCAAACGGCTCACTTGATAGCTGTGTTTAATTGAAGCACCAATCAGTGGTAAACCTGCCGATTTACAGACGTGAATCAGTAGCTTTTCGCGGTCGACTTTCCCTTTATTGAGTTCTTTGCCGTTATCAAGTTCAATGATCACGCGGGGCTCTAGCGTTCGCGGGTCGCAAACTACAAAGTCGAAGTAACTACGTGAGATCTTGTTGTTGGCGATAAACCAATTCTTCTTGTTGTTCGTCTTAGCAGGAACAAGCACGTTCGACATGCTGACTTTCGCAAAAACTTCCCCATGGTTACCCACAGCGGATTTTAGCGCATTATAGAATGTCGCCTGTTGCGCCGACATCAACGCCCCTTTCTTCTGATAAGCATGGTCTTTGGTGTCATCGTGTTTCACCACATACTTTTGAATAAAGTAAAAGAACACAACCAGAACAATTACAACGATAAAGATATTAGTCATTTTCCAACACAATCAAGTCTGTATAGGGATTAAGAGAGTGGCTAGCGTATGTAGAAAAGCATCACCTGGCAAGCAAAAGAGCGAGAGTAACCAACCAGAATCACGACCTTTGAGCGCAGTGCTCAGCGAGAGGTCGCCCCTTCGCTAGACACACCTCTCCTATTTTGATAATCAAATCATCAATTACACTCTAGATTGATTTAGATCAATTTACCTAGATTTGTGATCAACTAGTCTGAAAAACGTTAGGCAAATGTTAATAAGGAAATTGATATGGAACTTAAACAAGACCCAAGATGTTATACCGACGTATGTGTAGATGGTAAATGGTTCCACTATGACCACTGCGGAACCCAAGCCTATATGTTAAAAGGCGGCGCTTCGGCAGTGATTGAACTCGCTAGCGAACCAGCGACAGAAGGCGAATTGGTTGAAATGCTTCAAGGTGTCGCTAAGTAACCCACCAAGCCAAATCACAGTATGAATTAAGCGAATAAGAGTAGATAGCCGTATTAGTTCAGATAAGCACTCTTATTCGCTTAGTTATTGAAGTTCAGGTTTCTTGATTGCAGGGGATTAACCAAGTTTAGGAACTCAAATGATAACGACTTTATTGCGCCCTGACTGCTTAGCTTGATACAGAGCGTCGTCTGCCGATTTCAAGTGTTTCTTGTAGGTACGGCTATTCAACTGTTGCTCCGTTAGATGAGTCGTCGCACCAATCGATGTGGTTAATTCTAATTGGCCAGAATGCGTTTCAATCGGTCGGTCAGCGATCGCTTGCCTTATAAGCTCAAGCTCTTTATTAGGATCTTGATTCCCAGCCAGCAACAAAACAAACTCTTCCCCACCCCATCTTGCCACTACATCGTTTGTTGATAAGATTTGCTCTAAACGCTGAGCGACTTCCACCAGCACTTGGTCACCAATATCATGCCCATAAGTATCATTTACTTGTTTGAAGCGGTCCAAATCTAGAATAGCGAGCGTATACCCAAACGACGACAAATGATGTGGCATCGGCTGAGTTAACCGTTGTTCCAAGTAACGCCTATTGTATAAACCTGTCAGTTCGCATCTTGTAGATTGCTTGAGTAACTCTTTGTTGGTCTTCTGGATCGAGCGCAACCTTATCAAAAGTAATGCGGCGCTGATCATCACCATGATACCCAACGCGACAACGATTCGATTTCGTAGCTGCTGTTTATCTAATGTCAGCTCACCTAACTCTTTTTCTGCGTTAAGCAGTTCATTTTCTTGAGCTAATGATGCCGTGGCGAAATCTTGCTCTAGTAAAAAGATATCACTCTGGCGCTTATCAAATAGAAGCGCTTTGTTGCCCTTGTAATAGAGTTTGAAGTAGCGAAGTGCGTTCTCGCTGTCGCCTCTCGAATCATAGTATTCAGCAAGTGTTCTTAAGCCGAGGACCTTCCAGCTGCGAGTCCCCACAACATCGAACATTGCAGACGATCGCTTTAGATCAGCAAAGACAAAATTATCTCGGTTCAAACCAATGTTAGCTAAGGCTCTGTTTAAGTAACACTGACCCAGCTGAAGTGTATATTTGTCGACGCCCGGGTATCTAAGACACAAGTTTGCGACTTGCCGTGCTGACTCAAAGTTCTTTTCCGCCAACAACACATCACTCTCTGCTTTTAATAGGATGATTTTGTATCGTTCACTCACGTTATCGCCATTGAGCTTAGCCGCACTTTGATAGGCTTCTCGTCCTTTGACTAAATCACCACTGCGCAGATAAGCAAAAGACTCATTCACATGCAGCACACCGATGGTAGACGCTTCGAGTAGTCCACTCTTGTAATAGAGCTTTTTGGCTCTTTTAATCAGCTTGAGCGCTTTAGGCCAGTCTTCCAAATAGATATAAAGCAGTGCCATATTTGACACTAACTTACTGTTGTAGATGTGTTGAGGGTACTTCTTGCCAAGGTCTAAACCTTTATGGAAAAAGTATTGAGCTTCAGGAAAGTCATTGCGGATGTTGTTGATGACACCAGCCGTGTTATAGGCCTTAATCAACAACTCTTCATAGTGAAGTGATTCTGCGATATCTATCGCTGCTCTGATTTGGATTTCAGATTCCGCTAGCTCACCCTTACTGATGTACTCAATCGCCAATTCAACGAGAGATTGGGCCTTTAGCCAACCCATATGTTCGTGTTGTGCGAGTGCTTTAATCTGCCTGACGTATTCGGAAACCGCTTTGGTATCCAACTTGTGTTGCGCGAGGTTGGACAAAATCATCAATTCGTAAGCACGATAGATGGCTTTATCTTGGTCTGGGAACTTGGCTTGGAGAGCCTCGAGTTGTTGGGAAGCTAAATTGGGATCACCACGAGATACATCGAGAATATCGATCAATGCAGATCCATATTTAGAGAGTAATAACTCTTTCTCTGGACTATAAACACTCGGGTTTTCAGGGCGAATATGCTTTAAATCGTCGTCGTAAGTTGGATAGAGCAAATACAGCCCCAGCACAACACTCATCAGCAACACTAAAAGGAATGAACCTAACACATTGTTTCTATTCATTTATCAGTGCCATTATTGATTACATTCCAATTTCATCGACGTATGTTTAAAAGCGGTCAAACATTATACCCGACAGATATACAGATTAAAATCCTGTGCACCGGTAGATCTGGGTTGGGTTTTTCTCATTAATTAGAATAATCAGGCAACTTTCTTGATTTAACTCAGGCAATCATCTGCCTCATTGGCGTTATAGTGATTTTCCTGTTCCTACCTCCGCAGCTTCTTTTTGAACAAGCGGAAGCATAATGAGAATTAACAATGACCCAAATTAATGAACAACGTCTTGTAGAACATTTCTGCGATCTAGTGAAAATTGATAGTGAATCTCGTAACGAAAAAGCGATTGCTGAAGCTTTGGCTGAGCAACTCGGTGAACTAGGTTTTGAAGTTCACAAATTGGCGGTTCCTGAAGAAGTGTCTAACGGTTTCAACATCTACGCTCGTCTAGATGGCACTCTTCCAGGTAGCACAGTGTTCAGCTGCCACATGGACACAGTAACGCCAGGTATCGGCATTGAACCAATCATCGAAGACGGCATTATCCGTTCAAAAGGCAACACAATTCTAGGTGGCGACGACAAGTCTGGTATCGCAGCTATCATGGAAGCGGTTCGTTGCATCAAGGCTGAAGGCCAAGAGCACAAAACTATCGAGATTGCGTTTACTGTATTCGAAGAAGGCGGTCTGTTCGGCTCTTTGAACTTCGACATGTCTTACATTCAATCTGAGCACGCAATCGTACTTGATACAGGCGGTCCAATTGGCACTATCGTAAACGCAGCGCCTGGTCAGCAGAAGATTGTAGCTAAGATCAAAGGTCGCCCTGCTCACGCTGGTTTAGCGCCAGAAGAAGGCATCAGCGCAATTCAAGTTGCTGCAGACGCAATCACTAAGATGAACCTACTTCGTATCGATGAAGAAACGACAGCAAACGTTGGTATTGTTGAAGGTGGTCAAGCGACTAACATCGTAATGCCAGAGCTTAAAGTCGTGGCTGAAGCACGTTCTCTAAACGGCGAAAAGCTAACAGCTCAAGTAGAGCACATGATCTCTACATTCCAAGAGAGCGCAAAACAGTTTGGCGCTGAAGTAGAAATCGAATCGACTCGTGCTTACGATGCATTCGTTATTGCAGATGATCACCCGCACATTCTGTCTATCAAATCGGCATTCGAGAAGCTTGGCGTAACAGCGAACACTAAACGCACTGGCGGCGGTAGTGATGCAAACAACTTCAACGCGAAAGGTCTAACAACAGTAAACCTTTCTACAGGTATGGCGAAAGTTCACACCACTGAAGAGTACATTGCAGTGAAAGACATGGTCGCAATCACTGAGTTTGTTGTGGCTTACGTAACGCAATAATCGAATCCATTAGTTAGGTAGTCACTTCTATCTAGCACAATGAAAAAGCCGAGACATCAACACGATGCTCGGCTTTTTGCTGTTTAGGTGAACATAGAAGGTCGAAACTAAAACCCCCTACGCTTCCAGAATTGGCCTTCGTCTTTTGCTACGAGGTCGAATGTCTTATCGGCGATGATGTTGCCTTTTAACTCAACCGTCATGCGCCATTTGCCTAGCTTGTTCGAGACCGGGGCCCAGATAGTGTCACCTAAGTAGAAATCCCAGTCATTGTTACCGACATACTCTTCGCCATCGAACGGTTCGAGCACTTCACCTTTGTCTGTGGTGATGTTTGGGTGATAAATGCAGTAACGGATCTTCTCCCCTTTGGCTTTTTTGATATTCAAGATATAGCCAAACTCTACGTCGATTTCAGCATCAACGGTGGTAGTGAACTCTTGGATTTTTGGAAGA
>NZ_JADDYK010000053.1:201509-226046 GCF_015163615.1 Vibrio sp. OPT18
TCTTTAGATTTGGAATCCCATGTGGAATAGATACCATAAGAAGTCATGTCGACCACAACAGAGCGCTTTGCCATTTCAATCGTTACCTTGGAGTTGTTCTATTAATTTAAATCTATTTGCCATTCAGCTAAGCTGGAAAAACACGAGGCTACTCTTGCCAATCTTTCGCCATACGCTTAATGACTGAAGGTTCAATGTCGTGAATCGTGCCATATTGCTCTCGGCACACTTCTATAACCAAATCCGCTTTGTATTTGAGTGCAAGTTGGCGGTAGGCTTTCATTTCCCAGTGCTTAATAAAGGTATTCGAAACAACCACATTAAGCCCTTGCTTTAAGCCGTTTTCAACTGTCTTTTGACACCACTCATGAGCTTGTTGCAGCTGCCTAGGATCAAAATGGTACTCACCTTGCTCATTCACATAATACATATCGGCTTCGACATGCAATGCATCGTAGGTTTTTGCTTTTGTTGATTTGCCAGAACCGGGCAACCCTCGAATGAGTATTAACTTCATCTGTCACTTTACAGGCTAATTCGAAAACGTAAGTTTATCGTAAATAGTAACGAGTTTCTCTGATAACTGACTTTGCTCAGCATACGAAAACCAACTACTTACACGAGACTCCGATAATCACTGAATACTATAAGACTCCCCTCGAAGCGCGTGGATTGCTTCTGATAGAAAACACAAATAATTTACATCTATCCATTTTGCATATCGACAAGCGTATCAAACTACTATAGATTTAGATGTATAGACGTCTACATATCTAGCTTAGGGAGAAAGCTGTGCCTATTCGCATTCCAGACCAATTGCCAGCATCCGATGTTCTTCGTGAAGAAAACATCTTCGTTATGCCGTTATCAAGAGCATCGACACAGGAAATTCGTCCACTTCGAGTCTTGATCCTCAACCTAATGCCGAAAAAGATTGAAACTGAAACTCAATTTTTACGCCTACTATCAAACAGCCCATTGCAAGTGGATGTAGAGCTGTTGCGCATTGATGACCGACCAAGTAAAAACACACCGACTGAACACCTTGATAACTTTTATCGCCAATTTGAAATGGTCAAAGGAAGAAACTTTGATGGATTGATCATCACTGGTGCGCCGCTTGGCTTGGTTCAATTTGAAGATGTGATCTACTGGGACCATCTGAAAACCATCATGGAATGGGCAAACAAGCACGTTACTTCAACTCTATACGTGTGTTGGGCGGCTCAGGCTGGTTTGAAGTTATTGTATGATTTGCCAAAACGCACTCGTAAAGAGAAGCTGTCTGGTGTTTATAATCACGAGATTCATAACCCATACCACCCTATTTTACGTGGCTTCGACGATACATTCTTGGCTCCGCACTCTCGCTATGCGGACTTCTCTCAAGAGTACTTAGCGGAGCATACAGACCTTGATGTTCTTGCGACTTCGGATGTTGCAGGCGTATACCTAGCGGCGACCAAAGATAAGCGAAACGTGTTTGTCACCGGTCACCCTGAGTACGACTCTCATACACTTCACAATGAATACATTCGTGATTTGGGTGAAGGCATGGAGCCTGTGATTCCAATCAACTACTACCCGAACAACAATCCAGACAACAAACCAGTTGCAAGCTGGCGTAGCCACGGGCACTTGCTGTTCTCAAATTGGCTAAACTACTGTGTTTACCAACAAACGCCTTACGATCTGGATCACTTCAGCGAAGACAACTTTACCAAAGACGATTAAGTTCTTTCTTCCGATTCACAAACACATAAGCCGTGTTCAGTATGTTGTTGATAAAACGACGAATTGGACGCGGTTTTTTTATGGTGTGTGGGTCGCATTCCATAATAGATTTACCACTTCAATGGGTTTGATTTCATATGATGGGTTGATGTTCATAAGGAGCTTCACATGCCTGCCAAGCCGTCATTCTCAAATCCGATTTCGTTATCCCGCCGCCTTTCGTTATCAAATGTGGTACTACTCGCCTCGCTTTCGTTGGTCGGTTGCGTCTCTGTCACTGAAGGACCACCAAAGATTGAAAGTGATCCTATCGCGATGTCTGAATCTCGAATCGAATTAGGTTTGGGCTATATGGGACAAGGCAATATGGTGAGAGCGCGTGAAAACCTTGAACTCGCGATTAAACACGCACCTAGCTACTACCGTGCTCGGCTTTCAATGGCGCATTACTACGAACAAGTGGGCGAAGTAGACGAAGCGAGAACCACTTACCGCAAAGCTCTCAGTCTTGATTCAAGAAACGGTAATGTATTGAACAACTACGGTACCTTCTTGTGTAAACAAGGCGAATACGAACAAGCCGATAAGTACTTCAATCGCGCAATCGACCAACCTTACTATTACTTGGTGTCTGCAAGTTATGAAAACGCCGCGTTTTGTGCATTTAAGGCTGGCAATACAGACCAAGCGAAGTACTACTTCAACAGAGCGATTGACCACGATCCAAACCGCGTAAAATCGATACTACAATTATCAAAAATTGAAGTGAGTGACGCCGATTACAATGACGCTCGACTCCGTTTATTTAAATTCCACCAGCGTTATGGCTATCAAATTCCATCGCTTAAAATCTTGGTCGATCTCGAAAATAAAGCAGGCAACAGAGCTCTAGAGCAGAAATATCAGAGCAAGTTAGATGAGTTGCTTTCTGCTTAGCGTATAGGCAAAACACAAAAAACGGGCTTGTTGCGTTAACAACAAGCCCGTCCGTATTTCTGCTTAATATCTTAACTAAGTACAGCGGCTATTTAAGCGCAATCCACTCTTGTCTTTGCTCGTCGTCCATAAAGGTCCATGCGATAAAGCGACTTACCTTCTGGCCTTGTGACATCTCGACGACTTTTACTTGTTTCGCTCGCAGCTTGCCCAGTTCTGAACGAACCATATCGACGTTATCTTTCTTAGAGATCAATGTCGTAAACCACAAAACTTGAGTAGCAAAAAGCTGGCTCTCTCTTGCCATTTTCATAATGAAAGCGGCTTCACCACCCGGGCACCAAAGCTCGGCTTTTTGACCACCAAAGTTTAGGGTTGGTTTATCGTGCTTAGTTGATTTATCTAACTTAACTGGCATCTTATTCGTTTCTGGCTTGAACGACTGACCGGCTTTCTTAGCACGGTTCGCCGCTAGGTTATCCAGTTTACGTTGTGACCCCTTTTCCGCTTCTTCAAGAGAGCTGTGGAATGGAGGGTTACAAATAGTGACATCGTAACGTTCATTATCCTTAATCACGCCCTTAAAGATGGATTCAGAGTCGGCTTGTAGGCGAGCTCGGATCTTACCTTTTAGATTAGGGTTACTTTCCGCAATGAAGTTCGCTGTTTTAATGGAGACTGAATCGACATCAGTTCCCGTGCAGCGCCACTTATACTCTGTCGCACCAATAATTGGGTAGATACAGTTTGCACCAACACCAATATCTAATGCTTTCACAGACGCGTGGTTATAGGGTTCACCTTGGCCATCGCTATTAAGGATGTCAGCCACTCTGTGAATGTAGTCTGCACGACCAGGAATTGGCGGGCACAAGTAACCAGCAGGAATATCCCAATGTTTAACGCCATAGTGATGCGCCAACAAAGCTTTGTTGAGTAGCTTAACGGCTAATGGATCAGAGAAATTAATGGTGTCTTCGCCCACTGGATTCTTGATCAGGTGCTCTTTTAGCTCAGGCAAAGCTGCAACCAATAACTCGAAGTCGTAACGACCAGTGTGCTGGTTTCTTGGGTGTAATCCACCTTGAGTTTTTTCAGCCGAGCGTCTTTTCTGAGCTGCGTTCTTGTTAAAAGCCGTTTTATTGAAAGAACCCTTATTCGACGATCCTTTATTCGCACCCTGCTTCCCTTTGCTGTCTTTTGCAAAAGGTCGCTTTGCTTTGTTACTGCCCGCACCTTTCGGTGCACTATTCTTGCGGCTTTTATCAGATGTGTTCTTTGTAGAAATACGCTTGTCGCTGCCTTCTTTAGCTTGGTTATCTTTTGTTTTTGCTGATGAAGTACTGTTTTTCGACAGGCTTAGCGTCGTTCTATTTTGTGATTGGCTCATTGGGCTACTTCTTTAAATCTAAATACATCATGAATAAACGGGCATCCAACTCAAGTTGATGATATTCCGGTTCCATGTGACAGCATAGTTGGTAAAAGGCTTTGTCGTGCTCTTTCTCTTTGATATGCGCCAGTTCGTGTACCACCAGCATTCTTAGCAAAGGTTCTGGTGCATTTTTAAAAACACTGGCGATACGAATTTCATTCTTTGATTTGATCTTTCCACCGTGATTCTTCGCAACGTAAGAATGAAGACCTAACGCATTGTTGATTAGGTGTATCTTGCCGTCGTAAATCACTTTGCTGATCGGTGGTGTTTTTTTCATGTAGCGATTTTTTATCTCAATCGCATAGTCAAACAGGGCTTTCTCGCTTTTGATTTCATGATTCTTTGGGTAGCGAGCTTCAAACCACGGCACCAATTTACCCGACTCAACAAGTTGAGTCACAGGATCAAGAATGTGCTTAGGATAGCCTTGTATATAGCGTAAAGAAGGATGCATGCTGAAAGACCGTACAAGTTACACCACGACAATACGTTGTGGTCTTGAAAATTGAGCCGCATAGTGTAACTGATCACACTTTTCTAATCACCTAGGATTCGTTACACTTTAGCGAGATTCACCAAGAGAATGAAAAAATGAAACGTGTTGTATTGTACGTCGCAGACAAATGCCCGCACTGTAAAGATGCCCAAAGGTATTTAGACTCTAAGAAAATTGTTTACCGCCTGACGAATGCAAAGATGCAGCGTGGTCGTAAAGAATTACAAGCGATGGGTGCTCGCTCTATCCCCGTGCTTAAGATCGGCGATCAAGTGATGGTCGGCTGGAATCAAAAGAACTTCGATAAGATGTATAACTCAAAGAACACTTAACGTGATTTAAGAGACTTATATTTCTACAAACAAAGCCCGAATGTCCAACCTAGGATGTTCGGGCTTTGTGTTTTGGGTATCGGCAACCAAGGTCTTTTTCAGCGCTACCCTTTCACTTTAAGAAGACCGCTGCAAGAAGCGCATCTGTACTTCTCTTTTATACCAAGGACTTTGTCGACGGATGTTCTGCGGACTCTAATAAGTCTGCGTTCTTTGCACTTACACTTCATGGGGCTAGGGTTACCGAATTGATTAACTTAGAGACAGTTAATATCTCTTAGCTCCTCTTCGTTAACCATATTGTAGAGCACACATTTTCCACAGAATAATATAACCATCACTGGTAACTTTGATCAAAAAACAATAACTGTCATTAATCAAGTGGTTACAATCCACAGACATTTAAAGTGGAAGCGAAGAAATCAACGTTAGCCTACCCAGAGACGATTTGGTCAGCTTAACACAAGCCTTATATCTCTATTCCAACCGCATTTTTTCTTAGAGCGCGGTCATTTACCTTTAATTTTAAAAATCACACCGCAGTTCACACACTGGTATCTTCCTTTTATACCAAAGAAACGATCCAACAACGTTCTATGAATCCTAACCAGATTTTGCTCTTTACATTCACATTTCATACCAACAGAACACCATACCCATAATGAATAGGAATTATTAAATATGCTGTACGCTTAGTAAATTATAAACACTTAATATAAACACAATAAATCGTGATATGACTCGCATAATCAGGGTAATAGTGAGATCTTAGTTCAGATTAATTACCCAAATATAAAATTAGCTACACATACCGCTTAACGAAATCGATAAAGGTTCGGTCTGCCTTAGACAGGTACCCTTCCTTTCTCCACGCCAAAGATAGGTTCAGTTTCACAGAGTCTTTAAATGGGACGCCTACCACATCTTCCTCGTATTCTGTAACTAAGCTAAGCAGCGCAGTAATGGCAAACTCTCGCTTCACGATAGAAAGAATCATTGGCAATAAATTGGTTTCGAAGGCGATGGTCATATCGAGGTTGTACTTCTTACAAGTCGCATCGATAAAGTCGCGGTGGAAGTAGCCCGATTTGAACATGATCAGCTCTTGAGCAAAAAACTCTTCAAAGGTGATGGATGGTTGCGTTGCGAGTGGGTGATCTTTGCCAACTACAGCTAACATTTCTGAGCTTAACAGGTGGTCAGTTTCAAGATCATCAGGCACGTTTTCATGGTTGATTACGCCAATATCGAGTTCGCCGTTTAACAACATTTCACGAATAGAAGCGGTGCCAGCATCAATCAGAGTCAACTTTAGGTTTGGGTACTGGCTTTTAAATGCCATCACGACTTGGGGAAAAAAATAACTGCCCATCATGCTTGGAGCGCCTAATCGCACTTCTCCCTTTTCCAGTCCCTTTAGCTCATTCATCGCAAGCTGAGCATCGTCGAACTGCTGTGCGATTCTCTTGGCATGCTCAAACAATACCTTTCCCTCTTCCGTTAAGGTGACGGATTTATCTCCGCGACGGAATAGAATCAACTCAAGTGTTTGTTCGAGTTTTTTAATGGAGATACTCAATGCAGGCTGTGCGATATGCAGCGCTTTGGCGGCCTGAGTGAAGTTACCAAACTGCGCAACAGCCAGAAAATGTCGAAGTGGTTTTGATTCAAGCATGGCGATATATTAAGTATATAGAGGTGATATTTTTAATATATTTCTTTAATCACACTTGTGCTGATAACTTGTTCACAAATAGCTTACTAACTCGTGCAGGCACAACGTAAATGTTTGATAAAGGCAGTCCTCAATACAAACGCATCACCCAATCATTGGCGATTGGCTCGTTTATCATTTTCTGTAACCTTTACCTCTTTCAGCCAATCTTGCCGCACATGGCGGAGCACTTCCAAGTATCTGAAACTCAAATCAACTGGCTGTTTGCTGCAACAACACTTGGGCTCTCCATTAGTTTAGTGCCTTGGGCAATCGCTTCTGAAACCTTTGGGCGAAAACCCATCGTTCTGTTCAGTCTGTTCGCTATTCCTTTGATTGGATTGAGCATGGTGTTCACAACCACCCTACTACAGCTTGTTATTGCTAGAGCATTCATGGGAGTTGCGGTCGCTGCTTTTGCGGGTGTGGCGGTTGCCTACATGGTGGAAGAATTATCACCCAAAGCATTCGCAGTCGCGATTGGTGGTTATATTGCGGCTAACTCACTAGGCGGTATCTTCGGGCGTGTATTGGGTGGCTTGATTACGGATTATTTCGATTGGCACGCAACGGTTTTGTTTTTCGTTGTCGGCTCTTTGCTTGGCGCACTCTATATTGCGTATAGCCTGCCTGACCAACAAAACTTCAAACCACAGAAAGGACTTTTCTTTCACCATAACCGATCTGTAATCATGCACTTAAGAAACCGAACACTTTGGCTCGCGATGTTGATTGGTGGCGCTAACTTTGCCCTGTTCGTTAACCTGTATTCGGTAATGGGCTTTAGGCTAGTATCCGCACCTCACTCGGTGCCTGTGGGTTTAGCTTCGCTGATATTCTTATGTTACTTGGCCGGAACGGTGAGTTCTAAGCTCTCCAACAAATGGACACTTCGTTTCGATCCGTTAAACGGAATATTGATGGGCGTGTGCATTAGCTTAATTGGAATGCTGGTTTCTGCGGTCGATAAAGTCCCGTTCATGTTAGCGGGCTTGTTATTGATTAGTGGCGGTGCATTCTTCGCCCACACTCTTGCCTACTCTTGGGTGAGTCAAAAAGCACCGAGCGCGAAAGCGACAGCAACGGCACTTTACTTAGTCCACTACTACATCGGCGGCAGTTTAGGTGGTTTCTTACTCTTATATTGCTGGCAACTGTTCGGTTGGAATGGCGTGATTGCAGGCGGTTCAATCTTCTATGTCGCGATATTTGCATGGGTCTACCAGTTGAAACAGCTACAAGTATCGACGTCCAAACTCGCACAAGCATAACTACGACTGAGTTTGTAACTCAATTATTGCTTTTGATTAACGTCCGTTCTGATATCCTACGCAAAATTTCATTTCGGAACCTGTTATGTCGAACACTCAAAGCACAGATCTTCAAACCATCCACGACCAAGTTAAACAATGGTTAGACGATGTCGTTATTGGCCTAAACCTGTGTCCATTCGCAGCCAAGCCACAACGTAATAAACAGATTAAGATCTTTGTGAGTGAAGCGAATACGGAAGAAGCGTTGTTGGAAGACATCATGACGCATTTCGTAGAGTTAGATAACACACCAGTCGCCGAGTTGGAGACAACTTTGGTGGTTGTGCCTAACATGCTGCAAGATTTTTTCGACTACAACATGTTCATTGATTGGATTGAAGCGCTGATCAAGCAAGAAGATTGGGAAGGCGTTTACCAAGTAGCAACCTTCCACCCAGACTATTGTTTTGGTGGTGCGGATCCTGAAGACGATGAAAACCTAACAAACCGCTCTCCATACCCGGTTTACCATTTGATTCGTGAAGCGAGTATGGAAAAGGTGTTAAAGCACTACCCAAACCCTGAAGCGATTCCTGATACTAACATCGCGAGAGTCGAGTCTTTAACGCCAGAAGAACGCCGTAAACTGTTCCCTTACCTGTTCAGTTAATAGTTCAGTTAATCGCTAACATGATGGCTCATATTCCTGAGCGCTCTTGATGATATGGACGAGAAATAAACTGATCTCGTCCATTTTGTTTTGCAATGTACAGACATTCATCGGCAACTTTGATTAGCTTATCTAACGCCGACATCCTTTCTCCTTTGGTATCCCCTGTACTCAACTCAAAATGACACGCACCGATTGATATAGTGACAGGCTTTCTATCCAGTGTGATTTTCTTCATCTCTTGCAAAAGAGTCATGAACTTATCTTCAACACAACTTGGTGTTTTATTTGGATACCAAAGAATGAACTCTTCACCACCAAAACGCGCCACAAACTCACCCTCTTGAGTGTTATTGCTTAGCACGTTCGCCACTTTCTTTAATACAACATCACCCATTTGGTGGCCGTAGGTGTCGTTGACCTGTTTAAAGAAGTCGATATCGACAACGGCCAAGGTTCCCTTTCCTAAAGATCCTTTTAACTGCTCCACTTCTGCATTCAATGTTTTGAACAAGCAACGTCTATTTGGCAAATGTGTCAAAGGATCATACAGAGCTTGATACTCCAATTTCTCATTCAACTCTTTGAGTTTTCGTTCTTGCTGCCTTCTAACCAGCTCCACTTCGATCCATGATGCCATTAGTCTCATCACGTCGACATCGAACTCTTTGAACTCTCGATGATAAGGGGCTGGGCTTGAAAAGTTTAAGGTGCCATAAAGCTCATCATTAACGAAAATGGGAACCCCAATATAAGACTCCAAACCAAAAGACTGGTAAGCAGGGTGCTTCGCATACTTATCATGCTTGCCACAATGCTCAATACAGATAGGACCAATCGATTTACAAGTAATTTCGCAATAGGTTGAACGATAATCGAAGGTGTCACCGCTATTGAGTTCTACCCCTTCAGGCGTAACACAATGTTCAACAACGTAAGCATTGCCATCGACTTTCGATAAGATACCAATATCAAGGTTGAAGCGTTCAAGCCCCATAATAAGCAGCTGAGCGATCTGAATATCGAAGCCCTTTCGATAATCATTGGTGATTTGATACAAGCGGCGTATAACAATTTCGCTTTCACTGGCTTGGTTCATAAATGGGATTCCGCTGCTGCCGAAGTTAATGGCAACATTAATATTTGGTATATTAAGAAGAGTAAAGTGTAAAAAAACATAATAATCAATTAGTTTGTATGCAAAATACCTCATTGGTCCAATGAATAAAAGTCGACTTCTTCGACTTTGCGTTAGCACCCTATTCCTAGCTTTGGTAAAATAATCCATTAACGAAACAGAATGGATAGGAAAATGAACCTTTCTCAACTAAGCCAAGAAATCTACGATCACCTTTACCGCGACATTGAAGAGTTCCGCAGTACTTTTGATCTGCCTGTTGCTGCTCCTGAAACAATGGACGAAAAAGGCGATACGCTACATACCTCTCTAGCGATCGAAGAACTAACAGAACTTGCAGAAGCTGACTCTAAAATCGAACAAGCGGACGCTATTGTAGACAGCGTTTATGTTTTGATGGGACGCTTGGTTCACCTTGGTCAAGCTAAGGTTGAAGACAACCTAGCAATCAGCTACCTGATCGACCTACTGTTGAATGTTTCTAAAAACCGCTCAATTGACTTCTTACCTTGCTGGGACGAAGTACACTCAAGCAACATGAGCAAAGTATGTCGCAACGAAACTGAATACGCTGAAACAGAAGCTTTCTATGCTGAGCAGAACATCAAGCTGATGGCGGTTCAAAAAGGTGAATACATCATCGCTAAGTGTGCGGAAGATTTCGTATCTGAAGGCAAGACGGTTCGCCAAGGTAAAGTACTAAAATCAGTACACTACCGCCCTGCGAACCTTGAGCCACTAACGGCTTAAGTAAGGTTAAGACTGAAGCGGTTAAAAGCTTCAGCTAACTTGAATAGCAAACGCCACGTTTAAATAACGTGGCGTTTTATTATCTTTCAATCGAACCTTAGCTCTATACCAGTCGCGCCATGTGATAAGCCGCCACATATTCGCCATTTCTGAAAGCGAACCCTGCGGACTCTCCTTCAATCACGAAACCGAACTTCTTATACAGGCTGATCGCTCTTTCATTATCGGTGTACACCGTTAACTCCATTCGCTTGATGTTAATCCAGTTATCACACAGATCGATTGCTGTTGCGAGCAGTTGACTACCCACACCTTTGCCTAACACATCGTCTTTAACACCCATACCAAATGAAGCAACATGTCGTCTTCTTGGGTTCACACACACTTCCATTCCCAAGTTGCCAACAATCTCATCGTCGATCATCGCGACATACGAGTACACGTTGTCAGGCATATTAGAGATTCGTTTTTGCCAGCTTTCCAGAGATGGATTTGGGAGTTGCAGCGTACCGGTATAAGCATTAGTGCATTCGTAAATTTCTTTTATTCCCTTCGCATCTGACGGCTCAGACCGTCTCACTATAATACTCATCGCAACTCCTAATATTTCTTCGCTAAATATGAAACACATCTTCAATGTGCACCTAAACACACTAACAAATAGTAAATATTTAACAATAGGTTAGGAAAAATTGTTTTGATTAACTCTGATATAGAGTAGAGATATAGGTGTACTTAAAAGAATGCAGCTCACTCGATTTAAGTCTTACCATCTTGTACCACGAAGAAAGAACCAAACCTTACGTAATTTAGGAAGGCTCATAAAGAAGACCAGAAGCTCACGCTTCTGGTCTTCTTATATAGCTCTTGTTTTCTATATCACTCTCATCTTCTTACAGAGCTTGCTCAGCGATTAAGACTCCGTTTCTGAGTCACTTTTCTCTAGGCTGATGACATTCAACACTGCAAATGCTGAGGCTAGGAATAAGCCTAATATCCAAACAAAATACCACATGAGAAACTCCTTAATACAGTGAATGGCCATTACGTTCGACATACTCGCTATCGAGTCGACCAAACATGGTCCGGTAACTGAACGCTGTATAACACAGGATGATTGGCACCATCACAAACGCCACACCCGTCATGATGTTCAAGGTCAGTTCACTGGAAGTTGAATCCCACAACGTTAGGCTATGACTCGGGTTAACGCTAGACGGGATAATGAACGGGAACATCGAGAAACCAGCCGTTAAGATGATACAAGCGTTAGTCAGACTTGAACTGATAAAAGCAATCGCATCCCATTTTAACCTTGCGCCAATCAAAGCCAATAATGGAATGCTAACGCTGCCGAGCGGTGCGAACCACATCCAAGGGTACGTATCGAAGTTGGTTAACCAAGCACCTGCTTGTGTGACGACTTCTTTATTTAAAGGATTCGAAGCCGAGCTATGATCCATCGCACTGACTATCGCATACCCCTCACTATGGTTAATCGCCATACAGCCAACCACCATAAGGAAAGCGACAAGTACCGCACTCGCCTGCGTCACCGTTCTTGCCTTTTTGTACACTGCGTCTGTGGTTTTCATCATAAGCCAAGCACTGCCTTGTAACAGCGCCATCAATAACCCGACTAGACCACACAAAAGCGCAAATGGGTTAATTAAATCGATAAACGAACCATGGTACTCAACCATCAAGAAGCTATTGAGCGTAAAAGGTAAGCCTTGCATCAAATTGCCAAACGCGACGCCAAACAAGATAGGTGGGAAGAAGCCTGAGAAAGAGATTGCTAAGTCACATACTTGTCGCCACTGATCGCTGTCGATCTTTGCTCGATACTCAAGCGCCAAAGGACGCAACCACAATGAGATAAGCACCAAATACATCGCTACATAAAGGCTTGAAAACGATGTCGCATAAACCAAAGGCCAAGCTGCAAACAACGCACCACCTGCGGTAATTAACCATACTTGGTTGCCGTCCCAATGAGGCGCGATGGAGTTGATCATGACTCGTCTCTCAGCGTTCGTTTTACCAATAAACGGTAACAACGCCCCCACTCCCATATCAAAACCATCGGTGATCATAAAACCAATCAGCAGTACACCAATCAGAACCCACCAAATTAAACGCAATGTGTCATATTCGAACATAAGTCAATCACCTTATTGTTGAACTTGTTGTGCCAATTTGGCTTCAAGTGAAGTTGTATTTTGTTCATAGTAATAGCGACCCGTTTTTAAACTGCTTGGGCCTTTTTTAGCAACGGTAATCATCAAGTAACTTTCAACAATGATGAATACGGTATACAGGCTGATAATGAGAGCAAGAGACGTAAGCAGGTTTTCAACGGTTTGAGAAGAAGCCGCGACCGTCACAGGAAGGATTTCACCTACTGCCCAAGGCTGACGGCCATATTCCGCAACAAACCAGCCAGCTTCAATGGCAATCCAAGGTAATGGAATTGACCATAGTGCCGCTTTCAGTAGCCAAGGCTTTTGAGTAATGTTTTTACGGTAGGTTTGCAGGAAGGCCGCACCAAAGACAAACAACATAATGAAGCCACAGCCCACCATGATTCGGAATGACCAGAAAAGTGGCCAGACAGTTGGGATTGAATCATCAGCCGCTTGTTGGATTTGCTGTTCAGTCGCATCGGTTACGGTATGGGTATAACGCTTGAGCAATAAGCCATAGCCGAGATCGTGCTTGGTTTGATCAAACGCTTGTTCCGTCTCATAAGAGGTATCACCTGCTCGTAAACGCTCCAGCAATTCATAAGCGATGATTCCGTTCCGAATGCGGACGAGGTGCTGGTCGCGTAGGTCATGAAGGCCCGTTACTTGCTCATCCAAAGATCGCGTCGCAATAATTCCCATCACATAAGGGATTTTTACCGCGAAGTCGGTTTTGCCTTCCTCTTGGTTTGGTAATCCGAACAAGGTAAATGCCGCAGGTGCGGGTTCTGTGTGCCATTCCGCTTCAATCGCCGCGAGTTTCACTTTTTGAACGTCACCCAGTTCATAGCCCGACTCATCACCTAATACGATCACCGAGATAATAGAAGCAATGCCGAACGAAGCTGCGACAGCAAAAGAACGTTTTGCAAAAGCAACGTCACGACCTTTAAGCAAATAGTAAGAACTCACGCCAAGGATAAACATCGAGCCACAGGTATACGCCGAGGCCACTGTATGCAGAAATTTAACTTGTGCGACAGGGTTAAGCACCACTTCTGCAAAACTGGTCATCTCCATACGCATGGTTTGGTAATTGAACTCTGAGCCGATTGGGTTTTGCATCCAACCATTGGCAACCAAAATCCACAGTGCAGAGAAGCTCGAACCCAGAGCCACCAGCCAAGTCACCACAAGGTGTTGGCGTTTCGATAGCCTTTCCCAACCAAAGAAGAACAATCCGACAAAAGTAGATTCTAGGAAGAACGCGACAAGCGCTTCGATGGCTAAAGGTGCACCGAAAATATCGCCGACATAGTGAGAATAATAAGACCAGTTGGTGCCAAACTGGAATTCCATGGTTAAACCGGTCGTGACACCCAAGGCAAAGTTAATGCCGAACAGTTTGCCCCAGAAGCGGGTCATGTCCTGATAGATTTTTTTACCGGTGAGTACATAGATCGACTCCATGATCGCCAGCAAGCACGACATACCGATAGTCAGAGGGACGAAAAGAAAGTGGAACATAGCGGTTAGCGCAAACTGTAAACGCGACAATTCAACTACATCAAACATTTAAGCTCCAAACATCATAATGATGGCTTTCATATTAAGAATTGGAGCGTATTTCAGCACAGTTTTCACGAACTAAACTAGAACAGATTGATTATTAAAAAACAGAACAGATTTACTTATTAGACGAACGACTGGTCAGAGTTTAGCTGCAACTATTGGCTTGCAATTCCATTGTCTGAATCAAGCCGCCTAATGTTTGAATGGCTTCTGCTATTTTGTCGTCACAAGCGTACGAACAGTTAAGACGAATGTGATGAGAGAACTTTTTGTCACTGCTGAATATGATTCCCGGTGCGACAGAGATGTTTTGTTCAAGGGCTAGTTCATACAACTTCTCAACACAAACAGAGTGAGGCAGTTCAATCCAAATGAAGTAGCCACCTTGGCTTTTATGCACCATCGCACTTGAAGGTAAGCTAGATTCTAACAATGCAATATGTGCCTTCTTCCTTTCATTCAAAAGTTTACGAAGCTTTTTAAGATGGTTGTCATAGCTATAAAACGTAAGGTAGTGAGACAAACCGAGCTGAATAGGAATACTGCTGGAAAGTGTTGATAAGTGCTGTAACCGCTGAATCTTTAACGCTTGTTTACGTGCCACTACCCAACCGATTCGAAAGCCCGGTGACAATGATTTGGAAAACGAACCACAAAGCATGATCTGCTCGTCAGTGTCATACGCTTTAGCAGGCAATGAGCTTTGATTACCGAAGTGAAGCTCTCGATACACATCGTCTTCAATCATCGAGATCTTATGTTGGTTCACCAACTCGGCCAATCGCTGCTTGTTTCCATCACTCATCGAATAGCCTACTGGGTTTTGCGACTCTGTCATAAACCAGCACGCTTTGATGTCCATTGAAGCGAACACCGACTCCAACACATCTAAATCAATCCCTGTTGTCGGGTCTGTTGGAATCTCAACAGCAGTGAGGTTTAGCCTTTCTATGGTCTGTAACACACCGTAAAACGCTGGGTACTCTATCGCGACTAAGTCACCCGGTTCGGTACAGGATTGCAGGCATAAGTTAAGTGCCTCCATCGCCCCAGAAGTAATCACAATGTCGTCTGGCAGTACGTTTAAACCTTGAACTTGATAGCGTTGGGCAATTTGCCTGCGAAGTGTTTCACTGCCTGGAGGTAAATTGGTGAGCATGCTGTTGTCGGGCATTTGGCGGCTGGCATTAGCTAAGCTGCGTGACAGTGCTTGATGGGGAAACAAGGCGGGATCAGGGAATGCCGAGCTAAGTGGAATGATGCTAGGGTCTTTGGCTCGTTGAAGTACATCGTATAGCAGGTCACTGATTTTAACAGGATACGGCTTGATGGCTTTTTGTTGCGTGTGTTCTGAGGTGAATACATTTCTACGCGGTAACACGAAATAGCCAGACTTAGGCTTTGAGCGCACATAGCCTTGGTCTTCAAGTTGCTGATAGGCTTGTAATACCGTCTCGATACTGAGTTTATAGCGCTTACACGCATCTCTAATTGATGGGATCTTCTCACCACTCAACCAGATGTTTTGCTCTATCTGATTCTTGATTGTATTGGCGAGTATCTGTGATTTTTTCATCAAAAAGTCTTTTCTATCTAATGCGCAAAATATTACTAAACCGTGAATATTCGAAGTTCTCGGACATTCAGGTATAACAAAGCTCTACCCTAAACCCAATTACCTTCACGGTCGACTTGTTTATCTTTCCCATAAGAAAAGACACCACACTCGTCAAAAAGTGTGGTGTCTTGGTTATTACTTTAAAGCTATTGAACTAACGATAGTTAAGATTAGTTGGCTGGACGCCAAACGCCCCATTTGTCATTTTCGTAGGTCGCTTTAGGGTTTGTACCACCTTGAACCCACCATTGTGCTTTCCATGACTGGTTCGAGTAAGTCACGACTTCGCCACCAAGGTAAGTCGCTGATGAGTCCCACGAGCCTTCGTCTGGGTCAGGAGTCGGATCAGGATCCGGCGTTGGATCTGGGTCTGGCGTTGGATCTGGGTCTGGTGTTACGCCACCGTCATCAGCAATCACTTCGAACGTGAATGTTTCAACACTGTCGCTTTCAATCGAGCTAGCCATAAACGATAGAGTTTCGTTTGCAGTGATGCCAGTGGTATCAACTACGATAGAAGCCGTGCCGTTATTTTGAATGCTTACTGAAGAGCCTTGTGTCTGAGTTAGATTTGCCGCTTCGCTTGTTGCAATCACAACTTTGTCGCCAGCATTCACTACATTGTCACTCTTCACTAGCTCGTAGATGTCACCTTTCAGTGGTTCAACACCACCGTCGCCACCATCAATCAGCGTTAACTGACCAGAAGCACGGCTATCTTTTGAGTTGAAGAAGTTACGTGAAGGATCGTTTTGGAAATACATGTAGTGCTGCATTTCAGCGTGCCAGTCACCAATGAAAATCGCGCCATCTTTAAACTCTTCATGCCAGCCGTTAATCTCTGAAGCCAACAAGCGAGCCCAATCGTTAACGTTTGAAGCGTCGATGACGATGTCGAAGCTACGCGCTACTTCACCATACTTGTTGATGATGTCGTACTTAACGGTGTCACCAATTTCTGGCGTTCCAAATTGGTCTGAAACAAACAAATCACCACGCACTAGATCAGGCTCTGGACCCGGCTCTGGTGGAGGGGTTGTACCACCCGCGATAGTGATGTCTGAACAGTTGTAGAAGCCTTCGCCCGCAGCATCATCACGTTGCCAGCGAACGAATAGAATCGCATCGCCAGAACGGTCTGAAGGAATAGTGACATTAATGCGGTACTTGCCGCCATTAACCGGAACGTTACCCTCTTCTTGGATAAGATCTAAGTCTCCCCACGCTAGGCCTTTGCTTAGGTCTGCGTTTGGTTTCGTTAGGTAGAACTCCCAGAAAGAAGGGTTATGTGGCGCAGTCGCATTGAATACATATTCAAACGTACCAGTATTTAGCTCGGTACGAGTCCAACCAGTATGAGGCGCACCCATACCGCGTTTTTGCGAATCATTGGCATAACATAACGTGCCGTCAGGAATCGCCGCTTTTACAGCATTGATATTATTGAAATCCTGAACATTTTTAGCGTATTCGTTACGTTGAACAAATGGGTATGAACCCGAAATGTCTTTTGCTTGAGCACACGCAGCATTAGGTGGTGTACCCGACCAAATCCCGCCTTGCTCGTAACACGTGTTCTGACGCGCACTTGGAAACTCAGACCAGCCATGAGCATTTGCCACCGAAGGCACACTCGATAGCATAGCCATACCTACTGCTACTTTTAGAATATTATTATTTATTGTTGTCACTTTCCCACTCTCTATTATTTTACCCTGCACACAACATTAACTGGTCACTTACCAATCAAAATTGCACTTCAAGGGTTTATAGTTTTTGTTTGAAGAACAACGAAAAATATATACGTCAATTTTATCAATGACAGCGGGTTTTATATTGATAGGAATCAGAGTCACACAACTCAAAGAAATGCGTTGTCGATAGATGATGTTGCTTCGAATTATTGGATCTCAGTATTCCGTCTTGATTGGCGCAACATTATCCAAAGTGAATAAAAAAGCGGCTTGATGATTAAGCCGCTTTTGCATCTAGAGATTTAATATACAGCTAAGTGAGTTCGATTAACTCGTAATTAATCTAACTTTTTCCATTGTTGCTCAACCCAATTTGGATCTGCTGCCACGCCTGGAAGGTACGCTTCATTGTTACATTCTGCTGCCCATGGGCCGTAACATTGATAAACACCTTCGCCTTCAAATAAAACGACGTCGCCATCAACATAGTTACCAAAGCCTTCTGGGTAGACATAATCATGTTCAGGCGGTGGCGCATTGGCATCAACTAAATGGAAATCCATCATTTGTTGGCCTACCAATTTACCTTCGCTGTTTTTGACACTCACTACCAACATATGATGACCAGCCTCTGATTTAGACAAAGGTAATGATACCGATTCTGACGAGTTATCTTCAACCTCCCCACTCCAGTATGCTAAAGACTCTCGAGCATGGTTATACACGGTGAGTTCAGCTTGGGCATCGCCCTCGGCTACCAATGATAGATCGAGTACGGTTGCTTGTTCTCCGATCACGTATTCTGAATCCAGACCTTCAACCGTCAGTGACGTATCGGGTTCTGGCACCTCAACATCGTAGCCTATTTCCACACGTTGAATACCGCTGTCAGAATTCACATATATTGGGTTCACACCGTAAATAGGTGCAAAACCATTTTCACTCAACACGCCAGACTTAATGTTATTGCGCTCTTCATTAACTTTGGTTGCTAATGCCTTAGACCAGTTCTTTGGTTGGCCATCCTCACTATTCGCAATCTCGATACGAGTACTGAGCGCTGAGTTTTCACCAGATCCATCAAACACGCGCGTATATACCGCGTCGCCTTCTTTCAAATTAATCGTAGGAATTATCTGACCTGCTTTTTCCCAACCCGGAAGTTGAGAATCATCGCCATCAAACACCACATCAATAGCGTTATAGAAAGCCTTGTCGGTGTCGCCCACATCCCACACAGCCAGAATCACGTGATAGCCTTCTCTCTCTGGCACGTTACAGGTGTGAGTCGCCGTGTTTTGTGTCATCTCTCCATGAGCATCAACTTCACAAAAGGGATTTAAGTCAAACTCTGAGCGAGCTAATGGTGAATTTTGGTCCCAACCTTCTTTCGTAATGTAATATTTAAAACCAGCCGCAATATGGTTGGCTCTAAATGTCCATTCAAACTCTTGAGAGCCCGCTTCGATTGGGCGTTTCTGCCAGCGCTCTGAAGTTTGTTCATCTAGGTTTCTTGCCATTAATATTTCAGCACTGGCAATGTAACCATCAGCAGGGCCATCTTCAGGGAAGCCGTCAAAGCCTTCCACACTTTGTGGCTCATACTGTATGTCGCCACAGTCCATGTTCTTCGCCTGACCTTCAGAATCTTCTAAGTGACACAAGGCGACACGACTTATGATGTTGCCATCATCGTTCAGCGATATAAATCCATGTGCCATAGCACCACCACAAGCCACAGACAAAGCGATGGCTAAAGCCGTTTTCTCTATTCCGATTCTCATAACATTTCCACTTAAAGACGTCACATTTCCCATTAACAAGACAAAATGATCTTCGCTTGTTTACCTATCCACTTGTTTGATTGAGTAAGCACCTCAATTTGCTATTAACCGTTACTTGGCTCGAACATTAATAAAGCAAATGCATATCAATCAATTTGAGCATGGTCGAGGAAGGAAGGATTATTTAGTCAATAAGGCTGATTGATATTCATCAAAGGTAATACGAAGGGGAAATTATCTTATACATCTGAAGACTATGAAGTTTATTCAAGAAATCGAACACGGGAACTGGCTAAGAACCTGAGAGACTAGAGGTGAGAAACGTATGAACGGGCTGTTCAGGATATCGCATTGACGCGAAAGTAGAGGGTTTGTTGTCAAAATAACGGTTTTGACGAGTCACATTAGATAAAGGTGCTTTTATGCGAAGTTGATTTAAATAGAGGGAGCTTGGTAGAGCTTTAATAACGGCTATGCATGCCCATGCGATGTGACATGTCGTCGTCCATACGACCGCCCTTCCAACCGCCGCCACCCAATAGATTAAGTACATCTCGCGCGGTGTAGTCTTCTCCGTCAAAGAAGTCATTAGACACATCATTACGCAGCAACTGAATAGTTGGAGCTAATTCAACAGCAAGATCTTGTGGATCCGCAAACAAGGCTAAAGCAATCTGTTGTTGGCGTTTACTCAACTCACGAGAACTTGTTTCAACCTGCCCAATAGAGAAGAAATCACGGCTTCCGTAGCTCTTCACCACCTTTGCAGACAATGACTTAATCACCTTTTTGATTCTTCTTCTTTGGATGTATCTAAACATGTTTGCTTCCTTTACTAACTCGCCTTGAACTCAATAACCGGCTTAACCAATTAGTCTTTTAACCAAACAAAAGATAGGTTTGATTATCGACTGAGATACTTTTGACTTCGGTGTTGAACACGGACTCTAGTTGTTCTGGAGTAAGCACTTCTGCAGCTGTGCCAGATGCTTGAAGTACGCCTTTATCAAGCAGCAACACTTGGTCTGCGTGTCTTAAGGTACGGTTCAGGTCGTGGTTTGCCATGATCACGGCAATCCCCTTCTCTGCCACTCGCTCGATGAGCTTGTACAACAAGGCTTCTTGAGCAATATCCAGTGGAGCTGCGGGTTCGTCGAGGATCAGCAGCTTCGCGTATGGGTTAAGTGTCGGCCAAATTTGCAGGCACATTCCCGCCAAACGAACGCGTTGCCATTCACCACCAGACAGTGTCTGAATTGAACGATGAAGTTTGTCTGCAATGTCTAGCATCTGGCTGATTTCTTCTAAAGCTGCGTTGATTTCAGCATCAAGGCCATGCGATGAACTTGGCAATGACAACGCAAGGTACTGGAACACTTCCAAGTTGAAAGCCGGTCTTGCGCTTTGGCACAAGTAAGCACGATGCAATGATAAATCTTGTAAAGACAGTTCAGACAAATCCTGCCCGTCGATCTTTATATCGCCTTTGTAACCATCACCAATGCCAGATATCGATTCGAGTAAGGTACTTTTTCCGCTGCCATTCGGACCGATAACGTGAGTCACCTGCCCTTGCTTGAGTCCAAATGATAGTGGTAATAAACGAGCGCCGACGCTCAGGCTCTTAATTTGAATCATGATTTTTAATTAACATCCAAATGAAGATAGGCGCACCGATACTGGTGGTCATCACACCCAAAGGTAATTCTGCAGAATCGAGTAATGTACGCGCGCAAATATCAGCAAACACCAGCAGTGCTGCACCAGCCACGGCAGACAAAGGAAGAAGGTATCGGTTGTCGGTACCAATCGCTAAACGCAATAAGTGTGGTACAACCAAGCCAACAAAGCTGATCACGCCACCTAAGGCAACTGCGCAGCCGACTAAAATAGACACAGCAAAGATTAGACGCCAACGTAATCTCGGAACGTTCACACCCAGTTGCGCGGCATGCGTTTCGCCAATCATTAGTTTGTCTAGCTTGCTACCTTGTAGACACAGCCAAATAATCACGGGGATCATCACTAACGTGAGCGAGTGTTGATACCAAGTTACACCACCCAAGCTGCCCATCAGCCAATACATCAATAAGCGTAGGCTTAAGTCATCACTAAAGTAGAACGCCCATGTCACCATCGCGCCAGAAAGAATGCCTAATGCGACACCCACCAGCAGTAATTTAGCCGTGGTGAGTCGCATCGTTTTTACCATGCTCACCAGTATCACAGTGAAACAGAGCGAGCCTAAAACGGCGGCAATCATGAACACTTCTGGAGTCGGAGCAAACGGCAAGAAGAACAGCACGATAACCATCGCCAAACTTGCGCCACCTGAAATGCCGAGCACACCTGGCTCTGCTAATACGTTACCCAATAAGACTTGTAAGCTTGCGCCAGATACAACTAACCCTGCCCCGATGGCAATAGCCGCCAATAATCGAGGTAAGCGTAAATCAATCAGTAGTTTTTGTTCTAACGTGGACAATGTGCCCAGAGGGGAAATGAAAAGATCGCCAACCATTAGGTAAATCGCACTCAGCGCGACAAGCAGTGCTGCCATCAGATAAATGGCTCGGGTCCATTTGCGCTGTTTTTGGTGAAGAAGTTGTTGGAAATCCATATCAAGCTACTTTGAAATTGTTCGCGTAACCTTACCTGTATCCCTAAATAAACTCAAGGCTCACACCGTAATGTGAACCTTGATATTTCAACCAGTTGAGCGGTTGTTTTGGCCGTTCTAGTTCGACTAGGTATTAATCGTACACAAGCTGACCGTGGTCGAATCGTGTTTCAACTTCGCACACCATTAAGGCCGCTCGTTGACCGATAGCCACGTTACGATTTGGGAATACCACCGCTTCGTTTTCATTCTTCGCCATCAATGGCTTATCACCATCATGACCAAACACTTCACCGTGCTTGAACGCCGTAAAGTTCTCAACGTCATCAGAGAACATGAAATCAAAGTCATCGTGCAAACGAACAATGGTTCGGCTTACGCGATATGTAATGGTTTTCTTCGGCAAATGCTCTGGTTCTATTTCAGCAATCAGATTACGCATTGCCAAATCGAAGGCCGTTAGCTTATCAAGTTGGTTCTCACCAATTCTTGCAACCTGCCCTAGCTCCATTGTCAGTGCTTGCGCTTCAAAGTTTTCAGCACTGTACCAACTGAAGGTGCTGGTTGGTGCATTCGACAGCAACACAGCTTCAACGTGAGCACTGTTGATGAAATCGAAAAGCTCCTTGTTGCGTACTTCGTGGCGAACCTTAGGGCTTACGGCGAACGAGTAATGCTTAGATAAACGGATCGCACAGTGCAAATCTAAGTGCCAACGAGTGGCAGGTACCGTTTCTTTGTAAAACTCAGTAACCAAGTACTTAAGGTTCTTCGCGATATCCACTTCTCGATTGCTTTCGTGCTGTTTTTCATCAAACAGACGGTTCATATTCACATCAAGAAAACGAGTATGCGCGTTGGTTGCTTCTGGGTGAGCAATGATGAACAAACATCTTGCTGTCACTACTTGGAAGCCTGTTTCAATATCCTCAATGAGCTTATCAATCAGCTCCATTGGTGAAGTTTCATCGCCATGAACACCGGTTGAAAAGATGATGTTCTTGGTTTCAGTATTGTACTCTGCGGGAATCACTTCCAATACACCGCGTTGATGAAGCTTAATTTGAACACCGTTACTCAGTACGGTCTGTCCTGCAACCACTTCTTGCTCAAGATCTAGGCTGTCAAAAAGAAATGATTGGCGAAAGAGGGTCTTCGTCATGCGCTACTCCTTAATTGCACGGCCGTATGTTAATAAATTGTACATAGAAATTGTGTTGCTAGGATCGCACTTATCAATAGAAACTCCGTTATCACTCACAAATACTACCCATATATTTTTGTATTACCTGCTGATTTTACTAACCGACATCTGTTCCAAATAACTTTCTCTATTTAGAGCAGCTTTTGGTTGTCTCAGGTCATATCGGCAAGATAAGAGCCACGTAAGCTAACACAGCTCTTACCTGCCATGAACCGATTGAGATCAATTAATCTTCCTGATCGAGCAATCTTTCAAATTCATCAATTTGAACTTTGACCATGTCGATACTTTGTTGCCAAAAATCCGCTTGAGTCAGGTCCATACCAAGGTGCTTTTGAACCACTTCTTCCGCCATCATACTGCCTGTATCACGAAGCAACGACACGTAATCACCATAGAATTGCTCGCCTTTCGCATCACGCTGAGCGTAAACACCTTTACTGAATAGGTAACCGAACAGGTATGGGTAGTTGTAGAAGCTTACTTGAGAGATACTGAAGTGCAGCTTGCTCGCCCAGAAGTATGGGTCGGCTTCTGTCATTGCATCGCCGTACCACTCTTTCCAAGTCGTTTCCATCAAGTCACACAGCTGCTGAGCCGTTAGCTCACCTTTTTCACGCTGCTCGTAGAAGGCTTTCTCAAACTCAAAACGGACAGGAATGTTCACCATTAATGCCAAAGAAGAAGAAAGCTCTTCCCACAGCATTTCAAGTTTCTCATTGCGTGTTTGGGCTTGTTTTAACAAGTGGTCACGAACGATGTTTTCAGCAAAGATCGAAGCCGTTTCTGCTAGCGTCATTGGGTAGCGTGTTTGACACAAAGGCATGTCTTTCATCACCCAGTTGTGGAACGCATGGCCTAGCTCGTGTGCCAATGTCATTAAATCTGAGCGGCTACCGCTCCATGTCATGAACACAAGCGGTGTGCGTGTCGCAGCAAATTTAGTGCAGTACGCACCTAGACGTTTATTGGCTGCTGGTGCGGCATCAATCCAACCATTCTCAACCATTAATGCGACGAAATCAGCCATCTCTGGATTTACTTCAGCGAAGGCGGTTTTAATCACTTCGATCGCTTCATCAAATGGGTAGATCTTAGATTCAGCGTCACCCAGCGGTGGCATTGCTGCCAAATGATTCCAAGGCTTCATTTCATCGAGCCCGTGAACTCTTGCCATCAACAAACCTGCCTTCTGACCAACAGTGCGATTCGCTTTCGCTACCGACATCATGGTGTCGAGCGTTTCTGGCACAATGCGGCTGCCGTGTAGGCTTGGATCTAAGAAATGCACATCGCTAATCTTCGAGCGCTTTTTGTTTTCAGTCAGTCGCCAACCCGCCAATGCATTTAGAATCGAAGCAAAAGACTCTTGGTGCGTTTTCATAGCACCTTGAACCG
>NZ_JADDYK010000053.1:226101-246205 GCF_015163615.1 Vibrio sp. OPT18
CGCGCCATGCCGGTTCTTGTTTGTCGAATTCGCTGCCGTACAACAGGCTCGCGGCTTGTGAAAAGCCTAGGGCTTCCTCTTCACCGTCCAGCTCTAGCGACAGTTTTAAAGATCCCGTTAGGTTATCGTATAAACGACCCCACCCGTCACGACCATCAACCTTCATCGCTGCCAATAGCTGCTCTTCAGCAACACTGAGTCGGCTGCTTGATAACTTACGAGAACTTTCAATCGCAAAACGTTGCCCTGCAACATCTGCACTCTCATGCTCTAATACTGCATCAATAAATTCTGGTTCTGCGTGAATTAGCGTGTCTTCGTAAGGGCTGAACGCTTGAGACATTTCAGAGTTCAGCTTCGCTACACGACCAAGCAATGCTTTAGCTTCTGTGTGTGTCGCGTCGACCGATGCGTGACAATTCGCGAAGGTGTTGATCGTACTTAGTAGCGTGCCTGCCGCTTCTGAAGTCTGAATCGCGTTTTGCATCGCTAGAATGATGTGACGCTTTTCAACGTGTAGGTTCAACAGCTCAATGCACTGCTGAATGAGTTCAATGTCCTGTTCGATTTTTGCATCATTAAGATCGCTATAAGCAATGCTTAGATCCCAACTTGGTGTTGTCATGACTAAATTCCTTTCACGTAGGTAGTAATACCAATCAGGTATAGCGGCTGTGAACGCCGCTTTATATTTCGATTTCTGTTTCTATTTACAGAACTAATAGGTTGTTAATTCTTAAACTGTGTTTTTTGAACGCTCAGAGAACAGGCAGCCCTATCGATTTAACGCTGATAAAACTCTGCGCAAACTGAGTGATTTGAATATGCGTTATCGACGCGTTTTCTATCGATAACTTCGAGTACAGACTCGGATTTTTCCAATCAATATCAAGGCAGTGCGCTAACAATATGCGAATCACACCACCATGAGTAACCAACAATATATTGTCACTTGGATCATTCAAAAGTTGCGACCAAGCTTGAGTTACTCTGTCGTGGAAGCCCTGTAAACTTTCTGCACCAGTTAATTGATGATTAGCAGGATCTTGCCAAAAGGTTTCTAGCATTTCCCACTTGTCTTCAAGTTCATCAAATGGGACACCATCAACTTCACCGAAGTTCATTTCCTGAACGCCCGATGCAACTGATAAAGGCACAGACATACGCTCTGCATACAGGTTTGCTAGGTCGCCGCATCGTTTTAATGGCGAGGTAACCACGCTATCAAAGGTAATGTCTTGTATCGCAAGCGCCTCACATATCTGTTCTTGAAGCTCAGGGTTGACCAGCACATCAGATAAACCATTGAGTGCAGCTTTTCCTTCGACTTTGCCATGTCTTAGCAGATAGATGTTTTTGGTTGTTCCATTGACCATGTGTGCGACCTAGCCTTGACTATCAAGCAAGTGATTAGATGGTTTTAAATTCAGTGGTAAGCCTGCCGCTATCAGCGTAACTCGTTCGACAACGCGTGCGAGCGCTTGGTTCATTCGCCCTGCATTGTCGACAAACAAGCGCGACACTTTACCCAGAGGAACGACGCCTAACCCCACTTCGTTCGATACCATGATTATGTGTGCTGGGCTTTGTTCCACGCTTCTGACCAAAGCTTTAACTACAGCTTCGACTTGCTCATTGGTCGCTTCATCACCCAGTTCAAAGATAATGTTGTTGAGCCAGAGTGTGAGGCAGTCAATCAATACCACATCTTCTTTCTCAAAAGACTGCAGTGCTTCAGCTAATTCGACAGGCACTTCATGTTCAATCCACTCTTTACCACGACGATCTTGGTGATGAGCGATTCGCTCGCGCATTTCATCGTCTAGATAAGTGGCTGTCGCTATGTAATGCAAACGCCCATTTGAACATGCTTCAAGTGCACATAATGCTTGTTGCTCTGCAAAACTCGACTTGCCAGAACGAGCTCCACCCAATACCAAATGGCTGTTTCGCTGACTTGCTTGATTAATTTGATTAGCTTGAAAAGTTTGATTCGTGTTTGTCATAGGAAGCCGTTATAGAAAGCCATTGTAAAATGCAGTAATGAATACAAGGTAAGTCAGCAACTCCATTAACTGTTGAGCAGCCCCCAAGCAGTCGCCAGTAAAGCCGCCAATTCGAGCCGTTAACCACTTTTTGAAACCAGTTCTGAACAGATAGGCGACGACAGATAAAACCAAGGCGAATTCAAGACCAAACCACAGGCTAGGCAACACGCCAACAAGCAATAAGAAGACAAGCTCGCTCTTGGTTTGCTTGTTGGCCAATGGCTTACTTTTACTGGTATCTAAATCGCTAACATAAGGCATGTCGTAAATCAGTGATGCTGCAATCGCGCGGCTAAAGGTATAACTGGTCACGATAACCATAAACAGTCCCGTCATGCTTATGAGTTCATTCAACAGCACCCACTTGCCAAGCAAAGCCATAACCAGAGCAGACGCGCCATAAGTACCGATTCGACTGTCTTTCATGATGGTCAAACGACGTTCTAGAGTCATGCCGCCACCAATGCCATCCGCCATATCAGTCAAACCATCTTCATGGAATGCACCTGTGAGCATCAGGCTAAAACTCATCATCAAGAAAATCGCCACTGCACTCGGCAATACCGTATCAAGTAGCAAAAACACACCGCCACACAGAACACCAAGTAACAAACCAACCGTTGAAAAGTAGCGACCAGAACGATTCATTCGCTCTGATGAATAGGGCGTGTTCTTTGGCATTGGCAAGCGAGAAAAGAAGCCCATCGCCAGCGCAAACAACTCCCACTGATAGGTGACTCGATCTTTCAATGATCTTTCTGGCACATCACTCATTAAACCGTGACTCCAGCACTTTCGAAGCTAGCCATGTTGTTATAGAACTCGGCTGCCGCACGAATAATTGGCATAGCTAGCGCAGCACCCGTGCCCTCGCCTAATCTCAATCCAAGATCGAGCAGTGGGTCAGCGTCGAGCAGCTCTAACAGAATTTTGTGCCCTGACTCTTCAGAGCGATGTGCGAAGATCATATAGTCTCGGCAACTCGGTTCAATTAAGGTCGCGACATACGCCGCAACCGATACGATAAAACCATCGACTAATATTGGTGTTCTGTTTTGGTAAGCGCCAAGGAAACCACCGACCATTTGAACGATTTCATAGCCACCAACTTGTGCGAGTACCTCTTTGGTATCTTTAAGCCCTTTAACTTCTTTAAGCTCTAAACCTTTGCAACGCGCAACACCTTGCTCAACCACAGCTAATTTTCGCGCAAGTTGTTCATTGTTGATGCCTGTTCCTAGGCCAACACACTCATCTGCAGACCGATTCGATAATGCACTTAAGATCGCTGATGCGCTGCTGGTATTTCCGATACCCATTTCACCAAACATGATGATATTGGTGCCATTCGAAATGGTTCTAGATACAAGCTCAGTGCCCAGTTCAATCCCGCGTTCCACCGTTTCTAAACTCATTGCCGCTTCATTGGCAAAGTTATTGGTTCTCGTACCCAAACGCTGAGAGATCAACATGTCACTGTCAGATTCCACAGGCAACAATATCCCCGTGTCGACTACCGTGATATCGATGTTATTCACCGCACAGAAGCAATTGATCGCCGCTCCACCGCTTAAGAAGTTCAACACCATCTGTTGTGTGACCGCACTTGGGGCAATACTCACACCTTCGTCAGCAATGCCATGGTCGCCAGCAAAAATGATGATACTTGGCTTATTTAATTCGATGTGTTCAACCGCCGCTTCTTTGCCTTGGCTCTGAATCAATGCCAGTTGATGTGCGACTTTTTCTAATAAGCCAAGCGCACCGAGTGGCTTGGTTTTTTGGTCAATTCGGTGTCGGATGTACTGCGAGTATTGGGTATCTAACATAGTTTTTAAAAACGCTTATTCTGGGTACGTTGATTTAGGGACTGCTACTTAGGGATAGCTACTTAGGGCGTGCGACAGAGAACACATTGGAAAGCGTCGCGTATTCACCGCCACCAAGGCGAGACAAAGGATCCAATGCCAACGCATCAATCTTAAGACGTTCACTCTCTTTGTCGATCACGTCTTCGGAAATGTACATGGTTTCGACTTGAGCAAAAATAAGGCTTTGTGGCACCTCTCCAACCTCTTTTACTTCGTATAAAGTGCAGCCAAAAGCAACCGCGCACTCTTTCACTCTCGGTAAAGAAAATCCTTCAAATTCAACCAGCTCAATATTATTCGCGGTGACTTCCGAATCACCATGTTCAAGGCTAGCTGCTGTCGCTGTCATGGTTTCTGCAGAACTTGAAGAAGCAATGTGAATCACTAGCTTACCTGTTTCTAGGGCATTACGAGTGGTATCTTTGATTTCGCTGGACGGCTTCTTCCCAACCGATAACATCAGTAGCGGCGGATTGCTGGAAACAGGCGTGAAATAAGAGAAAGGCGCTAGGTTGTACTCTTGTTCAGAAGATTCCGTTAATGCCCACGCAATCGGGCGAGGAACAACGGTTTGTGTCATCAGGTGATAAATCTGAGTGGGAGCAAGAGTATCAAGCTTGAGGTTCATAGCACATCCTTGGTCTATGTGAATTACGACTCAGTTTACGTGTTAAGCAAGGCTGTATCTATGGCTATGTGGTAGAAACCGCAGAGAGTGTTCTTAATTTAAACAGATCACACTGGTTTTTTCTCAAATTGACAGTCAAATTGACGAACCCTAAAACACAAATAATACTGATAATAGATTTATCAATAACTTACATTTTGGCATCGTTTATGCTTTATCTAAATTACTTATTAATCTCTCCATTGATAAGTACCCATACAGTGAATGCCCACAACACTGACGCTACACGAAGAAAGACAATCGATTGAAAGACAAAACAGAACAACGATTTAGGAGGTGTAATGATTCCAAATTCAAGTAAAAGAAAACCAAATAAATCAAGTAAGAAAGCTAGCAAAAAGGTAAGGAAAATCCCACTGTCCTTTACCTAGTAAGAAGCAAGAAAAGTAACAAAGCCCGTCGCCCAGCGGGCTTTGTTATGTTTAACGCCTAACTTAAGTTTCAAACCGCATTTATCTTTCCCACCGCCATTATGTTTCATATCGTACTTATGCTTCAGACCGTACTTATGCGTCGAGCCAAACTAAATCATCTCTTTTTCCATAAACAGGCTACTCCCCACATACTACTGACCACTCGTTTAACAAACTTTTATTCGCTTAAAATTCAAACACTGTTTATATTAAACAAGCACTTGTGGAGTGAAGAAGGGATTAAAATGAGTATTTCTGGAGACAAAACATCGGTTGTGGTGGCTGGTGCAACAGGTTTAATTGGCCATCATGTGATGAAGTTGCTCATCGATGAACCCGCGGTTGATCATATCTATGCCCTATCTCGCCGAGCATTAGATTCACAGTTTGACTCCAACAAACTCCTCACTCTTATTCACAGCGACCTGCAAGTTACCAGTTGGGATGACACGAATGCGACGCCTAATCTTGGCGTTATCTGCTTAGGTACGACTAAGAAAAAGGCAGGATCAAAAGAAGCGCTTCGCAAAATCGATGTGGAACTGGTTAGCCAAGTCGCACAGTCGATGAAGTTTCTTGGGGTTCAACGCGTAGCGGTCGTTTCTAGCTATGGCGCTTCACCAGATTCCTATTCGCACTACCTTCGCTGTAAAGGACAAATGGAACAAAATTTAAAACGTATTGGCTTCAAGCAGCTTTTCATCGCACGCCCTGGGCCTCTGGTGGGTGAGCGTGATGAACCTAGAGCTGATGAAAAACTCCTGCAAAGTGTCTTTCCTCTGCTGTCTCCATTTATGCTTGGTAAGTTCAAAAACCTACGCCCTATTCAGTCGGAAGACGTAGCCAAAGCAATGTTGTTCCGGTTATTCGAAAATAATTTCCAAAATATCGAAATTTACTCGTCAAGTGACATGCTCAATTTATTGGCAAAATATCGCTAAAAAGCTCACCTATTCATCACAATGTTGAATATCCACCCATCCTATTGAGTGGATATTACTAATCGTTCTATTAAATTACTTTTCCTTATTTTACGTTTTGTTACAGGTCGCTACTGTAGCTAACAGTATTTGCGCCCATATATCTAAGCGCCCTATCGATTTAAAGAAATTCATAAGGAAAACTAATGTCATTTTCAGCTATCGCTGCCTTAGCGGTATTCACTGGTATCCTCTTTTTTCTCTACGGACAGCAGAAAAAAGAAAACACACTTTCTCGCCTCGTTTTACTCGGTTTAGTATTTGGTAGCGCATTTGGTCTTGGTCTTCAGTTGCTATTTGGTGAAGGCAATCCAGTCATTAACGAAACACTAGACTGGGTAAACATTGTTGGCCGTGGTTATGTTGGCCTACTGAAAATGGTGATCATGCCATTAGTATTGGTTTCAATGATTGCCGCAGTAGTGAAGCTTGAAAAAGGCGGTTCACTGGGCAAGATTTCTGGCATCACCATTTCTGTACTGTTAGCAACAACCGCGATATCTGCGATTGTTGGTATTGTTGTAACGCAAGCATTCGGCTTATCTGCTGAAGGTTTAACAGAAGGCGCTCGCGAAACAGCACGTATCGCAACACTTGAAAGCCGCATCGGTAGCGTTTCAGACCTAACAATTCCACAAATGC
Source organism: Vibrio sp. OPT18 (assembly GCF_015163615.1). NCBI lineage: Bacteria > Pseudomonadati > Pseudomonadota > Gammaproteobacteria > Vibrionales > Vibrionaceae > Vibrio > Vibrio sp. OPT18. The sequence goes on from NZ_JADDYK010000053.1 coordinate 232,744, forward strand.
TGATTAGCTTTATTCCGACTAACCCATTTGCAGACCTAACGGGCGCTCGCTCTACGTCTATCATCGCAGTGGTTATCTTTGGTGTGCTAACGGGTATTGCTGCTCGTAAAGTGATGGCAGAGAAAGAAGAACTAGAATCTCCAATCCGTACTTTCGTTGAAGCGGCACAATCTATCGTGATGCGCTTAGTTAAGATGATCATGGCACTCACGCCATACGGCATCGCAGCGTTAATGGCGAAGGTAGTTGCAACATCAAGTGCTTCTGACATCCTCAGCCTACTAGGTTTCATCGTTGCATCTTACGTTGCGATTCTACTAATGTTCGTTGTACACGGTGTGTTGGTTTCTTTTGTTGGTGTAAACCCGAAAGAGTACTTCCAAAAGATCTGGCCAGTACTGACGTTCGCTTTCACGTCTCGTAGTTCTGCAGCAACGATTCCACTGAACGTTGAAGCTCAAATCACTAAACTTAACGTGCCACCAGCGATTGCTAACCTGTCTGCCTCTTTCGGTGCGACGATTGGTCAAAACGGTTGTGCGGGTATCTACCCTGCAATGCTAGCAGTCATGGTTGCACCTACGGTTGGCATTGACCCAATGGACATCAACTTCATTCTGTCTCTGATTGCTATTATCACAGTGAGCTCATTCGGTATTGCTGGCGTAGGTGGCGGTGCAACGTTCGCGGCGCTTATCGTACTTCCAGCTATGGGTCTTCCTGTAACGATTGCAGCACTGCTTATCTCTATCGAGCCACTTATCGATATGGCACGTACGGCGCTCAACGTATCTGGTGCAATGACAGCCGGTACGATCACAAGCCGCCTATTGGGTAAAAAAGACAAGCAACAAGATCTGGAACAAGCGAACGCTTAATGGGTTCGATTGATTCAAGCACTTGAATCTCGTTAAACAAAAAAACCGATGCCCATGCATCGGTTTTTTATTATCTGTTACTTCTAATTTCAATTACTTCACAAGCAACGGCACTTAGAACACAAGTTGAATGACTTTTTCGGCAAGTGCTTCATCGTCATCTTCACTTAATCCGCTGATACCAATAGCGCCAATCATCTGCCCCTTTAATTCAATGGGAACACCGCCTTTAAAACCAGTGATCTTAGCGTCGGTCCAGTAACTTAAGTCTTTACCGGTTTTTCTCGCCCAAGCCCCTAAGTTACCACTTGGCTGTCTGTCTCTTGCAGACGTATAAGCTTTGTTCTGTGCTAACAATCCGGCTTGTACGCTCACATTATCCATGCGAATAAACGCCAGTAATTCACCATGTGTATCACATACACTCACAGCGATTGCTTGTTGATTATGCTCAGCAATGTTGAGAGCATTAGACACCAATTGTTGTGCGATCTTTTGATTCAACATATTCATTCCTTATGGCAGTGCTTGACCACGTGAGTACACGTATAGGTTGTACCACTCTTCACGAGACAGGTTTATCTGAGTCGCGACTGCCGAAGCTTTGATTCGCTCTAGATTTGTGGTGCCAATTACAGGTTGGATACGAGCAGGGTGACGAAGCAAAAATGCTAACACAATCGCTTCACTTTCTACGCCATATTGGTTCGCTAACTGAGCCACATAGTGCGCTGTCTTTTTCACATTCTCATGTTCTGAATACAAACCCTGCTCAGCAAATCGGCCTTGTGCCAAACAGCCCCAAGCTTGCAGTTGGATGTTATTCATTTGGCAATGCTCTAGCGTGCCTGCGGCGAAGTCTGATTGATGGTGCCCTTGCGAGTTAATCATCACCCCATCATTCAACCAATCCAGCTTGGCTAAGCTCATCTCAACTTGATTCGCGACAATAGGTTGCCCGAGCGCAGATTGCAGGTACTGAATTTGATGGTTGTTCATGTTCGACACACCAAAATAATCGACCTTACCTTGCGCTTTTAAGTTCTCTAACGTTCTTGCTAGCTCATCAAGTTCCATCAAAGGGTCAGGGCGATGCAATAACAGCACATCAAGCTTCTCAGTGTTCAAACGCTCGAGAATACCGTCTACCGATTGGCCTACCCAATCAGCCGAAAAATCATAACGACCAACATTGCCCTCGCCTTCAAAACGAATCCCACACTTAGATTGAATGAACATCTGTTCACGCAGATCAGGCGCTTGTTGTAATGCTTGACCAAAGGCTTGCTCAGCTTTGCTGAAGGTATAGATATCCGCATGGTCGAATAAATTAATGCCCGATTCTAATGTCGTGTCGATTACACTTCGTGTTTGAGCAACATCCGCACTCGTCACTGGATTATCATTCCAGCCACCACCTAACCCCATGCAGCCATAGGCAACTTGGCCAACATTCGGCAGATAATTTGATAATGGAATACTCTTTTTGGCATTCGTTTTGTTTGTAGATTCAATGCTGTTCGTCATATCGATTCTCGCTTAGAAGATTTGCTGACCAGAAATATGCCTCTATCATATTGTTCTTTTAAAAAAACAGAATATGCTAGTTACGAAATGATTGTTTGATATGACGAACAATAGATTGGTAGGAACGCGCGAATGAACGAACACAAAAGAATAGAACGACTGATCCTGTTTGTAGAACTGGCTCAGCAACTTAACTTTACCAAGGCAGCCGAAAAACTCGGTATCTCTAAGAGCTATCTTTCTGAGCAGATCAAACGTTTAGAGAATGATTTACAGTGCCCGCTTTTGGTCAGAACCACGCGCAGTGTTCGTTTAACCCAAGAAGGCGAACGCGCGTTACAACAAGGCTTGACGATTCGTTCGCAAGTCTTACAGCTTGAACGCAGTGTTTCTGAGCAACACGACATCGTAAAGGGTCTGTTACGCCTCACCGCGCCAAAGATGTTTACTGAGGTATATCTATTCGATATCTGCCAACAGTTTAGGCAACAATATCCAGAAATCCGCTTTGAAATAAACAGCAGCTACACCAACTTTAATCTCAATCAAGATGATATCGATATCGCGTTTCGTGCCACCAATACACCACCTGACAACATGGTGGCGAAACACTTGATTAGCTATCAGCATGATTTAGTCGCGACTCCCGGTTATCTTAATCAATTTGGTCGCCCGACCAATGTGAGTGACTTAAGTGATCATCAATGCTTAGCAACGCTGCACCAAACCGAGTGGCCTTTAAAATCGGCAAATATTGATGTGTCCGGCTGGCTTTCAAGCAATGACAACCACTTGCTCAAACAACAAGCTATGGCAGGCAGTGGCATCATCCGTATTGCAAGTTATTACGTCGCAAAAGAGGTCGAGCTTGGAGAATTAGAGCAAGTGCTGCCTGATGAATGTCTGCAACAAGGCAACAGTATTTACCTTTTCTATCCGCAAGTTATTTATCCTGCAAAGAAACACCAAGTGTTCGTTAAATTTGTTCAAGCTTACTTTGATAATTTAAGAGGTTGAAAACTTAAGAGCTTGATCATTTAAGAGCTTGAAGATTTGGTAGTTTAAGAATATGAAAGCTGAGTTAACGAGTTGAAGAAACGGAAACCGATGAACAGACAAATTAAATAACACGAAATAAGGTTTAAACAACCCTCTTGGTTTATATACCTATATTTAGAATGGGATTATCGAACAATAATAAAGCGATTTTACGAATACTCTCATCGATGATTGTGTTTAATAGAAAGAAATCGTGCATTTGTTTAATAATACAATGAGTTAGTTATGAATGATTAACATAACTGATATATGATGCACCGCTTCAGTATGTCACATCATTTTGGCACCAGTTCGATAACAGGATCCTCATGAGCTTTATTATATTATTACTTCTTCTGCTATTCGTAGGCTTTACACGTTTACTTCAGTGGCGAAAAACCTCTCTGTTTTTATCTCTTGTTCTTATATCGTCATTTGTGCTGATTGGTTCAGGTTTAATTCCTCGTTATTTACTGAACGATCTGCAAGCCGATTACGAAAATAAGCCTGATATCCAATGGTCTGACAATAACGCCATTGTTCTTCTGGGTGCGGGAACGCAGTTAATTAAAAGCACGCAAGAGTTCGAGCCAGCCTTTTTCTCTTTTGGCCGAATCAGTGAAACAGCCAGCCAATATAAAGATTGCGCCAAAACCCAAACCACATGCAAAGTGATCATCAGTGGTGGTGACGCTCAGAATAACGGTGTTACAGAGGCTGAAATTTACGAGCAGCAACTGCTTAGGCTTGGTGTTCCGATGGGTGACATCATTCAAGAGCCAAATAGCGTCAACACTTGGAAGAATGCACAGCTCACTAGTGACCTAATGAAGCATCATAAATTCGACAACATTGTGTTGGTTTCATCTGGCCTACATATTCGTCGTAGCGAGCTCTACTTCAACCACTTCGGCTTGGACGTTATTCCAGTAAGAGCCGACTATATGGCTGCTCAAATTTCATGGTTGCCATTGTGGTACAACTTTGCGGTCACAGATTTTGCTTTGCATGAGCAGATAGGCTTTGCCCGTTACAACATCTACAACTTTATGGGTTGGAACAGCAAACGCGAAAAGCCAGGTGATGCTTAATCTTTACCAATTAAGTTAACTCGATCCATACAAAATGCAGCAGCAATCGAACGGTTGTTGGCTGCATTTTTTGATCCTGCTTATCACAACATCCTTTCTTATTTAGCTTACTCAAGTACTTCCTCATCCTTTGCGCAATAAACCTCTCTAATCCATCTTACTGGCCTAAATTTTCCAAGACAACATACCAAATAGCGAGACTTCAAAAACAGAAACGTTCAACAATTAATCACCCATAGATTGGATTGTTGAAACTAATTGAAGTCATCAAGATAAGTCTTTATCAAACAACAAGTTAATCAGTACAACCTCCTGATATCTATAAGTATTTATTTTCAATTCATTTCAGTATTTTTGGCATTGTTTTATATGACAAAGTACACCCCGCTAGTGTCCCTCGGCTTTAAATCAATACCCATAAAACTAATAAATCGAATTAAATAAAAATAGCCAAATAATGGCATTTAGGAACTTATTAATGATTAACGTCAGTAGAACCATTCTATTTAGCACTGCCTTATTGGTAATCTCTTTTACAGCTCATGCAAAGATATACTCAGACCAAATCGTATTGGATAACCTCGGTGAAGACATCTGTCGTTCCGATTATCGTCCGCTCAATAATACAGAAGCGCAAGAACACAAAACCGCCCTGATATCCCGCATGAATGTGTGGGACATTGCTGGCCTTAAAAATGACTGGGTGATCATGGGGTCAGGCTACCACGGGCTCATCAAACAAGGACAACCCAGCGACAATACCTGGTGTTACCCCAATACCCCAGACGCAGGCCTGCCTTACTACGAAGCGCAAGCCATCGAAACGAACAATAACCTTGATGTTCAACGCGCCTTAGTAAGCGACAACGCGAACTTTATCAGACCACTGAGTTACTTGGCCCATAACCTGGGTTACGCTTGGGTTGGAGGCGATAACGCGCGTTATGTCGGCCAAGATATGGCAACAAAACCGCTAAACAATGGTTGGGAGGTTAAGGGCAATAACGATGGTAGCTGTGCCGGTGATCGCTGTAATGAGAAGACAAGCATCACTGTTGATAACTTCGCTTACACGCTTGATAACACATCCTTTTTACACGGCTCTATAACAGAGACCGACCAAGAGCTGATTGAAACCGTCTCGGCTTATGCAATCAATGATAGCGCTCAGCCTAAACAAATCGTCGTCGACCTTCATTTTGAGCAATCCACACAATGGAGTAAAACACAACACTTCGACCTTGCTGATTCAGTCGTCATTGATGAGACCTTTCACTGGCCACAAGTTGGAAAAACAGAGGTAAGAGTCGCGCTAGAAGAAGGCCAGCGCTTCTCTGATACCAATAATGGCTCTCGCTTTGATCCGACTGACCTACAAGCCATCATCACAGTACCAGCGAACTCAGTACTTCCCTTTCAGGTTGAGTTCTTGCGCTCTACCATTTCATACCCATACTGTATCAAAACGAGCATGAGTTACGACGTGAACTTCACAGGTTTCCTCCGTTATAGTGGCAATGCGCTAAACTCACATCCAACAAACCGCCCGACTGTCTCACACACCTTTACTATGGGAACCACCAGCGAAGATCAAGCCAATATTCGTTACCAATGGGATCACCGCTATATTCCTGGAGAGATGAAATGGTGGGATTGGAGCTGGGCAATCAACACCAATGGACTGAGTAGCATGCTGTACGCCGCAGGTGCCAGTGTGCGTCCTTTCTACACCTATGTTTCAGGCCAATTTAGTGCGGAGTCACAATATTCAGGAATGATCGATATTGGTACCGAGCACTCTATTGATTCATTTAACGCCATGACACCTTCAGGCGATTACACAATCTACTACGCTGGTGACATCAAGGTTCTGACTGACTTCGACCCTGCAGCCCTAGCGCAACTGGGTTATAACAGCGCTCAGCTAACGCTTACCCCAATGCAGCAATAAGCCCATAGAAAGTTTCAGCTGTTATTCCAAGCCCATTTCGTCTGCTCTGGGCTTGATTCGTCTTACATTCTCTCAGTCATTCATCTGCATTAGTCTCTAAGCATTCACTTTCTGAATCGTTTTTCATTGACTTAAAAATGAAATCATAACGACACACTAATTTGCGTAACTTAGGGTGCAAATAGGCAATCAGATTACAGTGCCTATCAGGAGGATGTATGAAACCAAATCGATCTACGGTACTCACTGGACATGTAAAACACTGCCCATGTTGCTCTACCCAACTGGTCATCAAAGACCACATTCACGTTTGCCCGCGCAATGAAATTGGCGACTGTTACTTCGATGGCTACGACCAACACGAACAGCGCGCGAATACCGATTTTATCGATCATGCAAGTGCCAATGACAGCCTTGTTTACGGCATGTCAGAACATTAGCTAGCGAACGAACGAACGAACGTCAATCAGTCTCAATTCCTGTTCAAATGCAAACAAGCCCTGATGCTCTTTCTAGTTAAAAGCGCATCAGGGCTCTTCATTTATTACGCCCTTTTATTCTTCAATGAGCCCTTTTCCTCCCTATCAGAATGCCCATCCACTCTTGGCGCAAAGTGACCTATCTGTATTTTCAGTGGTTGCTATTATTCACAGCACGAATTACGGAGAGCAAATCAATAGGATTTGACCAAGCTTCGATACTTACTATTCGTTTAAGTTGATAGCGAATAGCTGAGACATCGCGAACGACCTTACGACAACGCTGGAGAATCCATCAGATGCTATTTCGATTTAGTTCACTCTTTACGACTCTGTTACCAGGTTTACTGCTTAGCTTTAGTGCTATGTCGTCAACCATGGTGATGTGGGAAGACCTGATTCCGCCGCCAACAAAAGAAGTCGCGCTACCCGCGTTGAATCAAGATCAAGTCTCTAATCTATTTGCCGTTTTGAACTATCAGAAAACGAGCCTTAAGCGTGAGATGAACTCTGAAGAGACACAACAATACGAAGCAAGCAAGCTCGCATTAAGTGAATCTGGTTATGACGCTGATGAACTACTGGCACTGAGAAAAGAAGCACTGGCGGTAGAACACATTCGCTTAACTACGGTCAACACCGAGCTCGAACTGAACGATGTGACTATTCCGGGCTTCGTTGTCCCGCTCGAAATGGACGGCATGTTAACGACGAAGTTTCTTTTGGTACCCATCGCAGGCGCGTGTATCCATACCCCGCCTCCGCCGGCAAATCAGACCATTATTGTCGATATTGATGAAGGGTTCCCACTTCAGGATCTTTACAGAGTCGTTATGGTGTCGGGAGATATCGCCACCTTTGAACAAGATCTACCTATCTCATTCATTGATGGAACCGAAGTGATCAGTACGGGTTACTCAATGGCGGCGCATAAAGTCAATTACCCTTAGTAATTCGCCAACTTTCAATAACGTATTCATTTTCAATAACGTATTTATTTTCAATAGGAAAGCAGTCATGAAATCATCCATTCGCTCTGTTGCGTTACCCATAGTCTTAATTGCGTCAGCAGCTAATGTTTATGCGGCTAACGCTTACGCAGAAAACTACGATGTAGTCATTCAAGGTGGTCATGTTATCGACCCAGAGACAGGTTTGAGTGATGTACGAAATATTGGTATCAACAAAGGCACCATTGAAGCGATCACTAAAGATTCAATCACGGGTAAAACCATCATTGATGCGAACGATCACATTGTCTCTCCAGGTTTCATCGACCTCCATCACCATGGTCAAAACATTGCTGGCTATCGTATGCAGGCACAACAAGGTGTGACCACCGCCCTTGAATTAGAATCGGGTATTTTGCCTATCGGCGACTGGTACAAAGCACAGGCAGAAAAGAACCTGCCGATTAACTATGGCGCATCAGCAGCGTGGACATTTGCTCGTATCGCAACGTTCACCGACAGTGAGCCACAAGCTAATTTGCAGTACTTTCAAAGCATGCAAGGGCTCGACAACTGGAAGCAGAAAATCGCGACACCAGAGCAGCTAGAAAAGATCATGGCATACGTTGAACAAGGCTTAGACGAAGGTGCGATCGGGATTGGTATCAATGCAGGTTATGCGCCGGGCTATGGCCAGAAAGAGTATTATGCCCTTTCTAAGCTTGCAGCAGAGCGCGACGTTGCAACCTACACGCACGTTCGTTATGCAAGCATGATGGAACCAGGAAGCAGCTTTGAGGCTATTCAAGAGCTGATTGTGAACTCTGCACTGACTGGCGCAAAGATGCACATCAACCACATCAACAGTACTTCACTGCGCGATATTGACGCGACATTAGAACTGTTCGATGAAGCAACCGAGAACGGTTTCCATGTTACAGCCGGCGCTTACCCATGGGGTGCAGCAAGTACAGTGGTTGGCGCAGCCATGTTTAGCGGGCCAGAATGGAAAGAACGTTTAGGCTATCAAGAAGAACGTATCCAAATGGGTACTGAACGCCTGAATAACGAAGAGCTTCTCAAAGCACAGAAAGAACAGCCGGGTTCAATCATTAACTGGCACTTTTTAGATGAAGCGGTACCAAGTGAATTGTCTGCACTGGATAAGTCAATCATCCATCCTAATGTGTTGATTGAATCAGACTCCATGCCTTGGATGTTGATCGAAAATGGCAAGGTCAGCTATTACGAAGGTGATGAGTGGCCAATTCCAAGTGAGGCATTTGCACACCCTAGATCGAGCGGTACGTTCACTAAGATCTTAGGTACGTACGTAAGAGAGCGTGGTTTACTTTCTATGGAAGAAGCGATTCGCAAAATGAGTTACATGCCTGCAACTGTGCTTGATGGCTTCGTTCCTCAGATGGAGAAAAAAGGCCGCATCCAAGTGGGCATGGATGCAGACATCGTTATCTTTGATCCGAAAACGGTCGCGAACAAAGCGACATACCAAGTACCGGCTGCGATTTCTACAGGGGTTGATACCGTGTTAGTTAACGGTCAGTTTGTGGTTCAAGATGGCGAGCTTGTAACCAGTGCAGCACCAGGACAAGCAATACGTCGTGACACTAAGAACTAACTTCATTCTAGCGTTAGAGATTAGATAAAAACTCAAAGTTAGATTAAGTCAAAAGTAGATCAAATCAAAATAAAGCCAGCCCCCTCCAACTTACATCTAGTAACTGCAAGGGCTGGCTTTTTGTTTATCCGTTAAAACAAATCTTAATTAGCTGGTTTGCTTTTGATATTGCGCCGGCGTTTTGCCCAACCACCCTTTGAATGCTCGGTTAAAGTTAGATAAGTCGCTATAGCCACATCGCCACGCTGTCTCGAAAGGTGATGTGTTGGCTTTAAGCAACCGCTTCGCCACCTGACAACGAACCTCATCTCGCAAACCACGAAATGTACAACCATGATCAGTGAACTGCCTCTGTAGGGAACGCGACGAAGTTCCAATCAATGAAGCAAGCCATTGAATATTAAACCACGGTAGCACCGCATAGGTTTGTACCAGTGCAGTAATTACCGTCAACCAATCACTGTCTATTGGCTTATCTACTGGGACAAAATCCGCTGACAACGGTACTTCAATGGCACCAAATGCATGCTCGAAATGGAACGCGTCTAGATTCGCAGTATTGGTAACATCTCTCGCCAAGTGGTCAGGAAAACTCATAAACACCGAGTTAGGCTCCCAATGATTACCCAAGAACATGCGACACAACGAAATAAAAGCAAAGGTTCGAAACCATTCTGCTTGGTCATAACCGGGTAACGAAGGGTGATATGAGCCTCGGTGACACAAGTACCACTTGCCATCAATTCTATCGATCCAAACCACCATGTAGTTATTTAGTGTCGGCATCATTTCAAGCAGATGATGAAGTGCATGTTCTAAGTTTTCACATCCTGAGAACTCAGAAACCAACTCAGGCGAGATTTGGTCAAGCGTGATTAACCGCCCCACATCAAACCCAACATTCTTATTGGTTTGTTTGACCATTGCACCGAGAAAAGCCATCGCTTGATGAGAAGACAACCAATACTCTCGGTCTTCAATATCTTCAGGGAAGTCGTATTCAGCCGCAATTTTTCGCCACTCAATCCCCTTTTGTTCAAAGTAAGCTAAAAAGGGAGCAAGATTGTTTGAGTTACTGATATTAATAGGATTCTGCATTAAGCGATTAAAACCTTAGAGACTATCTATTAACGACTATAGCGTTAATTGTTTTTCGATGTGAACTGTTACCGAAACATTGAGGAGTACGCTGCGAAAAAGCACGCTTCGAAAAAACACGGCAAGTGATAAGAACAAAGTAAACGTGCTGGCATAGAGCTTTAATTGAATGGTTTTGGGTGAGTAGATGGAAGAAGCGTACAAGGGGCGATATTAAAACAGGTTGCGGAAAGTGAAGGTGTAAGATGAGAAACTGAAATTGAATGAAGCCTCCATGCTTCGGGATCTTTAATCGTTGAATAGGTGTAGGTTCTAGAAGTAAACCTTATAGAAAACCCACGCTACCGTGTCATCAATATCGATTTTTTTCGATGCCGATTTCATGCTGCCGTTGGTGTTTTCAATCTTAAATTGCCCCCAACGAGTACCATCACTCGACAAAGGCGTACCCGCCGTTATTGAGCTTTTCAGTAATGAGGTTTCAATGTCACCATCCATGTAGGTGTATTCAGGTGAAAGCATGAAGTACGTGCCATCAGCACCCGGCTTCCATGAGATATACGCCGCAGCCATACCACCGAGTATGTCGGTCTTTTTTTCACCCATCGAAGATGCAAAATCACTGTCATAATCGCCCGCTAGTACGCCCACTCGACCGAACAGAGTTAGGTTTTCTACGTCCGGTTTGATCATCATGACTCCGCCCAACGCTGCAGTCGTGAACTGAGTATTGTCGATGATATCAATCGAGCCCGCCGCTGACGGCATAACAGGGTTAGCGAAATTCATAACGTGGAAGTACTGCAGTCGGCTGTCTTTGTATTTTCCGTCTTGGTCCATGGTGCCTTCGATGGTACCCATCGCCATTTGACCGTTTTGTAAACCATAACCAATAGAGCCCGACAGTTTCACCTCACCTTGGTTACTAAAGCCTAGGTAAGCGGATGTGTTAACGGCGGTCAGGTTCGAAGGATCAATCACTTCCTCATTAGAATCTTGTGCGTGAGCTAAAGTGATGCCAGCGCAAAACAGAGTGGTTGCGAAAGCAATTTTGGTGCGTTTTTTCATGTGTGTTCTCCCGTATTAAGGGGACGAACTATAGAGGTTTGCTTAGGTTTATTAAGGTCATTTCGCGCCAAAAAAAATGCAGCGCCAATCGAGTGATTGTTCGCTGCATTCTTAGATCCTGTAAACTTAGCTAGCCATTAGAATGGAGCTAGGTAAAACGGATTACCACATTAGATCATCTGGGATCACGAAGTCTTTGTACGGGTCATCTTCGTCTACTTCGTCTGTGCTGCCTGCCTGCGTATCAACGATAGATTCTTCGTCGCGCATAGCAATCTTGTTCGCTACTGCTGTTGGAATAACAACATAGCTCTCGCCTTGACGAGCAATACTTAGAATACCTTTACTTAGTTGCTTTTGAGTCAGCTCTTCTACGTAAAGATATTTAACTAGCGTACCGTCGGTGAAGTTGTATTTGATCTCACCGTTCTTCTGTTCGATCTTATTCATCTCAATCAGTTGCTTCACTTGAGCTTTAATTTCTTTGCTCAACTGCTGTTCTTTCAACTGTTGGTTTAGCTCTTTGTCTTTCGCTTGCTGCGCCAGTTTAGTTTCTTCAGCTGCCGCTTTTGCTTCACGAGACTGAACGCGAGACTTTTTAGAGCCTTTCTTCGCCTTCTTTAATTTTTTCTCATTTACCAAGCCAGCTTTAAGCATCTGCTCTTGGAGTGTTAACTTTGCCATGACTTTCCCAGTTCAGGATTAAAAACGGCACTATCATACCTGTTTTTGAGGTTTCTGTTTACTGAACAAGAGTAAATTGCAGAACAATCGCAAAATTTGTGCTGATAGCTCTAAGCTGTGTCCATATTCCCTTCTAGTTGCTCACAATCTCTACTCTCCCCGAACAAACAGTTTTCATTTAAGCACGCCAATATTGGCTGTTCTACCGACTCGAAACCATTATCTGACTCTATTATTCGCGCGCGTAACATTTATCATTCCAACAAGACAATATGTTGATTTTCAATGGTTAATCAATTTTATAAAACCTTGGCATATATCTCATATTTGAATAAATGCCATAGAGTTATAACTCCAATGTCATAACTCTTGACTACGTTATTCTAGACATCAATCAATCAATAAGGATAACGTAAACGATGAAAACTCAATGGACTTGGTTCGCTACACTTGTGGCAACCACATCAATCGCTTCGACCTCTGCGATAGCAGACACCGACGTGTATCTCACCAATAACACCAATCAAGTGATGACCATTCAAGCCAACCACACCGGTACCGACCTGCTTCAACTCGGTGACGAGTGGCAACAGCATGTTGAACAAATTGGCCCTTGGGAGACGAAGAAGCTGATCAGTTTCAACCGCTGGACTGGTGTGAAATCTGGGGAGACCTATGAGTTTGACACTGTGGTATCGAACGCTGTGGGCGAGAGTGTCACGCTCAACCAAACCATGAAGGGACACTGGTATAACTCGACACTGCAACATGGTTTGAGTGCCGCAGACGTCAACCTAACGTTGCATGACGACCGCAATATTCATCGCAGTACAACCGATGCGTTCGGGGTCAATGCAGAGCTCGCCCTCAAAGCCGATTCTACGGCGCGTTATGATGATATTTATTACACCATCACCCCACCCAAAGTGAATGAGCAGCCAGAGCCGGATGCCAATACACTCAAGGTCATGACCTACAACATCTGGGCGCTGCCTGCCATCGCTTCACATATTGGTGACCGCTACGATCTTCTCCCTCAATACGTAAAGGGCTACGACG
>NZ_JADDYK010000053.1:246258-248718 GCF_015163615.1 Vibrio sp. OPT18
TGTTGGCGCTTCAAGAGGTGTTTGCTAACGGCAGAGATGAATTCTTGCGTGAACTTGCGAAAGAGTATCCTTATCAAACCAAAATGCTCGATAAAGATGGGATTAACATCTATGACGGCGGCGTAATCATTGTCAGCCGCTACCCTATCGTTAATGAAGCGCAGTATGTTTTCCCTGATTGCACGGGCACAGATTGCTTTGCTGATAAAGGTGTTAACTACGCCGAAGTGATCAAGAATGGTCAGGCTTATCATGTATTCGGCACCCACACGGCATCATTCGATACGGACACGGCACGTGACTACCGACAACGTCAATTCAAGCAGATGCGTGCACTAGCGCAGTCTCTGAATATCCCGGCATCAGAAACTGTGGTGTACAGCGGTGACTTCAACGTGAACAAACTCAAGTTCCCAGGCGACTACCAACAGATGTTCGCTAACCTGCAAGCTGAAGAGCCACAATATTCAGGTTACACCGCTTCTACCTTTGACCCACGCATCAACAACTTTGCGGGCGAACCTATGTCGGGTGGCGAGAACGTTGAGTATCTAGATTATGTGGTGGTGAGTTCAGAGTATGCAGCTAAAGCGCATAACGACAATCGTGTGGATGTCCCAAGATCAACAAGCAGTGAGTTATGGAAGCACTACAACCTTTCAGACCACTTCCCTGTTAGCGCCGTGATTAAGTAACTCGGTGAACCAATAATGCATCGAGTTATATTAATCCTAATGCTCGTCTTAACGGCGAGCATTATTGGCTTTTCGTGGTCATCAAAATCGATTGAAACACCGCAACCTTCAGCTCAACACACAGAATCTAAGCCGCGTGTTTCTACGACAACTGCTGACGATAATTTTACACCAACGACAACCGCCAGTTCGGGAAATGCAGCATCGCAGAGCAAACCAGCCGAAGCTGAATCATCAGGCGGGGAAACGAATGCTGAAAACTTGACTGAGCTTGAAGGCAAGGCTTTGCTCGATGAACTCGATGGGTTCTGGAAGCTTTGCCAACAGCGTGAAGACTGCGCAGAGCAACTCGCACGACTGAAAACAGAATTGCCGAGTATATGGTTTGAGTTATTGAGCGACTATCCGCAGCTATCAGTCGACTGGCAATTAACTCAAAGCACTATCCCTCTTGAATCCATAGAGACTCTCGAAGAGCGTGTTGCCCTATTCAAACAATCTGCACAGCAAGTATGGGGAGAGTTGGCCCACCAGCTATTCGCAGACCAGTTTACTCATTTGGATTTTACGCTCGAAGCCAAAACCCTTAAAGAAAACGAAGCGAGCCAGTTTTTAGCCAACTATCAAGATTTGCTTAGTGAATGGCAAAACAATACGGGCACGTTAAACGCCGAAACACAGCTTCAAAAATATGAACTGGCAGTCTCCTTGATACCCAGCAGTTATAGCCCTGCTGAGATAGTATCAGTCAAAGCCGACCTTCAAGAGGCCTACTTAGATGAAACGCAGGCCAGCAACATTGCCGCGCGAGAACAACAAGTCGCACAGCAGCAACAAACCGTGATGAGTTATCACGAGCAACTGGATCAGCTCAAAGCGACCTTAGGCTCTCAGCGTTCATCAAGTTATGCCACTTGGACTCAACAAGATTGGGACAGTTACTATCAGCAGCAAGTCACCGATTTCAGGGAGCAGTTTTTTAGCCAGTAACGTTTTAACTAAAACCGTCACGAAACTGCGCAGGCGTCTTATTGAGCCACCCTTTAAACGCCCTTCTGAAGTTTGCAGGGTCGCTATAACCGAGCCTTTCACCAATGTCGTCAATGCTCATGGTTGTGCCGAGTAACAGCTCTTTGGCCAGTTCCACTCGAACTTCGGTAAGCAATATTTGGTAACTGGATTCATGGGTTACTAGCTCTCGCCTGAGTGTACGAGAACTGCAACCAAACTCATCCGCGAGTTGTTCAATATTCGGGAAACAGCCTGCGGTTTGATAAAAGATCGTTTTGATCTGATTAGTCAGCAGATGCTCAGAGTACAGTGTTTCGACTATCGACTGGCAAGACGCAAGATAGCGCTTTAGTGTCGCGGCATCATGAGTCAATAAGGTTTGCGACAAAACCGAGGCATCAAAACGCAGTTCACAATGGCTCTGCTCAAAAACTACAGGGCACTGGAAACGCTCGTCATAGAGCTTGGCGTAATTAGTGCGAGCATAAGGCAAAGCCAAAGTGTGAATATCCAACTCATGACCAGTCAGCTCTTTGAACAAAGAGACAATTGAACTCAAGAAATACTCACTGCAGAAAGGGAGCAGATCGCCCACTTCCAAGGTGTTCTCAATCTGAATCACTGCTTGTTCAGAATCTAGAAGCAGTTTAACCGAGAAGATAGGACCATTCAGGCGCAAATACTTGAAGCCCGACTTGATGGCCTCCCCGACATTTTGACTGGTCGATAACGCATAACCCAACACACCAAAGTG
>NZ_JADDYK010000053.1:248775-256086 GCF_015163615.1 Vibrio sp. OPT18
GCTCAAGCTAGCGTGCTCTCCCATCCAAAGCCCCAAGCCATCGTGAGGAAAACTCTGATTAGCCGCGCTAAATAACGCAAGTTTATCAGCGTAAGTCAGCTTTCCATTCGGGTCTCGCCAATCCATGTTCGGCAAACCCACATCATTGAGTAGCCTTTCAATATCGACGCCTCGTTGCTCTAGCGTATTTAACAGCAGCGCGATATCTAATGTACCCAACTGATGCCGATGTCCGGTTGGCTTATACTCCGCAATAATATCCAATCGAATCTCCTTATATCTAACCCCTTCCCATAAACATGACTACTCAGCTTCAACAACACTGCTAACAAAATCGTGATTGCTCACGCGCTATTGTCCGAATATGACCTCCCAATTCTACGCTACTCATCGCACAATGGCTTTAATTGTTAAATTTATGTGAACCATCGCAATGATAAAAACTAACCCTGCCCCACACAGTTTGATTGATTCTAATGGTCAGCCGATCATTGGGCATTTCGATGGCATTCCAAAGCACCTGAACATCGAGAACTTTGACTACCGAAACTCGATGGATGCAAAAGCAAATCTTTGGCAGAAGCACTTCCACTACAAGCAATTCCAGTTTGTCAGCATCGTCTCCGACACGCACATTATCGGCGTAGCTATCGCGGATATTCGCTATTTAGGCTCGGCATTTTGTTATCTGTACGATATTGAAAACAACCATCTAGAAGAGTCATCTTGGTTGAGGCCATTAGGGTTTGATAAACAAGTTACCGCTTCGCCATTTGACGGCACGACAAACATTGCAGGCCAAAGCATCACCTTTAATATTGAAGGCGGGCAATGGCAAGTTCGCTTGAATACCAAACTCATCAAGGCCGATATCGCTTTAGAGCCTAAAGCCGACAGCTTGCCCTTGGCGATGTGCAGCCCAACGGGTTATTCAGGTTGGACTTACACCCAAAAGCACAATGCTTTGCGCATCAGCGGTGAAATCCAAATCAAGGGAGAATCACTCGTTCTCGAACAAGCTCGTGCCGGTTATGACTTTTCAGCGGGCTACATGAGACGTGAAACCAGTTGGCGCTGGGCAAGCATCAATACGCAATCTAATGGCACAGGTATTGGCCTAAACCTCGCGGCGGGCGTTAATGAAACCGGAGGCTGCGAAAACGTGTTATGGGTAAATGGAACCAGACACTTGCTTAACCCGGTACAGTTTACGTTCAGTCGCCAAAACACGAACTTGCCTTGGCAGATAACATCACAAGATGGACGTATAAACCTGACCTTCACGCCCTTAAATAACCGCAGCGAAAAGCTCAATTTATGGCTGTTAAAGAGTAACTTTCGTCAGTTCATTGGTCACTTTTCTGGCTCGATTGAAGACAACAATGGAGTGACACATCAACTCGATGGTGTTCTTGGCCTTACAGAAGATCACTTTGCTCGCTGGTAGCGAAATTCTGCTAACTGAATCTCAGACGATCAAGTCTAAGTAAGCTTGATACTAAGAACGCGTATGGCGTCTCAACAAGGATAAAACATGAATATCGACGCATTAATCAATCACCCAGAATGGCTACTGCTGGTATTAACGCCCTTGTTCATTGTGTGCATGTTGGCTGAGTATTTTATCGGTCAGAAGCAAGGTCGACTGCCTGATAACTCGAGCTATAAACTTTCAGAAGTGATGTGTAACTTCACGCTGGCAGGAATGCATCAACTCTCCGATTTGCTCACCGGGTTATTGGTCGTGCAGTTGTATCTTTGGATGTTTGGTTGGCGCTTAATGGATATTGAAATGGGCGTGCTGAGTTTTGTTGTATTGATGGTGTTGCAAGACTTTTGCTATTACTGGTTTCATAGAGCAAGCCATCGTGTTCGCTGGATGTGGGCAGCACACGTGGCACACCACAGTTCAGAAAGCATGAACTTCAGTACGGCTTTCCGTCAAAGCTTAATGTATCCACTTGCTGGGATGTGGCTTTTCTGGATACCGTTGGTCATCATAGGTTTTGACCCTAAGTGGGTCATCTTTGTGGTGCTTCTGAATCTGGGGTTACAGTTCTTTGTCCATACACAATGGATACGAAGCTTGGGGCCACTTGAATACATCTTTAATACCCCTTCGCATCATCGAGTACATCACGGCAAAAACCCGCAATACATCGATAAGAATTACGCCGGCGTTTTGATCATTTGGGATAAATTGTTTGGTACGTTCGAGCCTGAGATTGAAACCGTGCGTTACGGCGTCACCAAGCCCGTAAACAGTTTTAACCCGATAATCGTCACCTTTCAAGAATGGAAGGCGATATTCAAAGATTTGAAGAACCGAGAGTTAACCATGAAACAGAAAGTGCGATTGATACTCTCGCCTCCCTCGGATTAAACAGGAGGGAGTACCAGCTAACGAATCAAAAATATAACAATACCTTAAACACTTTGAATCGAACGTAGGTAACAAGGTCAAACATAATAGTCTCATTGCCTACGAAACATTGTAGCGAGTTAAACGTGGCTAAAAAGCAAACGAAACACCGAATTGCACTACGTTTTCTTCAAAATGGTCTGAGTCAAACGCCTTATTATTATGACGATATTCAACGTATGGTTGAAGATCAGTATCGGTATAAGTTAGTCGAGCCTCGTAATGAAGATTCGTATCATTGTCTTGAACTAAGCTCGATTCCAACTGTTTTTGAACAACATAATTATACGAAAATACGGCAACATGCCCTAACTCATAATTAAAGCCAGCATCTAATCGGGCAACTTGGCTATTTGCAGACGAGTGGTCGTATTCATGGTGATGGTCATTGTACATATAACCATCATGTCCAGAGATTGAAGTTTTACTGTTGCCGTAATCGTATCCAATACGACCATTCAATGTTAGCTCATGGTTGACTTGATAATCCGCACCGAAACGAGCACGAATCTCATTGCTGTCGTTGTAACCACCTTGAGCGTATGCACCGTATGCAAACAACCCTAATTCGTCAGTAGGCTTAAAATAATGACCAGCACCTACTTGGTAGAAATCATGAGCACCTGTTTCACCTTCCGCATAGAGAAATAAACCGGTTTCATCCATCCATACCGCTTCAATACCGTAAGATTGTTCTGTGTCTGAGCTACCATGACCATGATGCTCTTCATTAGCGACATACACATCAATCTGCGATCCATTTGATATATCGACGTTGCCGTGAGCATGCACAGTAATCGGCGTAATCAGAGATGCAGCTAAAATAGCTAATGAGATTTTTGGTAGCCCATGTCTAACGATTGCAGTTTTCGAAGGGATGATTGTTTGATTGTTTCTATGGCTTAATACAGACATTGCATAACTCTTTTGTATGGGTAACGTGCGTATTATAGGGTTACTGTACTTATGAAAAAGAGCGTCAACTTAAGTTAAAACCTCAGTTTCATTTATGTATTAGCTCATTAATTCTATTTGCAGAGTCAGAATAGATAAGGAAATACTGTAGTTTAATTCGCGTGTGCTCAACCGAAGCTAACAGCAAAGATCAATACACCTTATGAAAATCGATGAGGTTGAATGTGAGGTCGCTTACCCAGAAATCGCCGTTCAAGTCGGCACCTTGCACGTATCGCTTGTCTCCCATTTCTAAAGTCACAATGTATTTGCCCGCTATCAGCCCCTCTACCATGTAAAAGCCATCGCTCTCAATCTCGCTCGAATACTCGGTGCCTTTCTGGATATGTTTAAAGTGCAGATAAGCACTGTTTTCTAGGTCACCTTCTACCGTGCCATCGACGCCAAATGACACCACCATTTCGATATGAGCATGAGTTAGTCCGACTTGCTTAGTATTTACAAACACAGGGTTTTGAATCGGTGTCAGGTTAAGGTCGAGCGCCCCTTCATCAATATAGATAGGTAGATTATCTCGAGCTGGAACACTTGAGAATTCAAATCGGCCTTTTGCATCACTGACCGCTCGTTGGTCCAAGATTTGAAGGCTTACACCTGGTATGGGCTGTTTGTGGTGATCGTAAACAATGCCCGTCAGCTTAGAATGGTTGTATCGATTCCACTCAACAAACTCACCAATGCTTTCATCAAAGTAAGTCTTCGCGCCGAATTCGGTTGTCATCTCAACACCGTATCGGTCTTCGGTTCCTTCAAACTTAAAGAGTAAGTAAGGGTTCACACGAGCTTCTAAGGAAGCCGTAAACGAAACTTCCTGTTTCTGATAGCGAGCCGATACGTTGGTCGTGAGTTCTTGAAAAACCTCCAACGGATCTAACAGACACTCTTTACAGGCATTTCTTAAAGACAGTTCTGTTCGTTCATGATGACCAGAGCCATCAACGGTTCCTGAAATATTCCACGACGTATCTGAGAAACCGCTTTTGGCCAAACCAATAGTGTGTAGATAGTCTTCTTGGTGAGAAGCTTTGGTATATCGATAATCACCGGCGTATGAGACAAACAGATTACGAGCCACTTTCGAGTTAAGCTTAGGTTCAACGCTCAATTCGTCGTCATCATCTCTCACCGTTAAAAAGGCTGTTAGGTTTGCAAGCGACAGGTTGTATTTGAAAACATCGTATTCCATTGACTCTAAGTCCAATTCATCGGTTTTATTGAGCTCTATCGATGCCGACTGATCGCCGTTGATCAAGATATCAAACTCCATTGGAAAACGATTGAACTCTGGTAGCCAACCAATATGGCCCGCAAACCAGTGCGCTGGTAAATATCTTCCTTGAACGCCAATCAGGTCTTTGCCATGCTGCCTCATAAAGGCGCTACCCACGGTGAAGTAATCGGCAACCCCATATTCAAGTGACACTGCACCCGCTCGGTCTGCACCTTCATTTCCCACCACTTGAACGCCCCACTCGTTGCTTGGTAGAAATGCATCTTCTAAACCGGCAACGGTGATCTCTTCTTCCTGCCAGACACCTTTCGACAAGTAGTAGCGAAACTTGATGGTGTCACCAGGGGAAATATTGTCTTCTTCAAC
This sequence comes from Vibrio sp. OPT18, assembly GCF_015163615.1. Classification (NCBI taxonomy): domain Bacteria; kingdom Pseudomonadati; phylum Pseudomonadota; class Gammaproteobacteria; order Vibrionales; family Vibrionaceae; genus Vibrio; species Vibrio sp. OPT18. The sequence goes on from NZ_JADDYK010000053.1 coordinate 253,770, forward strand.
AACGAAGCGTCCAAACTCATCAGAGCGATAAGTGGTTTGATAGATGCCATTAACCAAAACATCGATGTTGATGTTAGGTTGAGTGGTTCGTTCAAGTTGAAGGTTGCCGAACTCTGTCTGTCGCTTTCGATTGGTGTAATAGAGCCCGTCTTCGAGGGTTTGATTCACGGTAAAGACGCTGCCATCTAATAACACATGGCCGACTTCCAAAGACCCTTCGCCGTCATGTGCTTCAACCGCAATGTTGTAATAAACGATGGGGTTATCTTCTCGTGAATCAATCGACAAGCGAGACAAGGAGTGTTCAGTGCTTAATATGGTGTCTGAGATTGCGTATACATCACCGCCAGTTTCACTGTCGTGATAAACAGAAGCCGCTAACCGAGTCGCCAAACCCACAGCGGCAACAGGTTCGAAAGCTGGCGTGTTTTCAGCTCGTTTGAGATCCTCGGCCTTCTTACGTGATTCATTTTTCATCTTAGAAATAGCCGCTTCCAACTCAGTCAATGAGCTGAATTCTGGAGAAACGGTGAGCCGGTAATCATCAATATCCCAACGCACTTTAGCCGGGATACAAGCTTGTAAGCTGTACCAATGAATGAAAGTTTCTGAGTCGATGACTTGATATTTGATCGACTGGATATTGTTGTCATCGCGGTAGCAGATGGCTTGTTCAGTATCAACAATATACGGCGGAGATTCTCTGCCCACATCTTGTGGCAAGTACAATTCGCAATATCCGCTTTCATCACACTGACCATTCATTTCGAGCAGATAAAAAGCGGCATTAGATATCGAAATAAAGGGCTCTTCGTAGTCATCCATCATGACACGATAAAAGCTATCCCCGGCTTTCCCGACTCGAACTTCAACATGGGCTGGATAGAGCTCGCTCGCCTCACTTTCTTCTTCAGATTGCGAATACGCATCAAAAGGAAACAATGAAGCAAGCAAAAAGAGTCGCCAAAGCATGCAATTGAACACTAGCCTTTAAAGATTCTGAGACAATGAAACGAACGCTACAGAACACATTCGTACAGAGGCTGTTCGTTCTGAACCAGTGAGATCTTCGAGCCTTTTGGGAAAGGCTTAGTTAGTTCAGCATTACGAAGTAGCACCACTTTTTCGCTATGCTCATCGACATTCAATTTTGCAGTAAATTGAAAGTTACCATCGTTACGAATCTTGATGCTTTGGTTGTCACACGTAAACTTAACATCTTGTACCTGCTCACCTTTCTGAACATAAACAGGCACATAACTGTTGATATGAAAGTTCAGTTGAAAGGCTGAACCGTCACTGTTGGTTTTACTTGAAGATAGCGCAATGTCCGATAACTCTGCGGCTTTTGCTATTGGGGAAAACCACAAGTAAGCACGATATTCACCATCAGCCATGTCAGCAGGCAGAGCATTCATACGTAAGCGAACCGTGCGTCTTTGATTGGGTTTAAGTTCTCGAATTATTGGTGGTGACACTTTAATCCAACTCGCGATGTCTTCCGTTTCAGCAATATTAGCGTCAGTTCTAACCAAGCCACTCGCCTTTACAGGGCGATAAATCGGTTTTATCTCCAAGCGAATCGGTTGATCTGAGTTATTTTCGACGACGATTTTTTCAGTCACCGAAGTGTCGGCATCCAAAACAAAACGAGTCGGAGCGATGAGTAGCTGAGCATAGGCTTGTGCTGTGAAGATTAAGCCGAGAACACATGAGATAAACAACTTCATTTATAATTGACCTCAAAAGGGATTGTACTGGTGTAAAGGCCTGCGGGGTGGTTAGCGCCGATTTTCACTTTCGCACCAATACACAATAATTTGCTTCTTCCATTCCCTTTGATTTTGGCTCTACCGCGCTTGGATAAGCCACAACCAAAATAAAACTTTCTAATACGCAGGCGCTTGGATTTACGAGAATGATTTAGGTATTGCTTGGAAGGGAGAGAAACCACGATTTTTTTACCCGGCTCACCTTCAACATAAAAACGAACTACATAAACCTGACTATTAGCTGGGTTTGAATCCGCATTCTGACCCGATCCAGAGATATACATGCCTGGAAATTTCACTTCCATATTCTCAGGAATAATTTCTAGCGCATGAAAAGGGCTAGAATAAAAAATCAGACTGATATAAATCGTGTATTTTAATAGAACACTCATAGTAAATACGGCTGCTTTGCAACAGCCGTAATATTATACTGGTTTCATTTGTTTATGGCGTTGTTGATCAAATCAGCTTGAAGATCAACGATGCCATATTTGACTAGCCGTTAGCTTCTAACGGGCATACCTAGTCCTATGACTTTGTTTATA
>NZ_JADDYK010000054.1:0-667 GCF_015163615.1 Vibrio sp. OPT18
GTAACAAGGTAGCCCTAGGGGAACCTGGGGCTGGATCACCTCCTTATACGAAGATATCTTTGATGAGTACCCACACAGATTGATTAGGTTTAGAAAAGCAAAGAGATGAAGAACTCCCAAGTTCTTCGACATTTGTTTCTACTTTTAAAGTGGAAATGAATTGCAGTGTCCCGTTCGTCTAGAGGCCTAGGACACCGCCCTTTCACGGCGGTAACAGGGGTTCGACTCCCCTACGGGATACCATTGGGTCGTTAGCTCAGTTGGTAGAGCAGTTGACTTTTAATCAATTGGTCGCAGGTTCGAATCCTGCACGACCCACCATTCTTTCTCCACGAAGGAATTAAAACTTTTAGTGGGCGATTAGCTCAGTTGGGAGAGCACCTGCCTTACAAGCAGGGGGTCACTGGTTCGAGCCCGGTATCGCCCACCATTCTCTAAATATTCTTGGAAGTTAAAACTCCAAACCACTTCTTATGTCGCTGGTTGGATTTTTCGACTGTGAGAGTCTTTAGAAAATGAACTTCACAAGAAGTCTCATTGCTCTTTAACAATTTGGAAAGCTGACTGATTGATTTACTTACGAGTAATTCAATCAAATTTAAAAGTTCTCAATGTTTATCTTTCATTAGATAAACACAACAAACACATTCAAGTGTCTTGTATTCGA
>NZ_JADDYK010000055.1:0-4274 GCF_015163615.1 Vibrio sp. OPT18
ACATACTCACTTACACCACCACAGCCAATGTGGATGGTTTCCATCTCAACAATGATGGCAGTTATTCTTTTGACCCTAACCACGCCAGTTACGAGCATTTAGGGGAAGGTGAGCATCAACAGCTGCAAATTCCAGTTACGGTCACTGACTTGCATCAAGCTCAAGTGACCCAACTGCTCACTATCGACATTGAAGGGTTAAATGATGCGCCTACCGTTACTGGAAGTCGCGTGTTGCCTGCAGGTACCGAGGATCAGACTCTTCGTATCACACAAACTCAGTTATTAGCAGGTGCGACTGATATCGATAAAAACGATGCTGGCACTTTACACGTTGATGCAGTAACTGCCGATCACGGTACGGTCACGCAGAATGCCGATGGTTCATTTACGTTCCATCCAGACCAAGACTATAACGGTCAGGTTCATTTCACTTATGATGTGCAAGATGCTCACGGCGGGGTTACGCATACTGGCGCAACCACTTCATTGAGTGCAGTAGGTGATGCAGCGGTTATTACAGGCTCCGGTTCTGGGGTTAAAGAGGATATCAATGTGGATATCTCCAGTGGGCATCTCCTTGGTGCTTCTGGTGTGTTCCATGTTGTTGACCCTGATGGACCTGCACAGTCGCAATTCCCAGATGTGCTCTATGGTGGTATTTATCAAGGGTCTCATGGGGGAGATCTTCAGGTTAATAGTAATGGTAACTATTACTACCATATAAGTAATTATTTAGTACAACATCTCTCAGAGGGTCAAATACTCAAAGAGGAGTATACCATTCACAGCGTTGATGGAACTCTACACAAAGTGGAGTTTACCGTTGAGGGGACCAATGATAAACCCGTCCTCTCTGCCCAATCACAATCGGTAACTGAAGGTGGAACTCTTTTATCTGGTCAGATGCATGCCACGGATGTGGATACAAAAGACACGCATACCTTCACTATCGATAAACCTGTAGATGGCTTAACCTTTAACAATGATGGTAGTTACACTTTTGACCCCTCCCATGCCAGTTATCAAAACTTGGGAGCAAATAATGACCAAGTTATACATGTTCAGGTAAAAGTGGATGACCATAATGGTGGTACGGATACGAAGACTCTAACGTTAGTTGTACACGGAACGAATGACGGTGCAACAATTGGCGGACAAGACACCTTTACTGTTCAAGAGGATCATAACCTTACCCTAAACTCCGGTAATACGATCATATACAACGGCCAATTGACCATTACTGACGCCGATGCTGGAGAAGATCATTTTGATGGGAATCTTCATCAAAACCAACAAACAGGCACATGGGATACCGGATATACAACACAAGAAGGTGGAAAGCTCATTCTTCAATCCAATGGTTCATATCGCTATGAGATTGATAATAGCCTCGCAAAGATTCAATCTCTCGGCAGTAGTGAAACGTTAATTGATACTGTTACTGTGCTTTCTGCTGATGGTACGCCTCATCAAATTCAAGTCACTATCCAAGGTGACAATGATGCTCCCGTTGTTAGCTCCGCAGTTACACTTGCGGCTGGAACTGAAGATACAGATGTTGTTCTACACGCTTCTGATTTACTCGCCAACGCTACAGACATCGACCACGATGATGCGGGGAAACTCTCTGTGGCCAATCTCACCGCCGACCATGGCAATATCACCGATAACCATGACGGAACCTTCAGCTTTCATCCTACACAAGATTACAACGGCAAAGTCTCCTTTACCTATGATGTGCAGGATACACATGGTGGAAGTGTCGCTACATCAGCCTCAATAACTCTCACTCCCACCCGCGATTCTGCTGTGATTTCTGGCAATGATGCGGGAACGATTATTGAAGATCATAATGTCGGGCACAGCTCAGCTCAAAAGATTGCAATATCAGGCTCTTTGTCTGTAACTGATCCTGACACAGGCGAAGATCATTTCCGGTTTAACCAATTTGGTGAGAAAGCGATACATGACCCCTTTGGTGGAGATCTAAGAATAACTCCAGCTGGAAGTTGGGGGTATGAGGTTTCAAACAGTCGCTTGCAATCATTAGCTGAAGGTGAAGTAGAAAAGGTTGTATATCGTGTTTATTCTGCAGACCACACTGCCCACGATATAACAATAACGGTGACAGGCACCAATGATCAGCCGACCATCATTGCGACAACACTTGCACATGGCACTGAAGATACACATTACCAAATGCAAGCGAGTCAGTTTGGGTTCACCGATATCGACACTGGCGATACGCTACACTCCATCGCAATCACAGATCTACCCCCTGCGACACAAGGTAAGTTTGTGCTTGATGGGCACGATGTTACAGCGGGACAACAGATCCCTGCAGCTGACATCAGTAAACTTCAGTTCGTCCCTACGCAAGATTTCAATGGTGACGTCCAGTTTAAGTTTACCGTCAATGATGGACATGAAAATTCGTTAGAGGCTACCAATACCCTTCATATTGACCCTGTCGCCGACGCAGCAACAATCGCCGGAGTAGACACTGGCGGCGTTACTGAAGATAACTTCTATGGCATGCAGGCACTTATAGCTAAAGGGCAACTCACCATCAGTGATGCTGATATAGGTGAAGATAAATTCGACCCAATGGTACATGCTCAAAACAACGCGGGCATTGGTTACGACACCAAACTTGGTGGTCACGTACTGCTCTCAGAAGATGGCAGTTGGCAATACAATATGGATAACTTCTCCCCTGCCGTACAAAAACTGGCAGAGGGTGAAACCGCAATAGATACGGTCACGATTCACAGTGTGGACGGGACTTCGCATGAAATTCAGATCACCATTACCGGCACCAACGACGCACCGATTCTCGGCGTAAACCAAACCTCATCGACGACGGGTACATTAACAGAGACAGATGTCGACGTTAAAGACACACATACTTTCTCTGTCGTCAGTTCAACGGGGCAATTCGGATCACTGTCGGTCGATCCAAACACTGGTGACTACGTCTACACACCCAATACGTCAATCACCGGGATGAGTTATAACTCTGCCACCAACACCTACCATGGTGTGGATGTGTTTGAAGTAAAAGTGAACGACGGCCATACTGAGGATTCGAAATTCATCACCTTTGATGCCTCGGGACATGTCACCACGTCACCAACGGGTGGTCTAGTCATATCAACGACTGTACCTCAACAACCTGCGGTAACCACGACGCAACCAACCTTGTCTTCAGGCACTAACATCGCACCAACGAACACCGTTACTCTGGATCTTGCATCAACCAGTGATTCTGGTTCATCAAGCACTGACAACCTGACCAATGACACGACCCCAACAATTGCCGGACACACTGATATTCCATTCTCGAAAGTCACGATTTACGATGGTTCCACACCCGTTGGACACGCGGTGTCAGATGCCTCTGGCCAATATAGTGTTGCAGTAAGCAGCTTATCGGAGGGCGATCATAATCTATCCGCCAAAGCACTGGCTCCCTCATCAGTGCTACATGCAACATCTTCACTTCTGTCTGTCCATATAGATACGCAAGTACACGTCGTTATTCAAACAGACCCGATTACCGCCGACAATGTGATTAATGCTCAAGAGTCCAACAGCTCCATTGACATCACCGGATCCGTTTCTGGCGATTTTAATACAGGCGACATTGTGACTTTAGATGTAAATGGGACACAGCATACTGGCGTGGTCGATGCAAAAGGACACTATTCAATTGCCGTACCTGGCAGTGAACTCATCGCCGATGCTGACCAAAAAATAGAGGCATCAGTAGCGGTAACAGATACCGCAGGTAATAGCGCTCATGCCACTGCAGATGTTACTTACCAAGTCGATACACAGGTTAGCGTTCCTACGATTACTTTTGAAAACGCAGGGGCAGACAACTTATACAGTAAAGCTGAAATCGCCCGAGGCCAAGCAAATACGATCACAGCAACCGTTACTCCTCCTGGTGATGCAAAAATCGGTGAGCATCTTGTCGTTAACGGACAAGATCATGTATTAGATGCTCACACTCTTCAGCATGGAATACAAATTGAAGTTCATCCCGGTTCTAATGTACAAGCAACAATGACTGACGAACACGGTAATACCGCAGGTAGCCAAGGTTTCGCTGCAAGTGCTATTCCTGAACCGATCATTGTCAGACCACCATCGGGAAGCCACCAAGTATCTGGCACGCTTGGGGTTCCACCACTATTACCATCGTTAACTCCGGTACCAACAGCACAAAGCGGTTGGCGAATCCATTTACCTAACGGACAGTACGTC
>NZ_JADDYK010000055.1:4329-15084 GCF_015163615.1 Vibrio sp. OPT18
ACTAGTCATCATGGTCAATACGGGACATTAACTATTGACCCTCAGACTGGTCATTTACATTATCAAGAGCAAGCCCAAGTTCACACGGGCCCTCATGGCAGCGCTTCTGGTATAGGTCAACATGAAGATAAATTTGAAGTGGCATTGCAAGGGACAAATCAAGATGAAGTTGTCGCCCATGTGAATATCCAGATACTCAGTCATGGGCCTGGACATAGTGGAAAGCTGACAGTTGGAACTGAAGTGGTTGATATGACAATCACACCTTTGGTCCATACATCACACCCTGCTCCCCCACCACCGCCTCCTGTTCAACATGACGAGCCAGACATGGCTTCACAAGCCGACGTTACCGTCACTCTAAGCGATGATAGTAATCTAGATTTAACCCAACAGACCCATCAAGAACCCGATCAGAAAACCAACCACCATGGTGCAGCCGCTTATCTGGATGCATTGGGCATTAAACCCGATGCGACATCGACAACGGTTCATGATCAACCTGCGGATATGGATATCGTACTTGCAAAAGTCGACCAACCAGATGCAGTAACACATGACCAAGCGCACTTGGATATGTCAGACGCGCTGGAACACCATGATGCAAACATCAACCATAACCAAGATGATGAGCACCATCATCACAACGACGTAGACGGGCTACCGGACATTGATCCAAATAGTTAACCGATAACGAGACCAAACAGAAGGGAGCACGTAATGTGCTCCCTTTTTGTTATTTGCAGTTGTTATTCGTTTACTCTCAACGACTCTTTATAACGATTACCTTTCACCAAATGCGACACTGACATTGGTGTAAATTGGCTTCCATAGGTACTGGAACACAGATTTTTCACCGGTTGTGATGTCTACCTCACCCGTCATACCTGGCAAAATAGAAAAGCTCTCTGGGTTATCGCGGAAGTATGGCGTATCAACCGACACGACGACTTCATAATAGATCTCGCCACGCTCGCTTTGACTGGTGGTCGGTGAAATACTCTCAACCGCCCCTTTTAGTGCACCAAAGCGGCTGTAATCAAACGCATCAATCTTGATACGAGTTGGCTGCCCTACACTCACAAAACCAATATCTCTTGGCGACAAACGAGCTTTAAAGTCGGCTTTCCCACCAACAGGAACGATTTCGACCACAGTGCCACCCGGCTGAATAACACCACCGTTTTGCGTGCTTGGCAGGCTTTGCACCAAGCCTTGTAGCGGTGACACTAACATAGTGTTCGTCAATTTAGCTTGGCTTGAACGAACTCTGGCATTCAGTGCTGATAAGTCAGATACGGCTTTAGAACGATCGTCACTGACCTTCGCCTTCGCCTCTGCTAAAAGCTGTTCAATTTTTTGCTCGGTGCTGTCTGCTTGCTTGATTAACACAGCTTTCTTACCACGAGCTTCTTCGATTTTCTGTTCGATACTGGCCAGTTTTTGTCGCATTTCAAGCACACGTAAACGTGAAATGTTACCCGCTTTATAACCCTTCTCCAGTATGTTCAACTCTTGCTTGGTCGCATTCAGCTCTTTCTCGTAGCTAGGCAATGACTTGTCTACACTGCGAAGCTGCTCTGCAATCTGCTCGCTCTCTTTCTCAAGTACCACACGCTTTTGAAAATAGAGGGCTTTTTGTGCGTTCAGCTGCGCTTTTTGTTGGCTAACGATCTCTGGGTAATCGACCTCGAACTCCGCAAGATTTGGCTCACGTTGTTCAAGCAGAGCATTCATACGTTCCACACTGGCTAGAAGCGTCACTTGTTGGGATTTCAATTCTTCAAGAGCGGTACGTTGGAAGGTCGCATCAAACTCAACAAGTGGCTGACCTTTCTCGACCAACTGACCTTCTTTAACGAGAATTTGCTTTAATTTACCGCCAATCGCGCTTTGAAGTACTTGCTTCTCACCTTCTGGAATTACTGCGCCTTTGGCTTTGGCAATTTCATCAACTTGGGTGACGACAGACCAAGTGGCAAAAGCGATAACACACAAAGCAACTGACCACGTCGCCAATGCCAATGTACGAGCCGTATTTTGTGATTCAACAAGTTCACCGTAGCGCTTGCCCTTCTCGATAGGTTGTTTAGCCATTAGCGACTCCTTGCTTAGACTCTGATTGTTCTTGGGAAGCTTGAGGCTCTGAAGGCTGTTTTTGCTTCGAAGACTGCTCCGGCTCTAATGGACCGGCATAAACCACTGCACCTTCATTTAATACCACCACTTTATCGGCAAGCTTGATTAAATCCGGATCGTGGGACGTGTAAATCACCGTTGCTTTTCCTTTTTTCGACTGCACAAACTCACCAAATATACGTTTAGCATTTGGGTGAGCATCAGGCACAGGATTATCCATTAAGAACATTGGGTAGTCATAAACCAGCGCTTTCGCGTCAATGAGGATCTGCGCGACGCTGCCAGACAACATGTCAAAAAGGCTGTCCGGCTGAATACTGCTGATGGAAGTATCGAGCCCACCTGATAATGTCTCGAACCAACGCTTTCCGCCGACCATTTCAATTGCAGAGATCATTTTCTGATCTTCGACTTTGTGACCGTCGTTTAGCCACTCTCGAATACTCAGCGTAAGCAAATCAGGATATGCGGCTCGAATGAAACACCAGTGGCGATAAAGCTGCGGATCGTATTGAACGAGGTTAACGCCTTCAAGCTCGACCATGCCGTTTTGGATAGGCTGCAAGCCAGACAGTACTTCGATCAATGTTGATTTACCGCTCCCAGAAGGGCCAGTAATCGCAACAATTTCACCCGCTTCAATATCAAAGCTCACACCATTCAAAGCGGGGCGACTCTGTTTAGGATAACGCAGTGTCACTTGGTCTAATTTCAAGTTAGGCGCTACCACAGGTAACGGGTGATGCTGGTAACTGAATTCACGCTCGGACGGCTGAGACAAGATACGGTTCACTTGCAATTTGGATTGATTAAAGCTGTTAAAACGCATCGCACTGTTTGCCAACACCTGAGCGGGACCCGTCACTTTAGATATCAACATCATTGAAGCAATCAAACCACCGGGAGTCATCACTTGTTCAAAGATAAGTCCAATGCCTAACCCCATCACCGCGAGTGTCGAACCTACACCAATGAAATAGTAAATCGAGGTGTACCGGCTCTGGAGAACCGATTGATTAAAGGTCACTGTTGAAGCAAGAAGATTGGCCTTTTTGAAACGTTGAATCCAGTGCTCTGAGAATCCGGCACTGCGAATAAAGGCAAGCTTGGATGACAGCTCATTAGTCATGTTTTGACGATTCGTACCTGCGACTGTCGATTGCATCGAGCGCTTGCTGCTAGAGCGTATCGAACGTTTTGCTAGCAAGTAATAAAGGATTAAAGAGACGACTGGAACCAGTACCAACCACCCGCCTAAAACACCTATCGCAAGTACAAAAATAAGAATGAATGGTAAGTCAAATAACGCATTTCCTAATGGCCCCGATAGCACACCTGAAATACGCTCTGACAACATCACTTGGTTTTGCTGACTAGAAGAAGCTGTTTGCTGATTTTGAGCATAGCTATTACGAAGCAGACGCTGCACGAGGGATTGAGAAATCTCACGACTTACTCGGTTGGAAACTGAAGCAAACACTCGGCTACGTAATGTTCTCAACCAACCCATCATCACAAACAACAACGCCGCGCCAATGGCGATACCTTGCAACTCATGCCCTGCATCACCACCAATCACATGGTCATAAATCGACATCGTGATGAAAGGAACAGCAAGCGCAAATAAGTTAGTGATAAAGCTGACCAATAACAATTTAGGAATGATGGGACGAAACGCATGTAACCTTTCGCCAACCCAATCAGGAGAGGCCTTCTCTAATGGTGGCCCTTCGATAACAATACAAAACTGAGGGATATCGGTGATGTCGTCATTGGCATTAAAGGCAACAAATTGCTTGGATTCTAAATGACCAGAGACCAGCTCATGTTCACCAAGTACCAGTAAGACCAATTTATGTTCACCAACTTCATCTAGGTTGGCAACCAAGCGATAAGGCAGTGCAAGCCTGTCGAACAAGGCAAACATATCGTCGATTGATTCAATGCCATTTTCATCGACCCATTGATGCGCGAACAACTGGATATTAGCATTAACTTCCAACTGCTTAAGAACGGAAAGGCTCTCGGTTTCTAAATGATTCATCACCTCTTGTCGACCGCTGGTATCTGCACGGTTGTTCGTACCTGAAGGGTTACCAATATCTAAACGATTCATACGATAGCCTCCTGGTTGCTCTCGCTGTCGACCGTAATAGCTCGACTTTCCACTGTAATGATTCGATTGGCAAATTCGCGAAGTTTAGAATGGTAGCTCACCATCAGTATCGTCCGTCCTGCCGCCACTTCTTCTTCCAACACCTTCGCTAGGTTTCCAAGGGCATCTAAATCAAGCGAGGAATCTGGCCTTTCTAACATGATAATGGGCTTATCACTTGCCAGTTGAGTCGCGATATTGAGCATTTTCACGTTACCCATACTCAGCAGAGACGCACTCGTATGGCCAATTTGTGTCTCTAGTCCATCGGGTAATCGAGTGATTTCCTTGATTAAACCCAAACGCTTTGCATAGTCACTGGCGCTTTGTGTTTTCTCAGGGTCAAAGCCACACAAGTTGTCGAGAATAGTACCCGACACCAACTGCCCTTTAACGCCACAGTAGGCCGCAATATTGGTTACGGATGCGATTGAAACTGCAGCTCCGTTAATGAAGCACTCCCCCGCTTTTAGATCATCAATACCTGCAATCGACGACAATAAATGACTGTTGGTATGGCGATCCTCACTCTCTAACAATACCAATTCACCTTTATTCAATGTGACATCCGCATGAGCGAGTTCACCGTATCTTTCAACGGTCGCTTGCTTGATTTCCAACACCTCAAAGTCAGATAAGTGGTTCTCAGCTTGCTCAGAATCTGAAGATTCCGATAGTGACAAGTCACTCAATTTTTCTATTGCCTGATTGGCACTGTGTATTGAATTAAGCTTGATTCGAACTCCCACTAAAGCACTTAAAGGTGCAACCGCTCTGCCCGATAAGATAGAACATGCCGCCAATCCACCTGTGGTTAACTGGCCATCCAACACCCATAAGCTGCCCGTGATCACCAGTAAAACTGACGTAGCTAGTGCAGCAAGCTGAATACATTCTTGGGCGAAGGCGTTCTGTTCTTCTTCTCTCGCTTTAGACTGAGAGCGAACATTATTGAGGGATTTAAACTGATTAAAGATTCGAGACTCAACGGCCTGGCGTTTGATTCCCTGAATGGTTTGGCTTAGCAAAATCAAAAACGCTTTTCGCTCCTGCTCATCTTGGGAAGCCTCTTCACTTAAGCTTTTAACACGAATAGAAGATAACCAAACGATTCCAAGAGTAATCAGCCAAACTGCCAAAGGTATCGCCACCAGCTCACCGCCGATGTAAGCCACCAAGCCCAAGAAGATCAAGGCAAAAGGCAAATCAATAAAGCCTGCAATCACACCACCGGAATACCAATCTTTGACTTTTGATACTGAGCCCAGCCCCTCTTCCACGCCGCCAACACCAATGTGGCGAAGATGTCCTGATGAAGCCGTTGTTACTCTTTCAACCAAGGTTTGATAGGTCGCTTTCTCGGTATTGCTGGCCGCGGCTGACAAAAGCCAAGTACGCACAAACCGGATCAATGCTTCCATGGCAACAGCCAACGCTGCACCCGCCAACAACAAAGTGGCAGTACCGTAACTTTGGTTAGGTAAAATACGATCGTAAATTTGTAAAACCGTTAACGGAACGGCGAGAGAGAGAAGATTTATGAGTAAAGAAGGCAGTAGGACTTTCCCCACCACCCCTTTGTTTTTCATTGAACTTGCGGGCATACACAATCCTTATCCATGCTTATGAAATAAGATTGGTACACCATGTTGAGTATTGCAAGGTAACGGACTGATTTAACGTGTTTTTCAATATAAATATGACACAGATCTTTCTACAAAAATCTGTGGCTATACCCGTACCTTAAAAACGCTCGTTACAAGTGCTCCTTACAAACAATTGTCGTAATCCGTTATCGCCTGCTTTAACTTTGAAAAGTCTGAGTTACATAAATACGGTTTCAGCGCTTCAAATTTATCTGAGGGCCACTCGTATATTTTGAATGACATGAGTTCGTCAATAACGGACTCATCAAAGCGGTATTTGACGACTTTAGCTGGAGAACCACCAACAATGCTGTATGGAGCGACGTCTTTAGTCACCACACTATTCGCTGCAACCACAGCGCCTTCGCCAATCGTCACACCGGGCATCACCATCGCTCTCATGCCTAACCACACCCCATCTTCAATGTGAGTGTCACCTTTGCCAATGTAGGCATCGTCGATGACATCCATAAATGGATACAGCGAAAACCAATCAACTCTGTGTGTATGGTTGCCGCCCATCAAAATCACGACCTCTGCGCCAATACAGACATAATCACCGATATAGAGTTCGTCGATTTCCCATCGAGGCTCCCACTGGCGGCTGACTTCGTCGCCGTGTAAATAGCGCACTACCGATTGTTCAAAACCATTATCCCAGCAATCGCTGTAATAACTGTGTTGACCTTTTACATGAATATTGGGGTTGGTTACGACTTCATGCAGCAACTCGAATTTGGACCAATGCTTCTTTTGCATTTTTACCTCTGAATGATCTATTTAGTTTTATTCGTTAACTATCAAAATGTTCGACGATGCAAATCCAAGGTGCACAAACTAGCACCCCATAAACACAGGGTTCACAGGGATGAATAGTGAGTATCACGCTTAAATCATAGCAATGTCGCTAAAACTAAAGAGGCGTCAGTGGATTCGAGGTTGCTTAAGAAGAGGAAGTAGTTTCAAAGTTTGCCCAGTTTTTATCGATAACTTGGTTGGATAATTTACAGGCGTATTGTAACTGTTTAGTCGCGCCAATTTGACAGGAAGATGTGAGTAATAAGGTTTCAAATTTCGTTTCGTGGAATACGGAATGAACAAGAGCCTGCGCGATTACACAGGCTCAAACTTAGACTCAGCTATAAACTTCGGAGCTCGCTTGGAGCTGGGCTCAGCGACTACATGCGTGCAAGCTGTACTTTTCTGTCTTTATTCACCACGCAGAAGTTACCGCGCTTAGTACGACACTTAGAGCATCGTTCGCATTCAACAGGGCTTCTATCCCCTTCCTTCCAACGCTTCACTAAATACGGTTCAGAAAGCAGCGGTCTTGAAAGCGCGAAGTACTCAATGCCCGTGTTGTTTGCAATCGCTTCGATAGCATCAAAATCCGTTAGGCCACCTACCGTGATCACTGGGATGTTAACGTCTTGGCTGATCGCGTGACCATACTCATGGAAGTAGCCTTCAGCTTGAATGGTAAAACCATCGTGCGACTCGCCAATCATAGTGTCTGCTTTACCATGAATATTACCTGACACGACAATGCCATCCACGCCCACTTGTTCAAGCTTTTTACAGACAATACGTGTTTCCTCAAAGGTGACGCCACCTTCAAAAAATTCAGATGCCGTGAGCTTAACTAAAATTGGGAAGTCGTCGCCCACCAGCTTGCGCGTCGCGGTATAGATCTCTAACAAAAATCTCATGCGGTTTTCTAAGCTACCGCCGTACTCATCTTCACGTTGGTTGTAATAAGGGCTTAAGAACTGGTTAATCAGATAAGTGTGAGCGGCATGAATTTCAACGCCATCAAAGCCTGATTTTTGTGCTCTCAAAGACGCTTGAGCAAAGGCATCAACAATGTAGTCGATCTCGTCTTTAGTCATCGCTTTGCCTAGTGTTTGAGTGCCTTTTTCTGGAACCTCACTTGGTGCGTAGATCACTCGTTCGCCAAGATCATGCGTGGTTTTGGTGCCACCATAAGCCAATTGCATCACGATTTTAGAGTCGTTGTCGTGCACCAGTTGAGTCAGCTTCTGATACTCTGCAATGAATGAGTCGTTATACATCCCCATCATGCCCGCATTCGGCTTTTCTTCTTCAACGATGTTCGCGTAACCCGTCACGATCAGGCCAACTTCACCTTGAGCCAACTCTTCGTAGATAGCGTACAGTTTATCTGTCATATGCCCATCTTCGGTGGCCATATTTTCCCACGTTGCACTTCTCATGAAGCGGTTCTTTAGTGTCATCTTGCCAATGTGGGTTTCTGTAAACAAAGTGCTCAAGTGTCTTCCTCTCAAAATCGTATTACGCGAGTTACCCATTAAGCATGGGCACTGATTCAGGCGGATACTACAGAGAATAAGGCATGTATAACTTAATCTAGATTAAGAGAGCGGCACTCTCAGATGAGAAAAAGGCAGAAAGAGACAGCAAAAGATCAGAAAGACAGGAATTTAGAGGAAACAAAGGAAGTAAACAGAAGCCACTTAGTTTCACTAAACGGCTTCACAGGTTTATAAGCTTATAGCTGAAGGCTTTACTAAAAATCAGACTTAGTAGCGTTATCCATATTTAACCGTAGGATCAACACACTGATAGATCTGCCCAATGCTCGCTTCATTGGTTAACAAGGCTTCGATAAGGCGCGCCACTTCTTGTCTGTAAATCACACCATGAACTTCGACCTGCTGAGAAAGTTCACCATTGCCAGTTTCCTCACCGTCTAACAAGCCACCCGGGCGTAAGATGGTGTAATCCAGAGAACTCGAGGTTAGCCAAGCTTCAGCCAACGACTTTTCACGAACCGCTGCGCCAAACCCTTTTCTAGATCGCTCCGACAAATACTGCCAAGAGTCACCACAACCTAACGACGTTACCAGCACAAATCGAGCGATACCATTAGCTTCAAGCGCATCAGTTAGATGTCGGTGTCCAATATAATCAACGGGAATGTCAGCTCTGAAGCTGCCCATACTAGAAACGACCAGTGTCGATTTGGGTAACTGAGCGACCACAGATTCAACCTGTTCTTTATCGGTAGCATCACAGCGAAGTGTGGTGACACCAAGTTCAGCTAAACGCGTGTTCTTCTCTGGGTTTCTCGCAACGGCTATCACTTGATAATCTTGTTTGTGAAAATGCTCAACAATTGCAGCACCTAGACCACTTCCTGCTCCCCATACAACGACCGTACTCATAAAAAACCTCATAATATTCATGTTCTAGTGATACTAACCAGACAATTTAAACCGTTCCTTTATCGAGATCAATAAATGAGAATAAGTCTCAATATTATTTTTAGTTTTTTGCTGGTTCTCAATAATCTACTCAAAAGCACGACCACGTATCATATTTAAACATTGGTTAATTGAATTGCCCCAACATGTCTACTAAAGTAATTTTAATACAATGACTTAGTCTCGGTGGTTATGAAAAAAGAACGCATTCAATATTCTTTCGATGTGTGGTTATTTATTCCTGATGAAGACAAACTCATCATGAACGAAGAAGACGTGATTATCGACAATCGCTTGTCTAAGCTGCTCAACTTTTTCTGCCAAAATCCTAAGATCGTATTCTCACGAGATGAGCTGATTAATGAAGTCTGGAATGGCTCAATCTTGACGGATCAAGTGATCACGCAAGCCATTTTTGAACTGCGCAAAATACTCAAAGCGGCTGAACGACACTCCATGGGACACATCATCACCGTGCCCAAACGCGGTTATAAATTGGATGTTGATGTTCACAAAACCATCTTGGTGCCAGCTAGTGTCACGACAAACACCGTGTCCGTTGCAGATGTAGAGCCCTCTCCTTCAATTCAGTCAGAAGCACCAGATACGTCGCCAGTTTTGGGGGAGGATAAAAAACAACAAGTCGAGCCAAAAGAGGATTCAGTCGATCACCTCTCAGAACAACCGGCTTCGCAAGAGTCAACTCAGCCTGTTGATTCAAAATCTAGCGACTCGAACCAAGGTGCTTCGAGCCATGTCCATTCAAGCCATACCGATTCGAGTACAGTTAAGGCCGTTCAACACTCACCCGTAAATAAAACGGCTAGCGACAAACAAGCGCCTATCGCAGCAAATAAACCTCAGAAAACACCTTCACGTGCATTAATGCTCGGGGGCGCTATAGTTATTGCGCTTGGACTTATTTGGTGGACGTTAAAACCGACCAGCCCTACATCGGACGCCTTCGATTTGAGCAGTTTAAATACCGCCGCTAATGAATCAAACCAACCACTCGCTGACTCAAATCAATCAACGGAACAAAATCGTCTTAATCAAACAACAGACAGTCAAAACCTAGATGCCCACAAAGCACACGAATCTGTGCACTACTTATCTTTAGAACCTAGATACATCTACGTAAGTATCGATGACAACTTGAAGACGGATGCCTTTAAGCGTGGGATCATCCATAAATTAATGAGCTACTTGACCACCTATCGCGATTTCCGTGTCGTAGTCGATGAAACCTTGGTGCCGAATTCAGCCAACGTGATCAGTTTCAAGAGTGAAATTGATGGCGACAGAGAATACCTTGATATCACCTACTTCAACCGAATTTCTAATTTCAGACACCTAGGTCGAGATTACCTGATTGACCCGGCTTCACTCCACACGACCATGCGTTCAATGCTCGATGATCTATTGGATTCATTTAATTTGGATATTCAAAAATCGATATTGAAGCAGCAAATCTCTGAGTTACCCAAACAAGAAGAAGCCTTAAAGCTCACCCTTGAAGCGCTCGGGCTCACCTTCATGACGTTAGACAGAACCGACACCTTGTCTAAGA
>NZ_JADDYK010000055.1:15136-106990 GCF_015163615.1 Vibrio sp. OPT18
TCGCCCAAGCCAATGAGCTAGAACCCGACAACCACTTCGTTATGTCGAACCGTTACATGTATGAGCTTGCCGACATTTTTATAATGAGATCGAAGAATAAGAATAAGCAGGTTGAAGCGCTCAATAAGAAATTCAAAAAACAGTTACTGAATGCTCAGAACAATGCTAACTCTTATCGAGTCTATGACGCGTTAGCAGCCTACTTCCTCACTGAAGATAACCCTGGCCAAGCCGAATACTATCTAAGCTTGATTCCGAGGAATGAATACAGTGTGATGTCTATGATTATCTTGGCAAAAATTGAAGAATCTCAAGGCAACCCTTCAATGGCGGAAGAGTATTACTATGAAGCGATATTAGAATCTGGCCACCCTGTGGTTTTGAAAGTCGCTCAAACGTTGTTTTTCAAAAGTAACATCACCGAGATTGAATCCAAACTGGGTATCAACCAATGATTAACAGCTCTTAACTATTGGCTATTGGCTATAGGCTATAGGCTATAGGCTATAGGCTATAGGCTATAGGCTATAGGCTATAGGCTATAGGCTATTAGCCGTTAGCTATTAATATAGCAAACACACCGCTTACTCAGGCGGTGTGTTTTTGGGTTCTCACAGAAATCAGTAATCGTTAATCGCTCAATCGTTGATAAAAAAGCGATAACCGCTATAAGGCATTGGTTAGCAGAATACCAACACCAATCCTTTCACTGTTGTAGTCATAATCAATCAAGCTTTCTCCATAGCCTTTGTAGTACTGGACATACCCTTGAAGCCGGCCATACAGAGGAAAGCTGAGTGATGTCTGTATTCCACCATACCCGGTTTGAAAGTTGTAGCGACCCAATGCTGAAACCTCAAAACCATCCCACTTGTAAGCGCCAGACAATTCATAATGACCGAGATAGTCTTGAATATCAGGGTTGTCATCGCTACTACTCGACTCAGGAATTCTGTACCAAGGCTGAAAATAAACCGCAAAGTCATCTTCGGTATACCCTAGTCCAACATAAGCGCGGTTCCAGCTACGACTAAGCTCTGCCGTTCGTCCGTTAGATTCATGCTCTAAACCCAAACGCGAAAACCAAACACCATCAGCTGACTCGATGTTCAAAGGCGTTTCGTAAAAGATCTCTGGGCGATAGTTAGTCTCTCTAAACGGTGCCGAGATATCAGAAGAGTACGCCTGCCAAAATGATTTGAGCGTAAAACCAAAATAGATTTTGTCCGCTTGATTAAAAACACCATCATCAACCACTGGAATTTTTAAACTTAACTGCAGTTTGATCTCTTCATCGCTGAGGTCATCCGCTTTACCTCCGAATCGCTCATCCCCATAGGGCTGTGTATTCACGCTGGTCATATGAGTCACTGGCAAAATGTAGTTCAAACGATAAGGCGTTATAACAAACGGGTTATCTTCAGTTGTGTACTCCATCTTCAATCGCGGGACTTTAGACTCAAGTGCACTTTCGCTGATTGAGTCTAAACCGACTTCGCTGGTTTCACCCGAGAACTTATTTTCGGGTGTTTTGTTTGATGTAACGGCTTCTTGGGATGCGCATTGCTGCTTTAACCACTCAATACTTTGTTGATTGGTTGCTTTGGCCAATGAAGACAAAATACATTGCTCATAGCTTGCTCGTTCATCAACACCGATAGTTTTGGCATACGCTGAAGCATTCACAGCGAGGCCAATAGCCAGTAGAGCAAGCGTGTTTTTGTGTCTAGCTAGACTTTCACCAATCCCGATGCGTTTACTAGCGCTGTTCTGTTTACGAGCTTGCATCACACTACCCTTGCTTTTTATCGAGGTAAGTCACTTCAAAAGCAAAGTCGACTGCTTGTTGGGTAATTTGCTCAAGGTTTTTGTCGAGCATATCTATGGTGATTTCTGATTTTTCATTCTCAAGTACGCCATTATCGTTAACAACGAAAATACGGCGACCAATGAGCTGAGATGAATCATGATCTTTCAAATCCACACTCGCCAATATACGAATTGAACGGTCGCGAGTGCCTGCCGCATATTTAATGGCGCCGATAACAGAGCCAACAGGGATAAACTCAGTCACACGCATGTCTTCAGGAATATCATTGATGTCATAGAGCATCACGCTTATATCGAGCTCCTTATTCTCCAAAACTACGTTCTTGTAGCCCTGTAATTTCGTCGCCAGCTTCTCGTCCATTTTCTTGTGGAGCTGTGTTTTGAATTGAGACTGAACCTGCTTTGATACTCGCTTGTCAATCCCCGAACTTTTTATGCCAACGGTCGTAAATTCAAACTCATTGAAGTGAAGTGAACGGCTGTCTTTGGCTATCCACGATACCCCTTTCATGTCGTCATCAAACTGGCTATCAATGAAGTAGTGGTTTGAGTCGACGCTCTGGATTTCTTGTTTATTTGGCATGTTGCTTGAACAACCAGCAGTGAATAAAACGATCAATGGGAATAGGTAATGTAGTTTCATGTGAACCTCTAATTTTCTAAATTTTGAGTGCACGAATCCCTAAGCGATAAGGCTCATAAATTGGGATTCGTGTTGATTAAGCTTCTATGTGTATTGGCTGACTAAAGTAACCAACCAGATAACGAACTAAACTTCTTGCTCTTGTCCGCGGTGATCCGCAGCCAAGTAGGTGTATATCGTTGGCACAACGAACAGGGTGAATAATGTGCCCACCGACATACCCACCGTGATGACCAAACCAATAGAGAAACGGCTTTGCGCACCGGCTCCGCTTGCAATAAGCAGCGGTACGACACCGACAACCATCGCAGCTGTGGTCATCAATACTGGTCTCATTCGAACAGTCGCTGAACGAATAGCGGCCTCGCGTCGGCTGCATTTCAATTCCTGTTGCATTTGGTTTGCAAACTCCACAATCAAAATACCGTGCTTACTAATCAAGCCTATCAAGGTCACCAGCCCCACTTCGGTGTATATGTTGAGCGTATCAATGCCTAAATACAGTGGCATCAGGGCGCCAAAGATAGACAATGGAACACTGGTTAATACCACTAGTGGGTCTCGCAAACTTTCAAACTGAGCCGCCAGCACCAAGTAGATAATCACAAGCGCTAGGAAGAACGTCGTAACCAGTGAAGAGCCTTCTTGTAGGAACTGTCTCAATTGGCCTGAAGTATCCGTCGTATAAGACTTAGGCAATATCTTCGCTGCTCCTTCTTCCATCACTTTATAGGCTTCACCGATACTGATTCCCGGCATCATTTTCGCTTCAATCATGGCGCTATTAAGCTGTTGAAACTGATCCACTTTCGATGGCTGTACTGATTGGCTAATTTCAATCAATGACGCCAGTGGCACCATCTCATTGGTGTTAGAGCGTACGTGGTAGTTCTTCAAGTCATCCCAAGAGTTACGGTTCTCGTTAGGTACCTGAGTGATAACTTGGTAGCTGCGCTGGTCCATCGAGAAGTAATTCACGAAGCCTTCACTGATAAAGCGAGACAACACGGTACCAATATCTTGTGCGTTCACGTTCATCTGAGCCGCTTTATCGCGGTCGATGCGAATCTCTACCTGTGGCTTATTAAAATTCAGGTCGTTTTGCACATAGATGAACTTGCCACTCTTCTGTGCGTACTCTTTCAGTTTTTCAGCGTACTGATAGAGATCCTGATAAGAGCCCGTTGGCGTTTTCAGAACCATCTGGAATGGCAGACCTTGCGGTGTGCCTGGCAAGTCCGGTGGAGAGAAGGTATACACCTGCAAACCCGGTAATACAGAGCTCTCTTTTTCGAAACGTTGCATTACTTCTTTTGCCGTTGCGTCACGCGAATCCCAATCTTTCAATACACCCAAACCAAAGAACGCATTGTTGTTCATGTAACCGTTATCTAGCATGGTCATTTCGACTTCATCGTTCTTGCTGATAGAGTCAATCAGAGCCGGTGTAAAGTGGCGAATGTAATCGGTATTCGCTTGTGCAGGACCTTGCCCCATCACAATCATCACGCCTTGATCTTCTTCAGGTGCCAGTTCAGATGAAGTATTCATAAACATGAACACCAAACTGATCAGTAACGTTCCTACCACTGGCCAAATATAAACACGGTTGTTCAACACATGTTCGAGCACTTTTCGGTAGCGCTCTGTTACACCTTCAATTACAGCATCGATTTTCTTAACCAACTTTCCATCGAGAACCGATTTGTTAAGCAGTTTTGAACACATCATCGGCGTTAGCGTTAAGGCGATGAAACCCGAAATTAATACTGACCCCGCCAAAGTGAATGCGAACTCCGTAAACAACTTACCGGTGAGCCCTCCCATGAAACCAATAGGCGCGTACACTGCGGCCAATGTAATGGTCATCGCAATAACCGAGCCTGCAATTTCACGTGCACTGTCTATTGCGGCCTTAATTGGGCTGGTGCCATCTTCTAAGTGACGAAATGTGTTTTCTACAACAACGATGGCATCATCAACCACCAGCGATATCGCTAATACCATGGCAAGCAGCGTCAACAGGTTAATACTGAAACCCATGCTCAACATGAAGAACATAGAGCCAATCAATGACAAAGGAATCGTTACAAGTGGTATCAACATTGCTCGCATTGAGCCCAAAAAGGCGAAGATAACGATGACAACGATCAGCGCAGCTTCCATTAAGGTTTTCGCTACTTCATCAATTGAGGTTTCGATAAACTTAGTTGAGTCATAGATTACGTCCGCTTTAATACCATCAGGTAGGCCTGCTTGGATCTGCGGAAGCAATTCGTAAATGCCTTCAACAACGGTTAACGGGTTCGACGTTGCCGTATTGCTGATCGCCGTTGATACGGTAGTCACACCATTAAACTCAACGTCTGAGTCATAGTTTGCTGCGCCTAGTTCAACCGTCGCCACATCTTTCAAGTGTACGAGTTGCCCGTCGTGCGTCTTCAAAGACATGTTCTTGAAATCGTCTACTGAACTTGAATCGGTATGAGCGTTAATATCAACTTCGATATAAGGATTTTGCAGCTTGCCCGCCGCACTCACAATGTTATTTGCACGCAGCGCGTTTTGGACATCTTCAGCCGTCAGACCATATGAAGCCAGTCGTTGAGGGTTCAGCCAAATTCGCATTGCAAAATCTTCTTGCCCCAACATGTCGACCTTTGACACCCCTTCAACAGTAGAGAAAGTCGGCTTAACCACACGGCTCACATAGTCCGAGACTTGCTCCGTCTTCAATGTGTCACTCGAAAATGAAACATATAAGATCGGAGATTGAGACGTCGACTTAAGAATACTTGGATCCAATACGCCCGATGGCAGCTTATATTTTACTTGCTGCACGAGAGACAAAATCTCAGTCAAAGCACTGTCCGATGGATACCCTAGCTTCAAATAAACCGTAATAACCGACTTACCCAGAGCACTATCCGATGTCATGTAATCAATGCCCGCTGTTTGGGCAATTTCTGCCTGCAGTGGTTGCGTCACATACCCTTGAACGCTGGATGCACTGGCACCTGGATAACTCGTTGTAATGGTAATAACGCCCGTTTCAATTTCTGGATATTGACGCACTTGCAGTGAGGTAAAGGCTTTAAGACCTAACACCAATAGCACAAGGCTTAATACCGTAGCCAAAACTGGACGTTTGATAAATACATCAGTAAATGTCATGGGAGTTTCCTAGTTACTTTGCTTAGTGCTTTTGTCAGTGATCAGCGGATGTTGGTTGTTAACCAGAACCCATCCACCATTCTTAAGTTGGTGTTGGTTTGAAGTCACAACCACATCTCCTGCTTTCAAGCCCGAAACCACACCAACATAGCCACCTTGTTTAGGGCCGACTTCGACAGTGCGTTGCACAACCTTGTATTCATAGAAGGGTGATGCATCTTTGCTTGTGTGTTCGCTGGCCTTTTTGGTCGACGTATCCAATACAAACACGGTATTCCCGTATAAGGTGTAACTGATCGCAACAGAAGGCACCGCCACGATGGTGTCCGATTCCGATGTGATTAACGTAGCGTCGACATACATACCCGCTTCTAACGGCACAGCTTGGTTAGCCATGGCTCTCAATTCGATATTGTGCGTGTTGCTGTCTGAGCTCGGTTCAATAGCAGAAATAGTGCCGTGAAAGACTTCGTCGTTGGTTGCTTCTGAATAAAACTGTAAATCTTGCCCTACCTTCACATCGTGTAAATAAAGCTCTGGAATAGAGAAGTCGACATACTGCTTTGATTTGTCTTCCAGCTCGACAATCGCAGTGCTCGAATTAATAAAATCACCCACATCGATATTGCGAATCCCAACACTGCCAGAAAATGGCGCTTTCACTTTCATGTAGTCGATTTGCGTAGCAATATATTCCAGCTTTGCACCTTCAGCATTAAATTGAGCTTGTAGCTTATCAACCGAGTTTTTTGAAACGCTGTTATTTCTAAGGAGCAATTTATTCCTCATCAATTCGACTCTTGCCAATTCAACTTTGGATTGCTGGCTCTTATAATTGGATTTCAATAACGCATCA
This sequence comes from Vibrio sp. OPT18, assembly GCF_015163615.1. Classification (NCBI taxonomy): domain Bacteria; kingdom Pseudomonadati; phylum Pseudomonadota; class Gammaproteobacteria; order Vibrionales; family Vibrionaceae; genus Vibrio; species Vibrio sp. OPT18. The sequence continues at coordinate 21,640 of NZ_JADDYK010000055.1, forward strand.
TCCAATTTAACAAGAACATCCCCCTTATTTACTTGCTGACCTGAAGTAAATAGAATTTCTTTTACTTGGCCTGACATTTGGCTCGTCACATCAATAGATTGATTAGAGTGAATGTTGCCAATGACTTTTAAACTTTTGTCCCAAGTATCTTGATTTACTTTTTCCGTTGTTACAGATATGGCTGGCAATTTAAAATTAGCGACCTTCTCTTTGATCATTTCACCTTTTACATAATGAAAGCCAAATACAAAAGACAGTAATATAAAAAGAGCTGACCCGACAATAACGCCTTTATACTTACTCATGTGTTCACCTTGTTTTTTAAGTCTGGTCATTCTATCTATAGACGCTACCAATAAATCAAACTCATATAACATCCACCCAATCTTATATAAAATAAAAATCAAACCATATAAATCAACAATTTAAGATCAATCCACCAATCAACACTCAATTTTTGTTTTATTGCTATTTTATTTGAAAATGATTTATCTATTTTCTCGATCGATATAATTATCATCGTTCCTTAAACAATTAAACGAGTTAACTATGTCGAATCAAATTAATCACACTAAAGTCGCTATTAAAGAGAAGATGAAACGTATATATGGCGAAGATGTTGTCCATAAGCATAATAAAGACCATTTAGAATATAGAGAGCATCAACCCTCTCATTCTGGTCAACATGGTGGCGACCCAGAAGGTCATAAGCATTTAGTCAACCACCATTCTGATGGACATCATCAGAAACACCACAAAGATAAAATGCATGACCACAAAAAGTCATCGCGACTACATCATAAAAAATAGAATCCTGGGTTAATTCCAGGTCATTAAAAATAAGCATTAGATCAATTCATCACTCAAATATGATTAATGCTTAATCAAACATTAAACCAAATTAAAAAATGAAATAGCGAGTCAATGGTGATGCTATTTCATTCAAGGATTACTATGTCATTTATTATTGAACAACTTAGAGACTATCCATTTATAGCGCTCTTTTTATCACTCGGTCTCGGTTACTTAATCGGTAAAATTAAAATCGGTAAGTTTGAATTAGGTGGAATCGCAGGTTCACTGCTTGTTGCTGTAGCACTTGGTCAGATCGGCGGTATCGCGATTTCAAATGAAGTGAAAAGCATCTTCTTTGCTTTATTTATTTTTATGGTGGGTTACAACGGCGGTCCTCAGTTTTTCTCGTCATTCCGCCTCTCTTCACTCACACGCTTATTTGCTTCGTTCGTGATGACCTTTGTCGGTCTTATTACTGTCGTTTTACTCGCTAAGTGGGCAGGTTTAGATAAAGGGTTAGCAGCGGGCCTTGCGGCTGGTGGCTTAACACAATCGGCAATCATAGGTACTGCAGGTAATGCTATCGATCAGCTGAACCTAGCGCCAGATGTCACCTCAACACTTAAAACAAACGTGGCTGTGGGTTACTCAATCACCTACATCTTCGGTTCTCTTGGTCCGATTCTAATGATGTCACTCATTCCTATGGTAATGGGTTGGAACATCACTAAAGAAGCGAAAAAGCTCGCTGAACAAATGGGCTCTGGAAGCAAACAGTTAAACGAGGGGGAATTCTCTGCATTGAACCGCGTATCTTCTCGTGCTTATCAAGTGACCGCGAACTCTATGTTTGTTGGAAAAAGTGTTGTCGAGTTAGAAGAAGCATTCGATGCCGACCTCACAATTGAAGCTATCTACCGCTCACCCCAAGACACAGAATCAACGTTAGATTTGGCGAAGAACCCTATTTTAGCGGCGGGTGACAAAGTTTACCTTACTGGTCTGACTCAGGCATTTCCTAAAGTGACCTCGTTGGGTGTCGAACTCGGTGAATTTAGTGAAGAAAGCAATGTTGTCCAAACACAACAGAAGGTCGTACTCACGAATAAGAAACTAGTGGGTATTACGCTACGTAAGCTTCACGATGAAACGAACGCACGTATTCGTCGTGGTGTTTATATCACTCAGCTATCACGCATGGGCCATGATATTTCGACATTGCCAGAAACTGAACTGCACATTGGTGACGAAATCACCTTAGTTGGACAAAAAGAAGACATAGCTAAAGTCATCAAAAAAATTGGCTACAACAGCCCACTGCCTAGTGTTACTGACTTCGTAACAATGTCTTTCGGCATGGTGCTTGGCTATCTGATTGGCGAGATTGGTTTCACTATCGGTGGTTCTCATATCGCTCTAGGTTCAGGTTTAGGTTGTCTGGTTTCCGGCCTACTTGTGGGCTACCTAAGAATGCGTACACCTCGTTTAGGCAGTGTTAACCATGGCGCAGCCAACTTTATGCAGACATTCGGCCTTGCAGTATTTGTTGCGGTTGTTGGTATTAATGCAGGCGCTCCAGCTCTGACGGCAATCAAAGAGAATGGCGTAACGCTTTTACTGCTAGGTGTGTTGGTCACTCTAATTCCTCAAGTACTGACGTTCCTATTCAACTACTACGTACTCAAAATCAAAAACCCAGTAGAAGCGCTAGCAGTTATCGCGGGTAGCCGCAGTGCAAACCCTGCATTCGCATCGCTACTAGAAAAAACACAAAACAGCACACCAGTACCGAGTTTCACGATGACTTATGCGGTTGCCAATATCTTCCTCACCTTATGGGGTCCGATCATCATCAACCTAATTACCAAAATCTCGTAATCAACATCGAATCAGCCAATTGATGATTCAACTTATTCATTAACTACTTAACACAGTAGCTAGCCAAGCAGGCTAGCTGCTCAAAGAAATTAACTCATTTATATATCCAAAAAACTTGGATCTTAAACAAATTTAGAGAGAAACGACTATGAAACGCACAGATGAAAAACGCCTAGAAACACTAAGCCCATTCGAAGTAAAAAACACACTGATCGACCTTGCTCAGCATTCACATGAAAAAACCATGATCAACGCTGGTCGTGGTAACCCAAACTGGGTCGCGACAGCGCCACGTGAAGCCTTTTTCCAATTAGGTATGTTTGCACTAGAAGAATCAAAATCGAATTTCTCAGGGTATGAAGGCTTTGGTGGAATGGGAGTTCAACAGGATATTAGCCTGCGCTTTCTTCAGTTTTGTGAAAAATACGAAGACCAAGAAGGTGTGCAATTCCTCATTGAAGCCTTCCAGTTTATTACGGATCAATATCAGGTAGACGGTGATGCGCTTATTTATGAATGGGTTGAAGGGATTCTAGGTAACAACTACCCAGTGCCTGATCGCATGCTCAAATATTCAGAACTTATTGCTCGCAAATACATTGAGCAAGAAATGGCGGGCTCGCAGCCATTACCTGCAGGAAAGTTTGACTTGTTCGCCGTTGAGGGTGGCACAGCGGCCATGGTTTACATCTTTAACACGCTAAAGAGCAACCGACTATTGAACCCTGGTGACACCATCGCGATTGGTGCGCCGATTTTCACCCCGTATATTGAAATGCCAGAGCTTGAAGATTACGCGCTCAACAAAGTAGAAATCATGGCTGATGAAGCGTCTGCGTGGCAAATCCCAGACTCTGAATTAGAAAAACTGAACGATCCAAGTGTTAAAGCTTTCTTCCTCGTTAACCCAAGCAACCCTGCTTCGGTTCGATTAAGCGATGAGACACTCTATAAGATTGCAGAGGTTGCTAACCGTCGCCCTGAGCTCATCCTTCTTACAGATGATGTTTATGGCACTTTTGCTGATAACTTCACATCACTAGCGATGCTGGCTCCGAAGAACACGATTTTAGTGTATTCGTACTCTAAGTACTTTGGTGCAACAGGCTGGCGTTTAGGCGTGATTGGCGTACACGAAGACAATAATTTCGACCGCATGATTCGAGATCTTCCAGAAGACACTCGAAGCACGTTATCTCAGCGATACCAAGGCATTGCACTTGAGCCGAGTAAGATTAAGTTCATTGACCGTTTAGTGGCAGACAGCCGTGCAGTAGCACTGAACCATACCGCCGGTCTTTCAACACCTCAGCAGATTCAAATGACAATGTTCTCGCTGCTGTCTTTGATGAAGGATGGCGAAGAGTACAAGCGACTCGCAAAACAAATTGTGCGTCGTCGCTACCACACTCTAATGCAAAAGAACTTAGCCGCGCCAATCGTTGCTGAAGGCGATCAAACCGGTGCGTTCTATTACGTGGAGATTGATCTGAAAGAGATTGCTCAAACGATTCACAGCAACGATTTCTTCGCATGGTTAGAAGAAACGTATGAGCCGCTTGATTTCTTGGTACGCCTTGCAGAAGAACATGGTGTGATTGTGATGCCGGGGGCGGGTTTTGATGCGCCAACGTGGTCTCTGCGTGTGTCTCTAGCGAATCTAGAGGAAGCACAATACGCAAATATCACTAAAGCGATGAACGCAGTAATGCAAAGCTATGTTGAACGTTACGAAGCGGCTTGCTAACACGACCTCAACACTAGAAAGCTCATAGAAAAGCGATAAATTCTGAGTGTAGATTCACTAAATTAGTGAGCCTACACTCAGTTCGTTTTATCTAAGACGATATATGAGAATAATTATTTGAACTCATAGGTGTAAGACGCACCAACACTGTTATTTTCACCGAAATCGTCCTCAGCAAAAATAGTGAAGAAGTTGAATGATTGAGCGTCACTCAACTTGTAGCTAGCACCGACGCCTGCCCAATACCCTGAATAATCATCAGACCCCATTGAACCGCCACCGAAGCCCATGATAGACCATTCATCAGTAATCGTTTTTAAACCAAACGCACCAATGTAGCCACCGTGTGTTGAGCTCGGCATCAATACATAGTCAGAACCAACATTATCGTCATCGAAAACCGCTACTTCGCCGTCATTATAGCTGTAACCAGCCATAGGGAAGATTTGCCAACCTAACGGCTCAATATCGAAATAGCTCAGTGGTATAAATGTGCCAATACTGTAGTTGTTCTTATAAGCATCGTTATCATACTCAGAGCGGCTAAAGTTGAAGTTCACGATACCCATAGGCAATAGCCATGAACCGCCTACTCGCCACTCTTCGCCGTCTGCATTGACACGAGCATTAATCATTCGCGCTTCATCAAGCCCAATAGACCCAGAGAACTGCAAATCTTCGTTATAAGCAACGCCAGCTTTGGTTACGATTTTAGTCGGGTCGTCAGGGTGCTTCTCTTCAGCAAAAGCACCCATCGAACCGAGCGTTGCCAGAGCAACAAGCAATAGATTACGTAATGTCATTAGAAGGTCGCACTAACGCCAACAAAGTGGATACGGCCATCGATTGATCCATTAATTAATGTAGCTGATGTATCGGCTAAGTTACGATTCATATCAACTGATCCTAAATCAGCGTATTCGTAGAACACGTCGATCAAGATATCATCCCAATACGTTGAAGCACCTACCGAGTAGCGATACTGTTCGCCAACAGGAAGGTCAACCCATTGCATTGACGGATCATCTTGTGGCGAGGTCTCGTAAGAGAAGCCCGCTTTCAAACGCCAGTCTGAGTTCAGTTGGTAGTCCGCACCTACTGCAAACTTCCACACGTCGTCCCAATCGCGTTCAAGTGGAACACCACTAATTGGACTTCCAGCAACACCAAAATCAAGAACTGTTGTATCCCACTCACTCCAACGATGTAATTGCACACTAGCCAATAAGTCGAGCTTTGGGTTAAGTGCGTAACTAGCGCTGATATCAACGATCTCTGGCAAAGCAAGATCCATAGCTAGAGAGTTAGACAAATCTTCTATCCCTCTTAACTCATTATTAAACTCGTGCTCAAGCTTTGACCGATAGCTAGCACCCAACTTAAGTTTATCCGACGGCGTAAACATTACACCTAGGTTATAACCATAAGCCCAGTCAGTGTCTTGCTTTGCTGTAAAAACAGAGGATGACTGTTGTAACGCAGCCCAACTTAACTGGATACCGGCACCAACCGACCACTGGTCATTCAGTTGGTAGCTTAGTGATGGGTTCACTTGCATTGCAGTGAGAGTGATATCTTCTAAAAGTGCTGCACCCGCCCAATCACTGCCGTAATCAAGGCTAGAGCCGCCAACAGCGCCAAGCGCGATACCAAGGTGTAATTTGTCTGTGACTTGATGAGCGTGGAAGGCACCAAATGAAGGCATGACTGTATGAGCTTTACCGTTGTCACTTGAATCTAAGTTGTCTTGATATTGCATCTCAAGATCAAACGCCATAGTGTTAATGGTCGTTTTGCTTTCGCCCATGTGAGACATGGTGGCAGGGTTAGTCCACATCGCCGCCGCAGAGCGAGTGTAAACACCGTCACCAGCGCCAGTAGTACCCGCGTTGGCAACGACTGCTTCTTGCAAAAACAGGCCACTTGCGAATGCATTTAAGCTAGTAAAAATTGCAGTGGCAGCTAGAGAGTAAGTAAAAGTTTTGTTCATCAGAGCGCTCATTTAGCCTTAGACATTAAATTGCTCTAAGGTTACCGCAAGGCCCTATAAACAAAGGGAATATCCATTATTCCTGTACAAACGCTATTTAAACTTTCTGGCGACGTAAGGGCGTGGTTTGTCTCGATGAATTTCACGTTGAGCTGCAATCGCCCTGTTCTTACCTAACCCAACCTTTATCTGATACCAAGTCTCGTAGAACACAGCCATGCCTGGGCTTGACCACCAAGTCTTGTTGTAGAGTTTCTTGTTAGCAGCGACGACATCTGGCGACCGATTCGCACACTCAAGCGCCAACGCATAGGCTTCAGCGTAAGGATCTTCGGCAATCTTGGTCACCACCCCATATTCTTTCGCGGTTTCACAGTCGATCACTTTGGCCGTCATCGCCATTTCAAGGGTGTGATCTTTACGCATCAGCTCTCTAAAGGCGATAGCGCCTCCCATGTCTGGAATCAGACCCCACTTTGCTTCCAATATTGAGAAGTTCGCATCCGGGCTAGCAATTCTAAAATCACCACCACTGACCAATTGCAGACCACCTCCCCAACAACGACCATGAATCGCAAAAATGACTGGGCATGGAATATCTCGCCAACCCAATGAAAAGCGTTGTGCAGCGTTGGGCAATGTCGGTAGCCATTTAAACAAGAGCTTCATCGCCCCAGATTTACTGGTTAATAGGGACTTAACATCAAGCCCTGAACAAAAATCAGAGCCCTCGCCCTTCACTATTACGGCACGAATCTCGGTGTTCTTTTTCAGCTGAGTCACCATGTTATTCACGCCTTGGAACATTGGCATATCAATAGCATTGAGCTTATCGGGTCGATTCAACACAACCGTCGCAATTTGGTTTTCATCGATAGAACAAGTAATACGATCGAGGTTTGGCATGGTGGCTACCTTATCAGTGGTCAGACCTTTAGATTATACATTTTATTAACATATGCCAAACTTGCACATTAAGAAGCGAGACCTGTGTTGCTTAACGCCTCTCCCTTACTTAAACGACATCAACAAAAAAGCAGTGATGGATCGCTCCATTCACTGCTTTTTATTCATAGCTTTTATTGCCAGTAGCGTCGATTACCAATGGATTTAGGTCATGAGAAAAACCTATGTTCTTCGAGATTTCAGTAACAAGAAGATGAAATAGCTGCCACCAATAATGGAAACTAACGTCCCTGCTGCAAGCTGCGCTGGGAACACCACCACTTGCCCTAGCCAGTCAGCAAATAACATGAGAGCAGCACCAATTAAAAACGACAAAATGATCTGTTCTTTAACCAAACGCGCACCCACCATTGCGGCTATATGCGGAGCCAACAAGCCGACAAACGCGACAAGCCCCATGGTGGTTGTCACGACCGAACATAAGATCGCAACAATACACAACAATGCCACGTAGGCAATATTGATATTCAACCCTCTGGCACTCGCGAACTGACGGCCTGTCGCAATTAAGGTCACCCAACGACTCAACAGCAAAGCAGCCCCGATAGAAGACGTTATCACCATGGTCATAATCATTGCTGACTCTGGTTCAACACGATAGGTAGAACCTGCCAACCAAGCCAATAAGGTGTATTTCCCCTCGCCGACTCGTGTTAAGGAAAATTGCACTAAAGCCTCCAACACCGCGGTCAGCGAGATACCGGTCAGGATTAGGATAGACGGAGCGAACTGATGCTTCTTACCAAGGAACAGCAACAAACAGAGCGCAATCGCACTGCCCAAAAACGCAACCCACGGGCTCAATGAGTGAATCGAATACCCCATGAATAAGCTACTGAAAATCAACGCCAGAACCGCTCCAGCCGACACACCAAGAATGTCTGGGCTCGCGAGGGGGTTGTAGACCAATCTTTGTAAAATCACACCAGCCACCGCTAAGCCGCCACCAGCGAATATCGCGGTTAACATTCTCGGCCAACGAATCGACCATTCAAATGCGTCTGGAATAACAAAGTAGCCCATATCAGAAGATGGCTGTGACAATGTACTCAACGCCAGCAACCCGAAAATCATTGTACCCAATAAGAAGTAAGCCACAGGTGAAATAAACTTTGGCCCTTTAGGCATCGAGAAAAACAACTGATCTTGAGCCGATAATTGCTTTCTCGCAATAATAATCAACGCAGGAGCACCGATCACCGCAGTTGCCGTCCCTGTTGGAATCATGTCCAAAGACCATTGTGCCAAGAAGATCGCCAAGCTGTCGGTCACACAAAGCAGCAGCGCACCTAATACACAACTCGCGATGAGTTCAGATTTGGCCTTTAGAAAACCTAGATGCCTAGCGATGTTCGGGGCAATCAAGCCGATAAAACTGATCACGCCCACTGAGGTAATCGACACTGAGACCAACCAAACGCCAATTGCCATTAACACAAAGAAGGTTGCTCCGATGTTAAGCCCGCGCGCTGCTGCTCCTTCAGTACCAATCGAAAGCAAAGTTAGAACTCGTGGCGCCAACAAGAAGATGGCAAAAATCGGCAACAGCTTAGGCATCAGCCACAACACTTGTTCCCAGCCATTTTGCCCTAGGTCGCCCGCTCCCCATACAAACAGATTCTGTGCGTACTGGTCGTTAAGCAGAATAATCGCCGTTGCAAATGCCCCTAGCAACAAGTTGACCGCCATACCCGCCAATACAATTGGCAAGCCGCTCATGTTTTTGATGCCTACAATTGAAACAATCAGCCCCATCGCAAGCAGCGCACCAACTAGAGCAAACCATACTGAATACTGAGCGACCAACATCGGCGCTACCACATTCAGAATAACCAGACCAAGCCATGCACCTGATGATGTACCCAAAGTTAACGGGGACATCATGCGATTCTGCGTCAATTGTTGAAACAAGCTGCCGATAGTGCCAAGTGTCCCGCCAACCAAGATTGCCATCACCAAGCGAGGTAAATTGACATAAGCCAACGCCATCAGCTCGAATGAATCATCGACCATTGAGTTGAATGTCGCGATGTCACTGATCTGTGAGACTTGCTGAAGCAACTCACCAATAGGGCCAAATTCCGACTGCCCTAACCATAAATGAACAAGGGCAGCACAAAGTAGCGCAGCCCCCATCATAAAACCACTGGATTTCATTACTGCTCCGCTAGCGTCAACAACGATTGCGCCATGGCTTCTGCGTTATACAAGATCGACATTGCACCGCCGTAGCTCCAACTTGCTGCGACTGGGCTAAATTGACCATTGCGAACAAAGGGCATGCTCTTCCAAACCGGAGAACGGTCCAGCTTGTCTTGATACGGGAAAGGTTCAAAGTAAAGCGCAATCCCCTTCTTCACGTTCTTAAGCTCGGTCATACGCTTTTGACTGATACCCCACTGACTTGCAGGCAGATCCATCGCATTATCAAAGCCTAGTTGCTCAAGTGCATATTGTGGAATCGAGTTATCACCGTAAATGTATACCGAAGTGGTGCTCGCAAAACGGAAAGAGGTCACTTTCGGCTTGTCGCCTGGGTACGCCTTATCTAATTCAGCTTTAAGAGCTGCGATACGCTTATCCATTGCGGCCAGCTTTTGGTTCGCTTGTTCTTCTTTGCCAAGCAGCTGGCCGATCTTCTTGAAGTTCTCGATAGCAGCCGCTGCATTACTGTGCTGCTCACTGTACGTTTGGTAGTAAAGTACTGGCGCGATTTCAGAAAGTCGTTCCTGAAGATCTTTCTGTGGTGAAGCGATAAGAATCACATCAGGGTTTAGCTTCTTCAAAGCAGAAAAATTAGGCTCTGTTCGTGTGCCAATGTCCGCCACGCCTTCTGGAATCGCAGGTTGAACAACCCAATCGGTATAACCTGCAATATCAGGCACTGCTACTGGCGTGACACCGAGTTCAATCACTTGTTCAGCTATGTCCCAGTTCAGCGCTGCCACTCTAACAGGCTGAGCTTTAAGGGTTTTAACGCCCTCACTGTCTTCAACTTGAAAATCCGCCATCGCATTAAACGATAAAGCGCTCGCTAATACGGTTACCACCAGCTTTGCATTCAAGCACTTTACTTTAGAAAAATGGGAAGCTATTCGTTGTAAATTCATACTGTTGCCTACTCAATCTAAATTCTATATTTCTTCAAACGACAAAAGCAGCCCAGTGAAGGCTGCTTTAAAATTGATCACCCTAACCTAGTTAGAATTCATAGTTTACGCTTAGCTCTACAGACTGCTCAGCACCGAACCAGCAGTTCGATTGGTCGTAACACGCGTAATATTCTTCGTTGAAAATATTGTTCACGGCTAGGTTCGCTGTTGCGCCAGATAGCGTATCGCTTGCTGCACCCAAATCATAACCCACCGACAAATCAACAACCGTGTAAGACGGAACTTTACCTTGAGTATTGCTTGCGTCCATTTGCATTTCGCCAACGTAACGAGCACCTGCACTGAATCGAGAGCCAGCTAGCATGCCGTTAAATACGTTGTAGTTAGCCCACATGTTAGCTGTGTGTTCAGGTACATAGATTGGAGTCGTACCTTCTAAACCGTTGCTAGAGTCTTCGGTAATTTCCATATCAACATACGTGTATGAAGCCGCAATATCGAAGTTTTCTGTCGCAAACCAACGTCCAGATAGTTCTGCACCTTGCGATACCACTTCACCAACTTGGATTCTTGGACCATAAACGTTTGTCGGGTCTGTCATCAACATGTCTTGCTTAACAATATGGAATAAAGAAACCGTTGCTTCTTTCGACATATCGTCAGACAGGTATTTCACACCAATCTCTGCTTGTTGTGCGTTCTCTGGATCAAACTCATTGCCCGCTTTATCAACACCCGGAGCTGGTTCGAAGCTCGTAGCGTAACTTGCGAATGGCGCTAATCCATTATCAAACTGATACAAGCCACCTAAACGGTAAGTGAACTGCTTGTGATCAGATTCATGGGCGTAGTAATCACTCTCAGATTTGTAGTGATCAAATCGCGCACCCGCAATCAGTACTAGTGCGTCCAGACGAACTTGGTCTTGAACATAGAAGCCTAACTGACTTGACGTCGTATCATCTAAGTATTCGTTTTCTTTAGTAACGTCACTACGGTCAAGCAGATCGTTGTTAGGGTTTAATGGATCAAAGCTATTAAAGCCACTGCCGTTCGCGCTGTATGCTGAGTAGTTAACATTACCATCCATGTCTTGGTAATCTAAACCAAGCAATAAGTTGTGTTCTACTGAACCAACATCAACGATACCGCTCAACTGGTTATCAATAACAAAACCTTTGAAGCTCTCATCTGTTGAATAAAGAGCTCGAGCCAACTGGTTTGGTGTGCTGGGATCGTAACTAAGGTGATATGTGTTCTCTTGATATAGAGATGCGTCGGTATAGCGAGCATTCTGTAAGAACGTCCAATTGTTATTAAAGTCATGGTTAATCTTATAGCCAACCATCAACACTTCACGTTCGAATTTACTCCAGTTCTTGTCACCCATAGAAACAGATGGATCGCTTGCTTTAAGCACATCGAGTGGCATTGCCGAGTTGATGCCCATTGAAGGATCATTCTGGTAGTACAGATTGAAGTTGATTAATGTGTTGTCGGTTGCTTGCCAGTCCACAGAAGGTGCAATTAAGTAACGCTCTTCTTCTGCATTATCAACTTGGCTGTCTTGCTTGCGAGCAAGTGCGATCAAACGGTAAGAAAAATCACTGTCACCAAACTGACCAGTGGTATCAATAGAAGCTTCTTGTAGATTGCGAGAGCCTGTTGCTACGCCAACTTTAGTCGACGATTCCGTTTGCGGAGCTTTAGCAATCATGTTCACCATACCACCCGGTGGCATTGCGCCATAAAGCACAGAGGTAGGCCCCTTGAAGATCTCAACTTGTTGCATTGCGATCGGATCAATCTGCGGTTGTAGGTTCCAACCATTCAAGAATTGAAGTGAAAGACCATCGTAGTAGTTAACGTTGTTGGTATCAAAACCACGGATAGAGTAAGAATCAAACATTGCTACCGAGCTACCACGGTTTTCAGTTACAACACCCGGTGCATAACGAAGGGCTTGATTCAAAGATTGAACACCTCGTTGCTCTAACTGTTCTTCATCAATAACCGTAATACCTTGAGGCGTTTCTTCTGGCTCAAGTGCCGATTTAGTTGCGGTGTTACGATACGCTTTGCCCATAATTGTGACAGTTTCTACATTCGAATCTGCCGCAGTAACGGTTTCTTCCGCCAACGCTTGCGCTGAGAACGCAGTCAACAAAGCGACTGCCAATGATGAATACTTAAAACGAGTGTGAGTGGTCATAATTCCCTCGGTACCAATGCTTAATATAAATAATAATAAATCTCATTTGCATTGTATGTATCTATGAATGGGATAATTAACAATTTGGTGCAAGTTCAAAAAGAACTTGGCCTATTTATAACGAAATTCGGTCAATTGATGATTAAAAACACAATTAACCTTATCAGTAGCAAGGCTTTGCTAGGAAGGGAATGACGAGGATATGACTACGATTTAATAATAGGAACCCAATACTCCATCTCAGCATCTGATGCATGGGCTTGATAGCCAAATGGGTACACTTCAAGCTCATAACCATCAAGACCACGATAGCCGGAACTTGGCATCCAATTCAGCACAAACCAACTCAAGGTATGTCGCAGATTCTCGATAGGCCCGCAGTGCTTCACCACGGCATAGGTTTGCTTGGGGATGGTCAGCACTTCTAACTTTTCAGAAATGAGGCTTGGTAGTTGCGGAATTGAAACTTCGTCATGAAGCTCGACACCTGCCCAATAATGAATGTTAGTCCCGTCGAAGCATGACTGAGTGAGATCGACAACACCAATAAACTGCAGTGCATTATCATCGGGCAAACTCACCTCACTTTCCAAGCGTGACCATAACTGAGGGACTTTTTGTGCAAAATCTTGGGTCAGTGAAAACAAGCCGCTGATTTCTGACGTCATGCCTTTAACAAGAAACGACTCTTTTTCGTCGATTCGAACTTCAACAAAACTCAGAGCGCCTTTTTCTTCCGCACTGACGGTTTCAGATACTTGTATCGGCTTCCTTAGCCCTACTCTTTTACCCGCTTTTCTGTATTGGCTTGGGCTTGCCCCAAACATCTGCTTAAAGGAACGACTAAAACTAATTTCTGAATTGAACCCAAGCCCGAGTGCAACATCAATGACCCGCTCTCTTCCATCAAGTAGCTCTTCGGCAGCCTGACTCAGTTTTAGCTCTCTCACATAGTTCGCCACAGTAAGCCCAGTTTCGGCTTGAAACACTCTTTGCAGTTGCCAGCGAGACCAACAGCTTTGCTTTGCAATATCTTCTAGAGATAGCGCAGAACTAAGGTTCGCATGGATATAAGCCAAAACGCGGCTGATACGGTCAAATGCAGGTGTGTTCATATTCAAGCTTTCATATTCTCGGTGGTGGCTAAGGCGTGTTGACCTTTCGGGGTAAAATAAAGCTCAACACGATCTAAAACATATTGGTTTCAGCAATACTTTTATCATTTAAAAACACTTTGATCACTTAAAAAAGGCTAAGCCGCGTACAATTCATAAATTAACCAAAACAGCAAAAGCCCAACGTAGATGCTCCATTTTGTATGGTTATCCTTAATTAGGTTCGCTATGATAACGCAACTGATTCTCATTTAATGGTTTAAGATGCTTTCCCAGCTCCACAATATTGTCACTCGTAGGAGAGCGCCGTCTCTACATAAGAAAATCTTCGCTTACTCAAAGCAAGTTACCCCTTATTTAAGCGGAAGCTTTGGTGCGCTGCATAGTAAGAGCATTGCAATAACGAATGACGATAGCCATAAAGAGATCAAACGCGTTTACGATAGCCTCGCACAAAACCACCCTGAAGCGGGCAAAGCCTATTGGTTAACCCGAACGTGGGATCTAGTATGCTGGCAACCCATCTATGTGACCTTCATTTCCATTTATGGCCTTCACTCACTGCCGGATATTAAGAACATCGGCCAGTTTCGGTACAAAGAGTTTGTCACAGGCTACCGTTTCTTTAATGGTGACCATCAACATGGCTCACCGGAAGAACTGATTCCACAAGCGGGTGAAGCTATTCTTGCACTGACCGAGTTTTATCGAAGCCAGATTAGTGAGTGGACACGCATTCGCCCGGGGTTTACCAATCATTTATTGGCTGACCTACTGTTAGGCAGTTTGATAAAGCTTCAGCAGCACGAACCAAGCCTAACTAACGACTATATCACTGAACAAGCCAAGCTTTGGTTAGCGGCATGCCAATTGTCGGAAAGTCATTTGGACAGCCTGAAGGTTGATGCAAACTCAGGTATGCTAAAGCTAATCAGAGTCAGCTGCTGCTTAGTTTACAAATGCGAATCAGGAAAGTATTGCGACGATTGTCCAAGACATCCCGACAACAAAAAAGCGGCTAAATAACACCCTCTATTTTAAAGGCCAATAAAGCTCGTTTTATTTCATTGAGTTGCTTTATTGGTCTAGACACAGGACTGACATGTTTCAGCTTTCAAACATCAAAATTGTTCGTGATGAACGAACCATTCTCTCAATTGAAGACCTTGCGATTCCGACCAATGAACTGACTGTCGTTCTTGGCCATAATGGTTCAGGTAAATCTACACTCGTTAATTTGCTATCCGGGCAGATGTCACCGGATCATGGCAGCGTTGAACTGGACGGCACTTCTCTTTCTTCACTAAAAAGCAAAGACTTAGCCAAGAAGATTGCGTATTTACCGCAAAAACTTCCCGCTTCTGCTGGCTTAACTGTCGAAGAGCTAGTTCGTTTAGGGCGTTTCCCATGGAGAGGCGCACTAGGCCGTTGGAATTCAGAAGATAAGTCGATCATCCAGCAAGCAATGGAAAGAACCGGTGTTACTGAATTCTCACAAGCATTAGCGGATGACTTATCTGGTGGTGAACGTCAACGCGCGTGGGTCTCTATGTTGCTGGCTCAACAGTCACCGGTATTGATCCTTGATGAACCGACTTCTGCATTGGATGTTCATCACCAATTCCAACTGATGAGTTTATTGTCTGAACTGAACAAAAATGAAGACGTTGGCGTTATCGTGATTCTGCACGACTTGAACCTTGCACTGCGCTACGCGACACACATCGTTGCTCTGAAGAAAGGTCAGATTGCCTTTGAAGGTAGCGCAGATAAGTTACTCGATGAACAGGCTTTGTCTGCACTGTATGAATCCCCTATCCGACTGATCGATCATCCAGTTCCAGCTAAGACAGCAGCAAGCGAAAAGGTCGCCGTTGTCTGTGAATAGTTCGGATATCTGAGTCTAAGCTCTAAGCTCTAAGCTCTAAGCATAAAAAGGCCATTGAAATTGTAGAACTTCAATGGCCTTTTCGTTTTCCACTAGCCGGGCTGCTAGATAATTACCTAAACAACTAACTGAGCTGGGACTCTCTCGCTTCTTGGCTACTGAAACCACGCAAAATGTTAAACAGGGTAATCAATGTGAACAGCATGATGACGAGCGATAAATGCCACGCTTCCCCTAGCCCTAACTGAACCAGTCCCATACTCACCATTGAAGAGACCACCATCTGCCCGCCGCCAGACATCGCAGCAGCCGCGCCAGCATTCTTCTTATAAGGCAACATCACTAACGCCTGAGCACAAGGTAACGCAATACCATTACCAAGGATCATCAAAAACTGGCCAAGCATGAGATACAAAGGCTCAAGTGGGCAAAAGAAAAGCCACAACGCAGCTGAGATGTGTAGCACAGGCGTACATAACAGTGTTTTCTTATTGCCTAACATTGGGCGAATACGGTTACACAAGCTGGTACCACCTAACATGCCCAACGCAGGTATCACCGCCCACATAGCGTACTCATCAGACGTCATGCCGATCTGGTTCTGCATGATAAACGGCATCACCGACACAGTGGTGATCATCAAACTAAAATTAAGCCAGCCAATGCTCGCAAAGCTCATAAAGTAGCGAGAAGTGAGTAGCTCTTTGTATTGCAACGCCATTTTCTTCGGTGAGGGAATCGCTGAGAACTGAGTGACGGTTTCTTTGAATTTGAACGCCAATACCCCCCAAGCCAATGAGACATACCCAAGTAGCGAGATGAATACCATACTCCAGCCAAAGTGGAAGTTGATAAACCCACCGATAACAGGCGCAATCAGGGGAGTAATTGACGCTACCATGGCGATATAAGACATCGCCAATGGTAAGTCAGATCCGCTGAATCTATCTCGTGTGGAAGCGCGAGCAAGCACCGCACAACAACCTGTTCCTAAACCTTGCAGGAATCGACCCAGTACCATACTGGTAAATGAATGGCTGAAGAAGATGATCATCAACAGGCCAAGCATGGCGATCAACAAGCCGCTTAACAGTACCTTCTTACGCCCAAGAGCATCGGAAATAGGGCCATAAATAAACTGGGAAGGGCCAAAGCCTAATAAATACACACTCACCAAAAGCTGAGCTTGCTCTAGCGAGACATCAAAATCTTTTGCGATCCAAGGTAAAGAAGGAAACACCAAGCCCATACTGAGCTGGCCGATACTGATGACCAAACAAGCAAGTAAGATCGATTTAAAATCAAATCCACGACTCATCGTTTAATACGTCCATTCGAAAAAAAATCGTGCGTATCTAACTCACAACATAAAAACTGAGAAAATAGCAAAAATGCTGCTGGCGAGTTGTTCATAATGCTCCGACGGGATCAAATAGAGAAAGGCACAGTAAACATACGTGAGCTTGTATAATCATACAATAGGCGTTCAACTAAATATGTGAATAGTCACTTTTCAGCGACCTGAGCTTTCCGCCTGCCCACGACAAGCGCTAGACTAACACTAGATGCTCATAATCAAGGGACTTCAATGAACACTCATCACCGTGTTTTTTCATGTGCTTTAGCGCTACTTGCCTCTGGTCCTATAACGTCTGCCTTTGCGTGGCAGGCAGAGAAGATCACCGACGGACTCGTGATCCCTTGGGGGCTGGCTTATATCAACGATAAGTCCATGCTAGTAACAGAAAAATCAGGCGTCATTAAACAAGTTGATTTAAAAACAGGCGATCAAAAAACACTCTTCAGGCTGCCCAATGTATGGGCGAAAGGCCAAGGTGGGTTATTGGATATCGGACTCTCCCCTTTTGAAAACGGAAAGTTCTACGTCACTTACAGTAAAGACGTCGATGGTGAAGGGGTAACAACACTGGCTTATGCTAATTACAACAATAATGAAATCACCAATTGGACAGACGTGTTTGTATCTAAATCCAGAACGGACACCGGACGTCACTTTGGTAGCCGTATCACCTTTGATGATAGCCACCTGTATTTTTCAATCGGTGATCGAGGTGATCGAGACAACGGCCAAGACACCATGACTCATGCTGGCTCAATATTACGACTGAATGCCGATGGAAGCACACCAAGCGATAACCCATTCTCGGATAACAGCGAGGTGCTCAATGAAATTTGGAGCTTTGGCCATCGCAATCCACAAGGTCTGTATTACGATTTCCCGACTCAAAAGCTTTGGTCGATTGAACACGGTCCTCGCGGTGGTGATGAAATTAACCTAATAAAAGCAGGTGCCAACTATGGGTGGCCAGTCACCTCACACGGAAAAGAGTATTGGGGCCCTATCAGCGTTGGCGAATCGGAAACCAAAGATGGTATTGAAGCGCCTAAAAAAGTCTATGTTCCTTCAATCGCTCCGGGCAGTTTGATTGTTTACCAAGGAGACAAATACCCAGAGCTGAAAGGCAAACTGCTGGCTGGAGCACTAAAACTTACTCACATCAATATTGTGACAGTCAATGAACAAGGTGAGGCAATCGAGGAAGAACGCATTTTAGAGGACTTGGGCGAAAGGATAAGAGACATCGAAACTTCACCAAACGGAGACATCTTCTTCAGCACCGATAATGGTAATCTATACCGCTTGAAAAAGTAGCCGGAACCTCGTTCAAGTGAAGACATATACCTTACAACGACATTTATAAATATAAGCCGTTAAAAGTGGGCTCAACGCCCAGTTAGCGGCTTTAAATTTGCAAAAAATTAATGCGCTAAAACAGTGCATTTACTCCAAATTCGTCATCAATTTCGACCACCTTTTTCACAAAAACTACAACAAATCACCATACAACTGTAACTCCATGATATTTAAGGAATGCAAAGTTTGACTACCCCCAAGTTTCTGCAACCTTTCACTATGGATTCGATTGACTATCCCCTGATTTGATTTAGACTTCACTCCGGCTAGAAAGAAAGTTCTTTGTATATAAACATTTCGTTGGATTACTAGTAACCCCGTTGTGTTGTACGCAATAGCAATAAACTTTTCCGCGCTATCAGTGCCACAATTGGCTCAAAATAAAAATTTAATTTTAGGATATCATCATGTCTAACACAGTTACTGGTACAGTAAAATGGTTCAACGAAACTAAAGGCTTCGGCTTCATTCAACAAGAAAACGGCCCAGACGTATTCGCACACTTCTCTGCTATCACTGGCGACGGTTTCAAAACTCTTGCTGAAGGCCAAAAAGTTGAGTTCGTAGTATCTCAAGGTCAAAAAGGCCCACAAGCTGACAGCATCAAAGTACTTTAATTTAGTATTTTAAAGCTTTCTAAAAATAGCCAGCCTCTGCTGGCTATTTTTTTACCCGCTATTCAGAGATTTAAGGTAATATTCCCCTTCACTATTTCTACCTAAGACACCCTCTCAATGGCTCTTAAACCGACAATCTACAAGTTTCGTATCTCTTTAACCGATATGAATCGCGACTATTACGACTCTTTTAATCTAACGGTTGCACAACACCCTTCTGAAACAGAACAGCGAATGATGGCTCGTATCATGGCTTTCTGTATCAATGCATCTCCTGAACTTGAGTTCACTAAAGGGTTGTCTAGTATTGAAGAACCCGATTTATGGCAGAAGTCGTTAGACGATCAAATCCTAGAATGGGTTGATGTGGGCGAACCTGATCCAGAGCGTGTTAAGAAGGCAACTCGCCTATCTAAATCAGTACGCGTATTCAGCTTCAACACTAAATCAAACGTTTGGTGGGAGCAGAACAAAGGTAAATTCGGTTACCTAAAAGCTCAGATCGTTCGTCTAGACAACGATGGTATTGAGCAGCTAGCAGCGATGACACAACGTACGATGGATCTTTCAGTCATGCTGACGGGTAACTCTGCTTTCGTTAACAGCGATACTCAATCTGCAGAAGTAACGTGGGAAGAGCTACAGAGTAATGACTGAGCGTCCAACTAGTGATCAGCAGAAACTTGAAGCAAATCAGCAAGTCAAAACCAAACTGCACTCTTGTTTGAAAGAGTCTGGTTTAGACTCAGTAGCCGCGATTGCGACAGGTTTCGAGAAAGAGCTAACGTCTTTTATCGACGAAAACCACGCTCTGTTTAAACACGCTTGTGAGAATAAGCCGGACAACTCTGCACGTCAGACGTTGCTTGGTCTGTTAACCAAGGTACATATCGATGCAAGCTATCGCTTTGAAAGTAATAAAGAAGCGAATGAGGCGATGCAAAATGTATTCGATAACACAGTGCGCACTGAACATAGCGACAAGT
This sequence comes from Vibrio sp. OPT18, assembly GCF_015163615.1. Classification (NCBI taxonomy): domain Bacteria; kingdom Pseudomonadati; phylum Pseudomonadota; class Gammaproteobacteria; order Vibrionales; family Vibrionaceae; genus Vibrio; species Vibrio sp. OPT18. Next base: position 41,663 of record NZ_JADDYK010000055.1, read on the forward strand.
TTCAAAACTCTAACGCCCAACAGTTAAAACTAGTCACGCATTTGTGGTTGTTCATTCAAGGACGACTAGGAATGGATTACAGCCTAGCCAATGATCATGCTGCTGTAGCCGCTACGCTACTGTCTCGTATATCGAGAAGCAGTGATGATGAGATTCGCGTAGAGTTCATGGCCAGTTTTTACGATGGTTTGAACATCTATCAAGCTGAGAACAAGCCATCTGGTATTGTTCACCACTTAAAGCGTTTGTTTAACCTTTCTTAAGCACCCCACCAGCGACTGACTCTAGTTACGCTCTATGTTTTATAGAGCGTGCTTTTTCTGTTTGGCCGCAAGAGATTCCCTATTACGCTCGTTCCTCACTTTAGGGAATGACGGACTCGTTTTACTGAGATTCAACGTTTCGGCTCGCCTAAACAGCAACACAAAAATAACCGTTTTTCGCGAAATACTCTTAGCCTAGTACCCCACATTCTTGGTCATCCCCGAGAAGGAGGAACGACTGAATCGGGGATCTCATAGCAAGTCAGAAAGCACAAAGATCAACAGATTCCCTACTCGCTCATTCTTCACTTTAAGGAATGACAGAGGTGACCGAGTCTCTCATTCTGCAAGATCAGCAACGCTGGCTTCTAAAAGGCTAGCGATAGAATACACACTTAACCCTCACCCTCGTATTTTACCTCACACGCCGTCATCCTCGAGAAGGAGAAACGACTGAATCGGGGATCTCGTGCCAGCTATACCAATAAAACACTTCATCAAAACAGACTCCCTACTTGCTAATTCTTCGCTTTAGGGAATGACAAAAGTTAACGAGTCGCTCATTCTTCACTCTAGGGAATGACGACATTCGCAGCCATTACAGTTAACTTCATTACAGGCGTAAAAAAGCCCCGCAAAAAGCGAGGCTTAGAATAATTTCAACGAACTTCAATTTACAGAGGATAAATCGCGTTCATCCAATAACGAAACGTATTAACGCAGGCCGTGTAAGAATTCGTGGCGCGTTGCTGGGTTTGATCTGAATATACCGCCCAGAGCTGTTGTTGTCGTTTCACTAGTTGCGTCCATAACACCGCGAGATTTAACGCAGTAGTGAACGGCATCCATAGTTACAGCAACGTCATCGGTTTCGAGTAGCGTTTGCAGTGCAACAAGGATCTGCTGCGTCATACGCTCTTGAACTTGTGGGCGCTGAGCAAAGAATCGAACAATACGATTAATCTTTGAAAGGCCGATGATTTTCCCACGCGGGATATAAGCGACCGCAGTCTTACCATCAATCGTCACTAAGTGGTGCTCACACGTACTGGTCACGGTAATGTCTTTTACTCGTACCATCTCACGAACACCCATCTTGTTTTCGATTACAGTAATTTTAGGGAAATTAGCGTAATCCAAACCAGAGAAAATTTCATCCACGTACATTTTAGCAATACGTTGCGGTGTTTCTTCCAGACTATCGTCCGTAAGATCAAGTTCAAGGAGAGTGAGAATCTCACGCATATGGTGTTCGATTCGTTCCTTTTTCTCTTCTCGGCTAACCTGGTTAGGACTCATTGGCGTCTCTAACCCGCGGCTTGCTAGCGCATCTTTAACCAACTTCGCTGATTCGCTAAGACCTGACATTGAACTTCCTCTTTTATTACCCCTTCTGGATGGCAAACAAGGATACTCGGAATTTTGAATAAATACACCCATATTTTAAGGGAGGTCATTATTTACGGGGCTTAAACTATGCTAAAGTGGCTGCAATTTCGTTGGCGAACCATCATGATTTGATAATTATTGAATCCCTATTGCCAACCACCAAATCAAAATAATAACGATCAAAGGATTTCAATTATGGGCTGTTGCGACGCTCCGGGCTTGATGCCAATTGAAGAAGCACTAGATAAGCTGCTATCACCAATTAAACCTATTCAAACGACCTTATCACTGCCATTGGCAGAAGCATTGGGTTACGTACTTGCTGAAGATATTCTATCCCCTATTTTCGTCCCTCCTTTTGATAACTCAGCAATGGACGGCTATGCACTGCGCTTAGCAGACCTAGAGAACGGTAAAGTACTGCCTTTAGCGGGCAAGTCCTTTGCAGGTCAACCATTTGAAGGTGAATGGCCAGCAAACACCTGTATTCGCATTATGACAGGCGCAAAGATCCCGGAAGGTTGTGACGCCGTAATCATGCAAGAAAACACGGCTGAAACTGACGCTGGCATTGAGATTCAACAAGACGACATCAAGCTGAACAATAACATTCGCCCTACTGGTGATGATATCAAGCAAGGCGATATCGTTCTTAGCCGTGGCGAACGTTTAACGCCTCGTGACATTCCAATGATTGCTTCGCTCGGTGTGAGCCATGTAACTGTGGCACACAAACCCAAAGTCGCTTTCTTCTCTACTGGCGATGAGCTCAAGCCATTAGGGCAACCTCTTGAAGACGGTCAGATCTACGACAGCAACCGCTACGGCATTAAACCGCTGATTGAAGCATTTGGTTGTGAAGCGATTGACCTAGGCATCATCCCTGATTGCCCTGCAACGCTTAAAGAAACCTTCGAGAAAGCTCAAGAACTCGCAGATGTTGTTGTGACTTCTGGCGGTGTGAGTGTTGGTGAAGCGGATTACACCAAAGATATTTTGGAAGAACTCGGTCAAATTGGCTTTTGGAAGCTCGCTATCAAACCCGGAAAACCGTTCGCATTTGGTGAGTTGGATAACGCGTGGTTCTGTGGCTTACCGGGTAACCCAGTATCAGCAATGATGACTATGTATGTGTTAGTTCAACCTATGCTGGCTAAATTGGCTGGTCACACCGCATGGACAGCACCAGAATCGATTCCGGCTATCACTAAGTCCGCATTCAAAAAAGGCCCAGGCCGTACTGATTATCAACGCGGCATCTACTCGATTGAAAACGGTCAGTTTGTAGTAGAAACAACAGGTAACCAAAGCTCTGGCGCTTTCCGCTCAATGAGCTTAGCAAACTGCTTTGTGGTACTAGAGCGCGAACGTGGCCGTGTTGAAGTCGGTGAAACGGTTCAGATTCAACTGTTTAACTCGACGCTTTACTAACGAGGCTTGCTGATGGAAATACTGTCTGACGCAGAGATGCTTCGCTACAATCGCCAGATCATTCTCAAACAGTTTGATTTTGAAGGCCAAGAAGCGCTGAAACAGAGTTCAATCTTAGTGTTAGGTGCAGGTGGTTTAGGCTGTGCCTCTGCTCAATACCTTGCGACGGCGGGCATTGGTAAGCTAACACTGATCGACGATGATATTGTCGAGCTTTCAAATTTACAGCGACAAGTGCTTCATACCGATGCTGATATTGGTAAGAAGAAGGTCGATTCTGCCGCTGAGTCTTTGCAAGTATTGAATCCTCATCTGACGATTGAAACTGTTGATCACAGGCTTGATGACGAGGCACTTGGCAAGTTGATTGAAGCACACTCTCTTGTTCTTGATGCCAGTGACAACGTTGAAACGCGCAATCAGTTGAACCGTTTGTGTTACGCATCAAAAACGCCACTAGTATCAGGTGCTGCGATTCGCATGGAAGGTCAGATTAGCGTATTCACTTATCAAGATGAAAACGCACCTTGCTACCAGTGCTTGAGCGCTCTATTTGGTAATGCTGCTCTAAGCTGTGTCGAAGCCGGTGTGATGGCACCTGTTGTTGGCATGGTAGGCGCGGCTCAGGCTTTGGAAGCTATCAAGGTTATTGCCAAGTTTGGACAACCAAAGCAAGGCAAACTTTTGATTCTCGATGCCATGTCTCACAACTGGCGTGAAATGAATTTAATGAAGATGCCTAATTGTTCGGTGTGTGGATAGACTGAATCATATCCCCTCTTATCGAAAACCTAAGCCTTGACTAAAAATCAGGGCTTTTTTAGGTCTCAACATAAGCGTCTCAAATCGCTTTATCAATTTGAAATACTCTATGAGTGATTAGTTTCATTTGAATTCTCATTTTGAGAATATAATGAGAAACCTAACGCCTTAAAATATAAACCAAAAAAATCAACAACTTAAAAATGGCACGTAACTTGTAAAAGTATCTAGACCTTCCATCACAAGGATGTAGATATGAGAATTACAACGTTAAGTTTGCTATTAAGCGCCCCCCTAGTCGCCAACGCAGCGCCATTCGATACCTGTCCAAGTAAGGCGTACCTCTTTCAATCCACCCCAGTGCAAGTTTGGGGCGTGAACCTAGTGACAGGTTCAACCACCTTGTTAGAAGACGATACCGGTATGGATGCCAATATCAATGGTGTTGGTTTCGACTTCCAAGACAGATATATTTATGGCTATGACACCACCAACAAACGCCTAGTGCGTCTTGGCCAAGACTTCCAAGCAGAAGTTATCAACACAAGTGGACTGCCAACTGACCACACTTTCTATGTCGGCGACGTCTATGAACATGTGTATTACCTGTACCGCACAGGGAAAGGTTTATTCACCGTTGACCTATCGCCGTTAGACGCCGACCCAAACGCGACTGTTACAGTTAACAAAATAGCTGGCAGCCCGGCAACCGTAAGACTGACCGATTTTGCTTTCCACCCAAGTGATGGTTCTTTATATGGTATCGATAATAACTCGGGCGGCTTGTACCAATTCAACCCAACCACAGGCGCAGAAACCTACATTGGTGACACCGGAGAAACAGGGACATTCGGCGCAGGTTATTTCGACGTAAACGGCTACTACTACGTATCTCGAAATCAAGACGGTAAGATCTACCGTATCAACCTGTCCCCAGAGAACGCTGCAAACATCGCTGCAGGTGTCGTTCCTGCTGTAGAGTTTGTATCGAATGGCCCTTCTTCTAATCAAAATGATGGTGCTCGCTGTGCGAATGCGCCTGTTGTGGATGAAGATTCCAACATCGACTTCGGTGACGCTCCAGATACTTACCTAACGTTATTAGAAAGTAACGGTCCTCGACATGAACTGGATGGCGTAACTTGGTTAGGTACAGATGCGCCCGACGCCGACCTTGATGGCTACGTAACACCGCAATCAGATGAAAGCGTGGGTATTGATGATGAGTGGGCGAACGGTGGTATCGGTTTTGTAACCGCACTTGAAGCTGGTCTTGATTCAAAAGTGGTGATTGAAGCTTCAACAACCGGTTACCTTTCAGCTTGGATAGACTGGAACCAAGATGGCAGCTTCGATGGCGCCAACGAGCAAGTGTTTACCGATTACCTGTTAGACGCTGGTGAAAACGATCTGTTTCTAAATGTCGATATCAACGCACTAACCGGTACGACGTGGGCTCGATTTAGATTCAGTCAACAAACCAACCTAAGTTACTTTGGCGGTTCAACCTCTGGTGAGGTGGTAGATATTCAAGTCGATGTTCTTAACGATGGTGCCACCGCTCGTTACTTCCCAAGTGCTTCCGGTTACGCAACGCTCGCGTACGAAGATAACTGGCCATATAAAGCCGACTACGACATGAACGACGCTGTTCTTATGTATCGCATTACCGAAATCCTTAAAGATGGAAAAGTCGTTAAGTCCACTATTGACGGCCGCCTAGCTGCTGTCGGGGCAACGTACAGAAATGGTTTTGCTGTTCGACTTCCTAACTTAGACCCGATCTTAGTGAGTAGTGGTAGCTCTTACATGAAACACAACGGTGTATTCACTGACCTTGACCTAGAAGATGGACGTAGCGAAGCAATCTTTGTTATCGCCAATGACCTGACAGAAAAAATCAGCACTGGCTGCACCTTCTACCGCACCAGTAATGGATGTAAAGAGGATGAGCAGTTTTCTTTCCAAATCGGAATTACTTTAGCCGGCGACGGTGTGAGTACTGGCAGCTGGACCGATATGCCTTACGACCCGTTCATCTTCGCAACGCCTGGGTATTATCACGGTGAAAACCTACCTCTACATCCAGGACGCAGCTGGGAGGTTCACTTGCCAGACCAAGCTCCAACAGAAGCATTTGATACCACTAACCTCTTTGAAGCTGGTTTAGGCGTCGATGACAGTAATCCATCAACAGGTAAATACTTCAAAACAGTAGAAAATCACCCTTGGGCACTAATAGTGACTTCGGATGACGAATGGGAGTGGCCTTTAGAGTACGTCGATATTGTTACCGCTTACCCAGAATTTAAACCATACGCAGAATCCGGCGGTGAAACGAACCAGACATGGTACCAATCACCTGCAGACAACCAACGTTACGAACCATAAGGAGAGACGTTATGACTATTCACACTAAACAATATCGAGACAATCATTGCGTTGATTCAAGTCGCAATCTCTTTGAGGAAAAACGTATGTCTGTACAAAGCACTTGGAACATGAAGAAGTCACTAGCCGTTATTTTAGCAGCAGCGCCATTAGTATTAGCCGGTTGTGGGGGCGGCGGGGGCGGTGGTAGCAGTGCATCGACTCCATCGCCATCTACACCCTCGACACCTGTAACACCGTCGAATCCAGTAACAGCAACGCCTTCGCCGTCTCCCACGACAAGTGCGGTAGCAGCGCAAAGCTATACGATGAGTGATTTGGTGGTACCTGACGGGTTTGACTACGACTCGGTTGAACAGTTTGATCTCGACATCGACATCAGCAGCATTTCGACAGACCGTTCTTTTGTGACCGTTTATAGCCGATTTAGTACAAGAGATGACTCAACCTTGAAGCCGGATTACTCCAGTAAAGTCATTGCTGGCCCATTAGATAATGGTGTGTTCGCCTCCAACTTTGCAGCACCGGTAAACCATGAAGCACTCTTGATAGAGATTTGGTTTTACGATGGTCAACCTCCATTACAACAAGTGGTTTCTAGCGGCGACTCTCAGATTGTCTGGCAGTAAATCGTTTAACAGCAGGTAGCTTGTCGTTAGTTAGGTCTATGACGAAACAGAGTCAAAATTGGTTATTTGTAAGTAAGAAGTGAGCAGAAATGCTCACTTTTTTGTTTTCGTCGAAGAGCGGTTAATTCAGCTTTCTTAGCGAGTAGCATTCACTTTACCACCAATCTCACTTATATTTTCAATATAACCTTCAAAGACTTACTCTCATGAAACAGTTAAAAATAGGTCTATTTATCTTAATGTGTGGCGTAGGCGTGTTAGTTGCCCTTGCCTATTTCCCGCTAACATCAGAGACGGAGCAACGCATTCAAGCCAAAGTCATTTCGAACACGCTGACTCAATCCTTAGATGGACACAGGCGTTATCTCACGGTTCAGACAAAAGATAATGACGTATTTCGGGTCTCTATTGCTCCTACCACAGACTGCCCTATTGATTCTGTGGTTGCGCTTGATACATTAAACAATCAATTAACCGGACAAAGCAGTTATCAGTTCATCCACTGTCGAGCAGCTCAGTAGCTATCGATACAACAACGGTATTCGTAAAAGCAACTGTATTCGCAAAGCAACTGTAATCGCTCTAACACTGTATTTGCTATAACACTGTATTTGCTATAACAGCAAGAATCGCTAAAACAACAAGAATGGATATAACAATAATGAATCAGCCACTCATCTCACCACAACAACTTCAACAACGTTTGCTAAAAGAAGACAATATCATCCTCCTCGACGCCAGTATCGAGTTTCAAATTCCAAGCGAGTCAGAAAAGATCAAAGGACAAATGATTCCTGGTGCTATTCGTTTTGACTACGACAAAGACTTTTGTAACAAGCATACTCTGCTTCCTCACATGTTCCCGACCGAAAAACATTTCAACACTCGCGCAAAAGAGATTGGCATCAATCAAGACAGTACTATTGTGGTTTACGATAACTCCGGAACCTTCGCTTCTCCCCGTGCGTGGTGGATGTTTATGGCAATGGGACACAACGAGGTATTCATCTTAGATGGCGGTTTGCCCGCTTGGATCGAAGCCGGTTACGCGACCGAGACTGGCTATCGCACCGAAGTAAAGGCGGGCAATTTTGAAGGCCATATTCAAGACAACTACTTTGTCAGTGCTCAGCAGGTTGAAGGTTACTCAACTGACAAGAGCGCAAACATTGTAGATGCGCGTTCTCAAGCTCGCTTCGATTCAGAAGTTCCTGAACCACGTGAAGGCTTACGTAGTGGCCATATACCGAATTCGATTTGCCTACCGTTTGCTCAAGTACTCGATAACGGTAAGTTAAAGCCTCAAGAAGAGCTTATTGATATCTTTTCAACGTTAGAATTAACGCCTTCTCAACCTATGTTCTTTAGCTGTGGCTCTGGCGTAACAGCCTGCATCATATTATTAGCCGCTAAACTCGCTGGCTATAACGGTGAAATGGGTGTTTACGATGGTTCATGGACGGAATGGGGTGCTAACGACAAACTCCCTATCGCCGTGACTAAAAAGTAATTCAACTTCGCTTAATGCAACTATTGGAATATACTGCGCATGCATAAAGAGCTTACTGATAATGATGGCCCCACGTCTCATGAAGTAAGCCTCTATGTCGCAGTTAACGCTATGTTCATTTGAGACCAAGACTCGATTCACGCCGTTTGATTTGTAACCCACATCAACTTGCTAACCATAATTCGTGATTAATCATAAACTAATCGTTATCGACGTTATGAATACTAATTTTTCACTCAAGAATCTCTGCTCGTAGTCGTTACACTATTTAATCATTAATACTTTCATCATTGATGTTTGTATTTTTCGTTGCATGAATCGCGCTGACAACCCAATAGTTTGTCACTTGCAGTCTGTTAAAAGTAGTAACCAACAAAGGCATCTCATGGCTCTATTTAAGCAAAATATCTGGTCGCTGTACGCGTTTGTCGTACTACTGACCCTGATACTTTTCGCCGCGTTGGGAATAACAAACTGGAAAGCGAACAGAGACGATTTCATAGAGCAGCAGCACATTCAGGTTGAGCTTTTTTCTAGCTCCGTCAACTCGCTGCTGACCAGTCAAGAAGCCTTGTTAGAAGTGGTCGGCCATCAACTAGCTCAACAGTCTGATTTCACACGTACTGCGTCTATTCAAATTAGGCCAATTTTAGACAAGCTACTTGAAACCCACCCTGCGATTGCAGCGTTTGGCTTGTTGAACACCGACGGCGACTACCTCTCGATCAGCTCAAATCTTGAACTTGCGAATCAAAGGAACTTGCTGCAATACGCGCCAACAAGAGACTCCTTTTTAGACGCCCTATCAAGCCGTAGCATGGTGCTTGGCCGTACCTATTTTCAAGAATCGTTGAATAGCTTGGTTATCCCGCTGAGAAAATCCATTTCAATCGATGGCAAGAAAACCGATGCAGTAATGACCGCAGGGCTACGATTAGACGCCACGATCGTATTTGAAAATAATGCTCACGCCGGAAGTTTCAATACACTAAGCCTGATCAGAAAAGACAGCTATCGCCAGTTTTATTCGAGTGATATCGAATCTGAGAGTGCGTATTCCTCTCCGGTAGGCAAAGATGTCATACAGCGTATTGCAAGCATCTTTACCGACCGCTTTGGAATTAGCGTGCAAGAAGCGATGAATGGGCAAGAAACCTACTCTTTTGTCGTCGACGATGAACAGTACCACTCTTTAATGAGCGCGAAATACATCCCAAACTACAAATTGTGGGTGGTAGGACGTACGGATCTAACTCACGTCGATAGTATATTCATACAAGAGTTCAGCATTCTTTTCGTTGCCTTTATTTTTCTTCAATTTGGTTTCTACTTTTTGGTTAAGTCGATTGCCAAGAATGAACAACGCACTCGTAGCCAACTCATTTATCAGGCGAACCATGACCCTTTAACCTCTCTGCCAAACCGTTTGTACATGCGTAAAAACATTGGTAAATGGATTGACGATGAGTCAGAGCCGTTTTCGCTGTTGTTTATCGATATCGATAACTTTAAATGCGTCAATGACACCCACGGGCATGACTTTGGAGACAAGGTTCTCAAACAGATCGCTTTGCGTTTGATGAGGTTCCGATCTCGCCTCAGCCTATTGGTACGTGAATCCAGTGATGAGTTTTTGTTCTTAACGCCCTTGTCGAATGAAGCTGAAATTAAACGACTCGCCAAGCGCATTATTGAAGTGCTTTCTCAACCTTATGAAGTTGAAAGCGCTCAGTTTTTGTTAGGTTGCAGCATCGGCGTAGCACGTTTCCCTGAACACGGAAAAGATCTGGATAGCCTGTTACGTTCTGCCGATATTTCGATGTACAAAGCGAAACAGCAGCAAAACTCGTACAGTATTTTCACGACGGAAATGCAAGACGCGCACCTATACAAGATGAAAGTAGAACAAAGGCTACGCATCGCTATTGAGAAACAAACGCTGTTCATGGTTTTCCAACCACTGGTTCGTGCAAATGAGAGTATTCACGGTGTAGAAGCACTCGTTCGCTGGATTGATGACGAATTGGGTTTTGTTCCGCCAGATGTCTTTATACCGATAGCTGAGAACACAGGCTTGATGCAAAAACTGGGTACTTTTATTATTGAGTCCAGCATTATGCAGATCGCCCACTTGCACCGAACAACAGAACAAAAGATCGGGCTGTCGATCAACATATCAGTGCGTCAGTTTTCTCATCAATCCTTCTCTGAGCACTTGTTCGCGACACTAGAAAAGTATCAACTCTCTCCTAGCTGTTTAACGCTAGAAATTACGGAGAGCTTGTTCATTGAAGATGTGACTTTAGTGAAACCGACTTTTGAAGCCCTCAAAGAGAAGAATATAAAGATCTCTTTAGATGATTTCGGTACAGGCTATTCATCACTGAGCATGTTGAAAGCACTGCCTATCGATGAGCTTAAAATCGATAAGAGCTTTATTGAGAACATTGCTGTCGATCAGCAATCACTCACAATGGTGCAAAACATCATCGCAATCGGTAAGAACTTCGGCATGGTGGTATTAGCAGAAGGCGTAGAATCGAACGAACACTTCGCAATTCTAAAGGCATGTGGATGTGACTTAATGCAAGGCTATTACTTCTCTCGCCCTATCCCTTATGATGAGCTGGCTGCTCACCTAAATAAGCAAGTGACCGAGCACGCGGAATGTTCTGTTTAAGAACGCGAGTTAAGTTAAATAGACGAGCTAAATAAATAAGGTAGGCAGATAAACACCTACCTTATTTTCTGGGTATTTTTTGATCGGTTATTTATTCATTTCACTATTTATTCATTTCGCTATGCATAACATCGATCAACTGTCCGGAAGGATCTCCTGATAATTCCCAAGTAAAAATACCACCTAGGTCTGATTTCTTCGCCCATTCTGCCTTTGCTTTGATAGAACGCTGATCTTCAAAAGATATGAATACTTTGTTATCTGGGTTCCACAAATAAGGTGCTTGAGCTTGCTCGTCATACTTGTACTCATAACCTTGTTTGCTGCTGTAGTTATTCATAAGGTCCCAGAACATAAAGTAACCGTTTTCACCGGTACCAAACTGCGCCCCTTGTTCAGAAATTAGGTCACCTTTAGGCAGCTCTCCAGCAAAGTCTTTTGTCCCTTGCCAGCCTCGACCATAAAAAGCCGCCCCGATCACGAGCTTCTCGCTAGGAATACCTTGCTCTATCATCTGATTAATGAAGACGTCAGCTCCCATTCCCCACCAACTGCGCTCTGTGGCGTGTAAGTTTGTAGTGTGACCTGTTTGAGCTCCCCAACCTCCGAGGAAGTCATACGTCATCGCAAACATGTTCGTCAGATATGGGCTAGCTGCGTTCCAATCAATTTGGGCAGCCTTAGCGCCAACACCGACAGCCGTTGAAAGCTCATAATCTCTTTGAGTCGTCTTTGATAAAGCGTCCAAATCACTTCTGATTGTTTTTACTAAAAGTGTGAAAGCTTCACGCTCTTGCGCTTTCTGCTCATCCGTTAGTTTAGTCTCTGGGTTCCAAGGCGAAGTGGTTAAGCCGCCGCCTCCTGGGTATTCCCAATCAAGATCAATACCATCAAAGAAGTCATATTTTTGGATCAACTCAACAGCAGTTTTTGAAAAGTGCGCTATGGCTTTAGGATCTTTCGCCATCGCATGGAAAGGTTCCGACATTGTCCATCCACCAAATGATGGCAATATTTTGATATTTTGATTGTCGGCCTTCAATTGAGCTAACTGGGCAAAGTGACCTTTATAGGCGACATCAACATCCACGTCTCCGAAATCGACTTCTAACGCAGCTTCTTTATCCACAATAATCGCGGTATATGGTTGTTTGTCTGCACATTGCTGCTGAATTTGTTTTTGGACGGGCTCACCGGCACCGCTATGAGGACCACACATGCTCAAGAAGGCGTAAATAATATGTGAGAGCTTGTCTGCCGGTATGTCGTCAACGGTATAAGGGTTATCTTTATTAAGATATTGCCAATCCGCAAAATACCCTGCGACGACTTTATCATCGGCATGTACTGTAGGTGTGAGCATACAAGCCGTGGCTATTAAGCTAAGCGCAATGACAGAATTAGATTTAAAGATAGAACTTGATTGGTCACTGTTACTAGAAATAGCGTGTGTGATAAATGACAGTTTCATAATTATCTCCTTTAGTGTGGCTTAACATTAAAGAGTGATAATTCTTTCAACCGCTGAACAAATTCACTATTCGAGTCATGTCTAATAGTTATCCCCCTTATTGCACTGGTTTCATTAGGGAGGAATTTCCATGGTTACTCAAATAGTGAATTCAACGAAGCATAAATATCTTACTATTCACTGCCGTTTGGTTTATTCACGCTAAGTTGTTCGTCCAAGTTAAGTACCGTCAATGCATTACTTACGCTGGTTGCGATCACATCGACCACGCCGGTTCTTAGTGCACCTAACAAAGCGAGAGGTTTACTGTTCTCTGCTGCGATGGCAATCACTTCTGCTATTGGCCGGAATTCTTCCAAGGCCAAACCAATCACACGGTCACTCATTACTGTGTTTGCTGTTTTACCGTGAACATCGAAAAAGTCGTAACCCGCAAAGTCACCGACGACACCTTGTAATAAACGAGATTGAACGACCTCACCTGCGGTAAACCAACCTAAGTCGACCATATAACTGTTTTCGCTCATATCACCGATACCGACTAAAGCGACATCGGCTTTTCGAGCGAGATCGAGGGTCTGCTTAACGGTGCTGTTTTCCATGAATGCGGTTTTTTGCGCTTTATTCTCGGCATAAGCAGGCGCGTACAAGGTTTCAGAAGATCCACCGTACTTTTTAGCTAGCTGCCTGCATATATGGTCGGCATTAAACATACCGCCTCTTGGGTGAATACCGCCGATACCACACACGAATTTGCAGTCTCGTGGCGTAATGACACCAGTGTGGTGAGCAACAGACGATACGTTTCGCCCTTGTCCTACTGTCACCACCATGCCGTTTTTCAGTGTACTGGTAAGATAGTTAGACACTAAACCAGCAACCTGTAATCGCTGCTTCTCTTCATTTGGTTGGTCTAGTGCCACAAGCGCACGCTTTACACCAAATCGTTCGATCAAACGTTGCTCGATCTTCGCACTAAAGACAGGGTGATATTTCACGGTGATCTCAACAATGCCCTCATCTCTGGCTTGCTTGAGCATTCGACCAACCTTTGCACGGGAGATAGAGTACTTTTTGGAGATCTCTTCTTGCGTGGCACCGTCTTGATAATAAGCAACAGCGACTTCAGTGAGGAGATCAGTGTTTTCTTCGGAAACATCTTGGATATTCTTACTCATATACCACTCAACCAATATTTAACAATTATTTTACCTGCTTGAAGAACAAATGTTCGATGCTTAAGCAAGTGATACACAAGTTTACACCCCGAACATATGTAACAGCAAGGTACATTTGCTCATCGTCATAACCATGGTTTTGTTGTTGATTAATTCACCTCACTTTGCTCGTTAAACGTTTGCTTGCATACCCCATGATTACTAGAGCGAAATATATTTGACTGAAGTCACCATACAGCACTATTTACCGTTGACTTTGGGGCTAGATCGGATAAATATGGCTACATCATTTACTCATCGAGCGATCAAATGTTCTGTGCAAATGTTCGTTCGGAGAAAAATTTAAATTAATGTAAGTTTGGCTCACTGGTACAACCATTGAGAACTTCATTAGTTAGCTTGCAAATGCCCACACCTCTCCCATTAACGAGGTGTTATGCGATACATAGGATGATCAAAATGAGCAATAAATTAGAGCAACTTCGTAAACTAACAACTGTTGTAGCTGACACTGGCGATATCGAAGCTATCAGCAAGTACACTCCTGAAGATGCAACAACTAACCCATCTCTAATTCTTAAAGCTGCTCAAATTGCTGAGTACGCTCCTCTAATCGATGCTTCTATCGAATACGCAAAAGCGCAAAGCGGTGATAAAGCACAGCAAGTTCAAGATACTTGCGACATGCTTAACGTGAACATCGGTAAAGAAATCCTGAAAGTTGTACCTGGCCGTATCTCTACTGAAGTAGATGCTCGTCTTTCTTACGACATGGAAGGCAGCGTTGCTAAAGCTCGTCAACTTATCAAAATGTACAATGACGCTGGCATCACTAACGACCGCATCCTTATCAAACTGGCTTCTACTTGGGAAGGCATCCGTGCCGCTGAAATCCTAGAGAAAGAAGGCATCAACTGTAACCTAACGCTTCTATTCTCTTTCGCTCAAGCTCGTGCTTGTGCTGAAGCTGGCGTATTCCTAATCTCTCCTTTCGTTGGTCGCATCATGGACTGGTACAAAGCGAAAGAAGGTCGTGATTTCGAAGCTTCAGAAGATCCAGGTGTAATCTCTGTTTCTGATATCTACAACTACTACAAAGACCACGGCTACAAAACTGTTGTTATGGGCGCAAGCTTCCGTAACATCGGCGAGATCCTTGAACTTGCGGGTTGTGACCGTCTAACTATCGCTCCTCAACTTCTAGCAGACCTAGAAGCAGCAGAAGGCGAAGTAGTTGAGAAACTTATCGACTCTAACGGCACTAAAGAGCGTCCAGCAGCGATGACTCACGCTGAGTTCCTATGGGACCACAACCAAGATGCAATGGCTGTTGAGAAACTGGCTGAAGGCATCCGCAACTTCGCCGTTGACCAAGGTAAACTAGAAGACATGATCGCAGCTAAGCTGTAATCACTCTCACCAAATTCAAATAGGGGAACGTTCAGTTCCCCTACTTTTATCAATTTTGTTTTTCTTAATTTTTATTCGGAAGTTCTTATGAATCGCAAACATCTAGCTAACGCTATTCGTGCTCTAAGCATGGACGGCGTACAACAAGCAAACTCTGGTCACCCAGGCGCACCTATGGGTATGGCTGACATCGCTGAAGTACTTTGGCGTTCTCACCTAAACCACAACCCAGCAAACCCAGAGTGGGCTGACCGCGACCGTTTTATCCTGTCTAACGGCCACGGCTCAATGCTGATTTACTCTCTGCTGCACCTAGCAGGTTACGAGCTTTCAATTGAAGACCTTAAGAACTTCCGTCAACTGCACTCTAAGACTCCAGGTCACCCAGAGTACGGCTACGCACCAGGCATCGAAACAACGACTGGTCCTCTAGG
This sequence comes from Vibrio sp. OPT18, assembly GCF_015163615.1. NCBI lineage: Bacteria > Pseudomonadati > Pseudomonadota > Gammaproteobacteria > Vibrionales > Vibrionaceae > Vibrio > Vibrio sp. OPT18. The sequence goes on from NZ_JADDYK010000055.1 coordinate 57,211, forward strand.
TCAAGGCATTACTAACGCTGTTGGTATGGCTATGGCTGAGAAAGCGCTAGCTGCACAGTTCAACAAAGAAGGCCACGACATCGTAGACCACTACACTTATGCATTCATGGGTGATGGCTGTCTGATGGAAGGTATTTCTCACGAAGCATGTTCTCTAGCAGGTACGCTTGGTCTTGGTAAGCTGGTTGCTTTCTGGGATGACAACGGTATCTCTATCGATGGCGAAGTTGAAGGTTGGTTCTCTGACGATACACCTAAGCGTTTCGAAGCTTACGGCTGGCATGTAATCCCAGCGGTAGATGGTCACGACTCTGACGCTATCAACGCAGCGATTGAAGCGGCTAAAGCAGACCCTCGCCCAACTCTAATCTGTACTAAAACAGTAATTGGCTTTGGTTCTCCAAACAAAGCAGGTACGCACGACTGTCACGGTGCACCACTAGGCGCTGAAGAAATTGCAGCAACACGTAAAGAATTAGGTTGGGAGCACGGTCCTTTTGAAATTCCGTCGGAAGTTTACTCAGAGTGGGATGCGAAAGAAGCAGGCGCAGCTAAGGAAGCAGCGTGGAACGAGAAACTTGCAGCTTATGAAGCAGCATACCCTGAGCTGGCAGCTGAATTCAAACGCCGCGTAAACGGTGACCTACCAGCTGAGTGGGAAGAGAAAGCATCGGCAATCATCGCTGATCTTCAAGCTAACCCAGCAAACATCGCATCACGTAAAGCATCTCAAAATGCTCTAGAAGCGTTCGGTGCTATGCTACCTGAATTCATGGGCGGCTCTGCTGACCTTGCGCCTTCTAACCTGACTATGTGGTCTGGTTCTAAGTCTCTTGAAGCAAACGACTTCTCTGGTAACTACATCCACTACGGTGTACGTGAATTCGGTATGACGGCTATCATGAACGGTATCGCTCTGCACGGTGGTTTCGTACCATACGGCGCAACGTTCCTAATGTTCATGGAATACGCTCGTAACGCTATGCGTATGGCTGCTCTGATGAAAACTCAGAACATCCAAGTTTACACGCATGACTCTATCGGCCTTGGCGAAGATGGTCCAACTCACCAACCAGTTGAGCAGATCGCTTCTCTACGTCTAACTCCAAACATGAGCACATGGCGTCCATGTGACCAAGTTGAGTCTGCTGTTGCTTGGAAACTAGCAATCGAGCGTAAAGATGGCCCTTCTGCACTTATCTTCTCTCGTCAAAACCTTGCACAACAAGATCGTGACGCTGAGCAAGTAGCAAACATCGCTAAGGGTGGTTACATCCTGAAAGATTGTGAAGGCAAGCCTGAGCTTATCCTTATCGCAACGGGTTCTGAAGTTGAGCTAGCGGTTAACGCTGCTGCTGAGCTAACAGCTGAAGGTAAGAAAGTACGCGTAGTTTCTATGCCTGCTACTGACGCTTTCGACAAGCAAGACGCGCAGTACCGTGAGTCTGTACTTCCATCTGACGTAACAGCACGTATGGCTGTAGAAGCTGGCATCGCTGACTTCTGGTACAAGTACGTTGGTTTCGGTGGCAAGATCATCGGTATGACAACGTTCGGCGAGTCTGCACCAGCAGGTGAGCTATTCAAGATGTTCGGTTTCACTACTGAAAACGTAGTAAACACAGCGAAAGAGCTTCTAGCTTAATCTTGAATACATTGTCTCGCCCTTCAATGGGTTGATGCATACAGAAAGCCCCGCATGAAAATGCGGGGCTTTTTTTGTCTTTTCTCTCATTCGGATTAAATCTAACGGCTATTTTTCTTCGAAACGCTTCGCCAATTGGTAGAACTCATTGACTTGTTCTTTTAGCTCTGTGGAGTGGTCTTTCACAGAATGCGTTGCCACTAAGTTTTGTTCTGCGGTCGACGCGATAGACTGCATATGCAGATTGACCTCACTCGACAGCTCACGTTGTTTATGAGCAGAACTTTCAACAGACTGCATGAGTTCATTCATGGATTGCATTAGGTTTTCGACTTCCGACAAGCGCTCTGCACTCACCTTTGCAACATCACCACACGCGTCCGTTTGCTCACGGTTCGCCAGAATATCTTTTTGCCAGCCTTCAATCGTCGTTAGCATGGTGTCGATACTCTCTTTGATCTGAACCGTAGCCTTTGAGGTTCGACCCGACAACGCGCGCACTTCGTCTGCAACGACCGCAAAGCCTCGTCCTTGCTCACCCGCTCTCGCCGCTTCAATCGCAGCGTTCAGGGCCAACAAGTTGGTTTGTTCGGCGATTCCACCAATCTCTTCCATTATCTTACTTACGCTCTGCGCTTGGTCGCTCAGTTGGTAAGTCGTTTGAGTCGCCTTTTCGGCCTGAGAAGCTAGGCTCTCTAAGTTTTGATGAGTTTGATTAATACTCTCTTTAGCGCCAGCACAAGTTTGCAAAGTCACATCGACAATCTGGTGCGCTTCTTCTGTGCGAGAAGAGACCTCATTGGCCGTGACTTCAACCTCTTCAGTCGCCTCTCGTACTTGAAGAATATCTTTTGTTTGTTGATCTAAAGCTTCAGATACTTCAAATGACGTGGCATTCAAGTTGTCAGCCAAATCTTGTAACGGCTTGGCAGAGTCTGTCATACGACCTAACACTGTGCGGATTCTTGCAGACAATAGTTTTAAGTGAAAATCGGCCACAGAGAACTGACTATTACCTGAATAAACAAGACGACTGACACTATCGAATTTCGATTGCAGCTTTTTCAACTGCACTGGAGTATCAATCAGCTCTTGTCGGAAAAGTAACGCCAATGCTGAAACAGGAAGTAGGCTCAACAACCATTGTGATACTTGCCCTACTTCAACGAGATTTGAAATCAGAGGCGCAGCCAAAGAGCCTAGCAACACGGCGTAACGAACACTGTCACTGATCTTTAATGACCATTGACGACCCGACTTTTCAGCCTTCAAGAGGCCTTGGTAAGCCTTGTCTGCAACTTGTATCCATTCATTCTTTGGCTTAACACGAACAGATTGGTAGCCACTCACCTTACCATTATCGTAAATTGGAGTTACGTAAGCATCGACCCAATAAAACCCACCAGATTTGGTTTTGTTTTTTACGATGCCACGCCAAGCTTTACCTTGCTTTAGGTTAACCCACATATCGGCAAAAGCGGCTTTCGGCATATCGTTATGCCTTACGATATTGTGGTGTTGCCCTAGCAATTCTTGTTGGCTGTATTCCGCTGTGCGACAAAAAGCATCATTACTGTACGTAATCACGCCTTTTAAGTCAGTGGTAGAGACAAGTTGTTCGTTTTCGCTGAGAAGCGTTTCACGAGATTGAGTAGATGAGCTGACAGTCATTATATTAACTTAGGTTAATTATTATTTTAGGCGAGGAATATATACAATTATTAAAGTTATGACAAAATGTGAACGTCACATTTTGTGTAAATGCCTGCTATTTATACAAATATTAGCTAAGTACCTCACAAAGCTAATAACTTCACTATCTTCTCATGCCAACAGTCATGACTCATCTAAGTTTACTGCAGTAGTAAATTTCACGGTTCTCATTGAGACAGAGGTATGGAATTTACGAATATTCAGATCTTTGCGTAGTACTCGCTCCACAAAGTCTTCGTAGGCTTGAATGTCTTTGACCGTCACAATCAGCATGAAATCAAAGCTGCCTGATATCTGATAGCACTGCGTGACCTCTTCTGCCTTTGAAATAGAATGGCGAAAGATTTGATAAATATCCCCTCGGTCACGCTCCATTTCCACGGACACAACCAAAGTCATCTTACTGCCGGTCAGTTCTGGATTAATGATGGACACATCACCGACTATCACGCCCTCTTCTCTCAGCCGTTTCACTCGCTTTAAGCAAGCAGGCGGTGACAACCCGACCAGCTCAGCCAATGTCTGATTAGGGATTCGGTTGTTCTTTTGCAATTCAACCAAAATGCTTCTATCTATACGGTCAATCACCATAATTTCTTAAACCAATACATTTATGACTTATAATTCTTAATACTACGATAATTAAAAAATCTATCGCAACTTTAAAGGTCAATTTAGAAATCTGAATCACAACAATCACGGTAAGATCTTCTCATACCAAACAATCGAACCATGGTCGTAACTATGAAATCAATCTATCAATTTTTTAAAGAACTCCTTAGAGAGATTTTCGATGTCACCTCGACACTTTTCCGAATCATGATTCCAATTATCATCGTGATAAAGGTCATTGAAGAGCTCGGCGGCATCGTGATTCTGAGCGAATGGCTGAGCCCAATAATGGAAAGCGTCGGCTTACCGAAAGAAATGGGCTTGGTATGGGCAACCACCATACTCACTAACATCTATGCGGGGATCATTATTCTCATCAATTCCGACGCTCCCTTAACGGTTGCTCAAGCCTCGGTTTTAGGCAGTATGATGCTTCTCGCCCACTCACTGCCGATTGAAGGAGCGATAGCCAAAAAGGCAGGCGTGAGCTGGCTGGCTACGCTGTCGGTGCGAGTCGGTGGTAGCTTGGTGCTGGCATGGCTACTCAACCTCAGTTATCAATATGGGGATTTGCTCAATTACCCAGCAACGGTGCTTTGGCAGCCTGAGGTATCAGGAGACACAAGCTATTTGGGTTGGGCCATTGAACAGCTCAAGAGCTTTGCGGTTATCTTCATGGTGATTTCAGCGCTATTACTGCTACTCAAGGTTTTAAAGATTCTCGGCATTGAAAAGCTCATGGCAATATTGTTAAGACCGTTCTTGAGACTGCTAGGAATCAGCAAGGACGCAACCAACTTAACGATCATCGGAATCACGCTTGGTCTTTCGTTTGGCGGTGGCTTATTGATCAACGAAGCCAAGAAAGGACATATCTCCGCGAGGGATGTATTCACCGCAATCATGCTGCTCAACTTGCTCCACAGTTTGATAGAAGATACGTTGTTGATCATGCTCATTGGGGCTGACTTCTACACCATATTTTGGGGAAGGTTAGTATTCTCAGTGCTGGTTATCGCTTTAATATCCAACGTCATTAAACGCATGAATCCAAGCACTTGTGAACGTTACTTTTATCGCGATGTCTCTCAGTCATAAGTAAAAATACCAACGAGACTAAAAGGAAAAGAGCTCAAACACGGGCTCTTTTTGCTACTCGCCGATCCTATCACCGCCGTTATTGTTAAATTTCACGTCATTGAAACACTGAAAGTTACTCTCAATACCCTAATTATTGATATTTTGAGTAAAATAATTTGAGCATGGGTATTTACTAATAACTCAGTTATTACATGCGTATTTTAAAACACCGATAATAAAAAATTATCTTATTATTTAGAAGCCAACTCCTTGTATAAAGCGCCCTCCAGAATTATAACCGCGTTCTAATCAATGTTATTAAATATCCAAACTATCAGCTATTCATTCAACAAAACCCATTAAATAACTGACAATAGAATAAATAACACTCCTTATTTTATATTAACTCTAAATGTTGAAACCGGAACGAATAATTAATTGTAATAATTATCCATTTGATTGGTAAATTTTATAAATATATTTTGTTACATAATCAAAACTGATGGCTCTTATGACTATGTTCCTTATAACAGCGCCTCTTACAACCGAGACTCGTACAACTAGGACTCTTACAAAAACACCAGAAAAACAATGGCTTTAATGGTTCTAATTTTTTCCTCACTGTCACAGGCTTCCACTATTGAGAACGACGAACTATTGCTGAAGTCATTGATTAAACGAGGTGTTATATGTTCAGGCTTAACCTATGAGGAAAATCAAGAAGCTTTGCGTATCTATCTCAACGCTAAAAAAGTGAAGAGCACTCCGTTTGATTCAAAAAATAGAAAAGAGACAACCAATACAAAAGAGATAGAAGGTAAAAAACATACAACAAACACACGTCAGTTAAATAAGACACCACAAGAGTGTATTAGGCCAAACTCGGACAACAGATCCGAATAAGGCAAGTTGATACTGATATCGACATGGAAATATAAAAAGGAAATATAATGAAAATGATGAGAAAAACATTGTTGGCTTCAGCAATGCTTACTCTATTTAGCGTCAGTGGTTATGCAAAAACACCTATTGATTTAGGCGTAGTTAATGAAGACAAACTCATTGAAATGCTAGTTAGACAAGGCTTAGTCGACCAAGATGCAACCGATGCGGCAAAGCACGATGCGCTTGACCGTTATTTGAAAAATAAAATCAATTCCGATTTCAAAGGCGATGCTCAATTCGGAAAAAAAGCACTTGAGCAACGCGCAAAAATACTCAAAGCCATAGAAAAAGTGTCTGGTGTTAAAAAAGCGAGTGTCTTTGCTTTAGAAGTCGGCACCAAGCGTACCGACAAAGTACTCGCTCTATTGGTCGATTTCCCTGATTTGAACTGGGATAACAACAAGTTGACCGAAGAGCACACGCAGATGCTCTACGAGAGCTACAACCCAGAGCATTATCAAGAACTGTTGTTCTCAAATTCTGGCTACACAGGGCCCAACGGCGAGAACCTAATCTCGATGCGCCAATATTACCAAAGCGAATCAGGTGACAGTTACAGCGTTGCAGGTCAAGCTGCGGGTTGGTATCGCGCCTCTAAGCCTGCGTCATTCTATGGTGGTAACTCCCCTACCACCGACAACGACTTAAACGCACAAGAACTGGTTCGTGAAGCGCTGAATCAACTGGCTCAAGACCCGAGTATCAACCTTGCCGATTACGACATCGAAGATCGTTACGATTACGACGGTGACGGAAATTTCCGCGAACCCGATGGTGTGATTGATCACCTGATGGTGTTTCATGCATCGGTAGGCGAAGAAGCCGGTGGTGGCGTGTTAGGCCCTGATGCGATTTGGTCTCACCGATTCAACCTTGGTCGCACTCATGTACTGGAAGGTACCTCTAGCTCTCTTCCTGATCGCTTTGGTGGCCAATACGCGGCGTTTGATTACACCATTCAACCGATTGATGCAGCTGCAGGTGTCTGTGCTCACGAGTATGGCCATGATTTAGGCTTACCAGACGAGTACGACACGCAATACACAGGCAAAGGCGAACCGGTTTCTTACTGGTCAATCATGTCTTCGGGCAGTTGGGCTGGTCAAATTGGCGGTACACAACCAACGGCATTCAGCTCTTGGGCAAAACACTTCCTACAGAAATCGATTGGCGGACGTTGGATTAACGATGATCAGATCTCGATTGATTACCTAGAAGACAATCCACAAGTGTATACGCTGTTCCAAACGACGGATAACAGCCGTCCGAACATGATTAAGGTCGATCTTCCCGAAAAGCAGATTGAAAGCCTGAAACCCTTTGAGGGCGAGTATTCGTTCCACTCTCAAAAAGGCGATGATCTGAAAAACAGTATGACTCGCAAGTTGGTGATCCCAGCGGGCGGTTCTGCTTTGCTTTCGTTCAAAACTTGGTATGAGATTGAAAAAGACTACGACTTTGCTCGCGTGCTAATCAACGGACAAGCCATTGCTGGCAACATTACCTCAATGGACGACCCATACAATACTGGCCTCGTTCCTGCTATTGGCGGCGAGTCTGGCGGATGGATAGACGCTGAGTTCGACGTTTCACAATGGGCAGGCCAAGAAGTTGAACTGTCTTTTGAATACATCACCGATGGCGGCTTAGCAATGGAAGGCTTCTATTTGGATAACCTTGCTGTGGTTGTCGATGGTGAAGTGACCAATATAGATGATGGTGAGAGCAACTCCACCTTCGCCCTTAATGGTTACAAGCTGAGTAATGGATTCCATCAAGCGCAGCACTACTATCTATTGCAATGGCGCAGTCACATGGATGTTGATGAAGGCCTAGCGAACATCAAACGCATGGGGCAACTGATGTCATTCGACCCAGGCTTGATCATTTGGTACGTGGACGAATCACTAACTGACAACTGGGTAGGTAAACACCCTGGTGAAGGTTGGTTAGGCGTGGTCGATGCAGACCAAAATACCATGGTGTGGGCAAACTCTGGTGAAGTGGCTCAAACACGTTACCAAGTTCGAGACGCTGCGTTTTCACTCAAAGATCATACTCCAATGCGTCTTGTAAACAGCGACAATGATGTGCTCGAAGATACCAGTTTGGTTGGCAATGCGAGCTTCTCGGATGACCAAGATTACACATCGCCTCAAGCACCAGATTCAGGACGCATCCTGACGGAGTTTGGTTTAGCGGTCGATATTGTGAATCAAAGTGATAACAACGAATACGGCGTGGTCCGCTTATCTAAAGTAAGCCAACACAACGTCGCTCCTACTGCGAACTTCGAGCTGAATGTGACTGGCCTGAACGTTTCAGCACGTAACTTCAGCTCAGACCAAGACGGTGAGATCACCCGTTACCTGTGGGACTTCGGCAACGGCACAACAAGTAACGAAGTGGCTCCAACTTGGTCTTACGAGCAAGCGGGTGAATACACGGTGAACTTGACTGTTGTCGACGACAAAGGCGCTACCGATTCATTTAGCTCCGTAGTGAGTGTTGAATCTCCAAACGCCCTTCCAGAAGCGAGCGCGAAGTACATTCACTTGGGCCGCTGGGTAACCATGTGGTCTACAAGTTCAGACAGCGATGGTCGTATTGTTGATACCGAGTGGACACTTCCAAACGGAAAGGTGAAACGAGGTCGCACATTCACGTCAATCTTCCCTTCATACGGAAAGCACGAGGTGACACTGAAGATAATCGATGACCAAGGTGGAATTACCACCAAAACGATTTTGGTCGACCTGTAAATCATCGCAGGCTCTGTCATGCGTATTTGCAACACAAGCTTAAGTACTGTTGTTACAGGATATAAGCCAAGACAGCAGTTTTAAGAAAACGTTATTATTTAAGCCGTAAGCAAAAGCCCTACCTTATTGGTAGGGCTTTTTATTTGTCTGTGTTTGGATAGCATCATTAGCACTGTAAACCGGTTACCGTAGCACTAACGTTCAATTCTTCAGCCGTTCAACTGGTCCTTAAACCGGTTGTTTTTGAATGTGTGATTTACGTGCGCTGAACGCGAACAACAAGATAACAGCTAACACGAATGGTAAGACATAGATATTGAGGTTCTGCCATCCAGCTGTCGATTCTAACCAACCAGAAAGCATGGCGGTAATCGTCACACACCCAAACACAACAAACTCATTAAACGCTTGTGCCTTGGCTTTGTTCTGCGATTGGTAAGACTGACTAAACAAGCCCGTTGCCGCGATAAACATGAAGTTCCAACCGACACCTAACACGACCAAGGCCGCTCTAAAGTGCCAAATAGATTCGCCATGAATGTTAATCGCGATACAGACAACGAACAGCACCCCACCCGCCAAGATCATCATTCGTGAGCCAAACTTCTCGATAAGTGAGCCAGTAAAGAATGCAGGTACAAACATGCCCAGCACGTGCCACTCAATCACACCCGCCGCCTTGGTAAAGTCAAAGCCACAACCAATCATTGCTAATGGCGTTGCTGTCATCAGGATATTCATCACCGCATAAGCGACCATGGCAGCAAACACGGCACCAATAAAGTTAGGCGATTTAACTATCAAACTGAGAGGATCGGATTTAGGCGCCTGACTATTAAAGGACACTTTTGGGAATTGAATAGTTTGTAAGATGAGTAACGCAAGAATGTTCAATCCAATCAAAGAAGCAAAAGCACCAATGTACAAGCCATCTTGCGACCACTGTTGAGACATAATAGCCAAATTTGGCCCCAATACTGCTGCTAGAACGCCACCAGCCATAGAGATAGATATCGCTCGATGACGGGCATTTTCATCACACACCTCGATTGCAGCAAAACGATAAAGCGTGCCAAAACCTATGCCTATCCCAAGTAAGAACGTAGCGAAACAGAACAGATAGAAGTGTTGTTGAGACAGTGCGTAGGTGGCAAGACTAGCTCCTGTAATGCCAACCACATTACCAATGCTAAATCCTCGCTTTCTCCCTAACTTGCCTGAAATTAAAGATGCAGGAATAGTGGCTGCCATTAAACCCAAAAACTGCAGTGCAACCGGCAAGGTGATCATGCTGACACTGGGCGCAATCTGCTTACCGATCAAACCAATCACAGAGATCAGTAATATGTTACCCGTCATCAACAAGGCCTGACACAGTGAAAGCAGCCAAACATTTCTATTCATCTTCGTTCCTAAATATGAGCACAGTTGGTCAATAGACCAAAAAATCAACAAAGTCGCAACACTTTGTTACTCATAGCAACTCTACAAATCGACCAGTATAAAGTGTTACCACCATATGACTTTGATTAGCGTTACTTAAGACACTAGAGTTGAAATTATCATTACTTAAGATAATAATAATTTTCTGTTATTTATTGGCTTTGTTGTTTACAGGCTCTGTGATTTATAAGTCTTGTTATTTATAGGCTTTAGCATTTGAAGGTGAGTATGATTAATCCACTTTGGCTCAATACGTTTAAGACTCTGGTTGAAGTTGGACATTTCACCCAAACGGCAGATAAGTTGTATATGACACAACCTGGAGTCAGCCAACACATCAAGAAGCTTGAGCAAGCTTGTAATTGTGACCTGCTCTCTCGAGAAAATAAGAGCTTCGAGCTGACCGAACAGGGTCGGATTATGTATCGCTATGCGCTCAAACTAGAGAAAGACCAAGAAGATCTTTTTGAGTCTCTGAGTTTTGATAATCCTTATGCTGGGCAATGTCACTTGTCTTGCTCTGGTTCACTCTCTTTGCGTCTGTATCCCAAGCTTTTGGAACTTCAACAGCAACACCAAGAGCTCAGCATTAACTTAGAAGCCGCTCCAAACAAAAAGATATTGAATGACCTAATCGAAGGCACTACCGATATCGGCATTGTTAGGCATTCCCCGAACGACAGTTACTACCAAAGCCAAGTCATCGGCAAAGAAGCACTGTGTCTTATTGTTCACCACAGCCTTGCTGATTTAGAGGTAACGCCACAAGTACTTCATGATATTGGCCTGATTGCGCACCCAGATTCTGCACACTATCTGTCTTTGTATTTCGACCTTTGCGGAGATAAAGACTTAGCGAGCATCAACGTTAATGAAATACCAAGATCTGGCTACATCAATCAGCTTCACCAGATCTTGCTACCCGTATCAAAAGGATTAGGTTTTACCGTGTTACCGGCTGGCGCGGTTGAGCACTTCCCAGATAGAGACAAGCTACACGTTGTTCCGCCAAAGGTAGAAGTTGAGGAAACGCTGTATTTGGTTCAAAAACGAAACCGAAAACTGCCGCACCGATACGATACGGTTGTTGAATTGATCAAACAGAACGTGAGTGGTTAGTTCGGTATAGATAGATTTAAAGCCTTTAGCTAGCTCGTTATTTCGCTGTAAGAGCTAAAGGCTTTAATGTTGAAGTGATATTTATAAAAGACAACTACTCAGAAGCGCCAAGTCCCTCTTTGGCTCGTTCAAAGTCATAATTATCTAACGCACTTTGAACATCTTTGAGAACAACAGAATGTGGATACTGTGCCAGTAACTCAGTCACATATTGAGTTGCATCGTTATCATAAGCATCCAGCAGTGATAGCAACTGAGCATGCTGTTCTGACGTGATGCTCGGTGAATCAGAGATATCAGCAAGACTCGCATCGGCTTCTTCAGTACTTGTCGTATTGAATCCCTCAACACCAGGCACATCAAAGCTTCTCTCAACCACTTTAGTCAATTCGATTAATCCAAGTTCGCCTTGCTTAAGATCCTCTTCATCACACGCCTTGTTATGAGCTTTGCTTTCTAAATCACTGAGTAACTCTGCCAATCGCAATCCACCAATCGCAGCTGCCATGCTTTTTAAGGTATGTAGATTACGCTCTAACGTCTCCCATTCGCCTTGTACTAAATTATCGAAAGCTTCCGACATCATGTCTGGCGATCCTTGGCAGAACCTATCAAGCATTTTGGCTTGCAGCTTCACATCATGATAAGTCAGTTGCTCAAACCTCGACTGAGAGAAAACTGGCGGTTCTATGTGAGTATCGGAGTGTAATTCCGCACTCTCAACAGAATCACCTGTCTGGATCGCATCTGAAGATGTGTCTGATGGCGCTCGACCTTCAACTAAGACCTCAGGAACAATGTATCGAGTAATCAAAGACATCGCTTTATCAATAACAATTGGCTTATCCAAGAAGTCCATGACGCCCGACGCCCTCGCTCGTTGTTTCGCATCAGCAAAAACATTGGCCGACATTGCAATAATCGGTACATCTGTATTGAATTCACGAATCAAACGGGTAGCTTCAAAGCCGTCCATAACCGGCATTTGAAGATCCATGAAGATTATTTCGTAGTCGTTGTTTTTAGCTAGCTCCAGCGCTTCCTTTCCGTTTTCAGCAAGATCGGCATTTAATTTGGAACGACTGAAAAATGCTAAGGCTAAATCTTGGTTCAACTCATTATCTTCAACCAGTAGAACTCTTTGGCCTTTGAACTCTATCTGATAATCCAACTGCAACTCTTGGGCTTTGAAGTCGGCTAACGCATCCGAGCTTGATCGTGGCAATGTCAGTACAAAGGAGAACTCACTGCCTTGCCCGTAAACACTCTCCACCGTAATTTGACTGCCCATCGCATGCACTAATTTCTGGCTAATGTTAAGCCCAAGCCCTGTACCGCCAAACCGACGTGTTGTTGTGGTATCGGCTTGGCTAAAGGCTTCAAACAGCTTGTGACGGTTCTCATCCGAGATGCCTATCCCGGTATCCATCACACTCACCTTCATGGTTAGGCTGCTATCGTTCGAGTCAACATGCTCCACCGTTAACGCTACGCTGCCTTTTTCCGTAAACTTAATCGCGTTGCCCACAAGGTTGAGTATGACTTGGAACAACCTCAAGGGATCGCCTTGCAATGGCGTGTCTAATTCTGGGTCGATGACCATCGACAAATTGAGCTGCTTCTCAGCCGCTTTCGACTCCATCAACTCAATCACATCTTTAAAGGTCGTCACGGGATCAAACGGGATGTTATCAATAACAAGTTGCCCTGCTTCTATCTTTGAAAAATCAAGGATGTCATTGATGATGCTGAGCAACGAATGGCCAGAACGGTGCACTTTCTCGATGTAATTTCGAGCGACGGGATTAGATATTTCGCCAATCGCCAGATAAGACAAACCAATAATGGCGTTCATTGGGGTTCTTATCTCATGGCTCATATTAGCTAAGAATTCCGATTTAGCTTGGCTCGCCAAATCGGCTCTCTGTTTCTCTTCTTCCAATTGCTCATTAAGGCGCTTCATTTCAGATATATCGAATGCCCAAAATAGTGTGGCGACTTCACCATCAAGTACAAGCTGGTAGTAACTAACAAGAGCGACAAAACGACTTCCATCAAACTTCCTAAGCACTAACTCTCGGTTTACTACTTTACCTTTGAGGTTGAGCTCTTTGTATAGCGAATCACGATCAGACAGAGAGTCATAAATAGTTTTAATATCGATAGAGTGCAACTCTCTCCGTTGGACTCCAAACAGACGTTTCGCAGTATCATTCGCATAACGAACCTGATCCCCGACAACCACACTCGCAGCTATAGGTGAAGTGTTCAGAATGTTATAAAGCTGATTTTGGGCTTTTTGAAGGGCTTCGGTCGCTTCCTTAGCAATACTTATCTGCTTCGCTAATTTACGATTCCAGAAAATAATAAGAAGAAGGATCACCAGAGAGAAAACCGAAATGGTGTAAACCAATTGATAGTCAACTCTTTCTATCGCTTTGGGTGCCGCCCATTTTGCTGAGATCTTCTGGTGTTCTTCAGCCGAGATACTGCCTATCGCTTTATTCACAATAGACAACAGTAATGGTTCAGACTTGATGACATGCAGAGTTGGCGACAGGAAGAAATCTAATCGGCCGATAATGCCAATCCCTCGATAGCCAAATGAGTCGATTAGGTAAGTTAGGACATCAACGGTATCAATCATCGCATCAAACTCACCCGACTCGACGAGCTCTAAGCCGTCATTAGTCGAGGACACCATCGCCCAGTTGATCTCAGGGTAACTATCCATGATAGCTCCTGTATTGGCTCCCCCCTCTAAAATACCTATTTTCCATCCAGCAGCTTCTTCTAAGACAAGGCTATTCACATCTCGTCTTGAGGCAATGGCCAAGCGACTAGAAAATAACGGTTTACCCGCCTTCACACTCTCGCTAAGTGAACGATTCTCCACAGCGGCCGAGACAAGGTGCACTTTTCTATGGTCAACGAGACGTCGAGTCTCCTGCCAACTGCCGACGTCAACATGTTCCAAGCGTAAACCTGTTTTCTGTTCGATCAGCTTTAGGTAATCATCGATCATGCCGATGTATTCCCCTTTGCTCGATACTGCTTCATAAGGCAAAGAGTTAGGATCAATACCGATTTTTAATACTGGATGAGACTTTATCCACTGACGTTCATTTTGACTAAGGTTAAGAAGTTCACCGGCTAAACTGTTTGATTGATAAATATCTGAAATATAACGCTTTGCACCATCTCCGAATGAATTGAACTGCTCAATGGCTGGGAAATATACATAGCTTCCTTCCACGGAATCCACATCGAAATAGAACGTCATAAACCCAGCATTGGTGCTGCCCGTCTGCGTTTTATAGCCAGCGCCTTTCGTCACGGATGACAATTTAGAGGTGTTTTTCTTGTCCAATGATGACGTTGATACATCTCCTAGGAACCAAGATTCAAGCGGTCGCTTATTATTATCAGCCAGTGCCGAAATAACCATGAAGGTATTATCTGCATCAAATATGTCAAAAATCTTAGGCAATTCGTCAAAGCGGTCATTGACGATAAAGTACGCTGAGATTTGAGCAATAATATCGGCCTTCTTCAAAACTGGAGTCAGGTCGTTCTTAATTTGTCTTCTAAGGATTGGCTCAAACTCACCGTCTTCCCTTTTCAGGTTTGCCAATGCGGCGTTGAAACGGTCTCTTAATTCCGCCCCCCTGAAATCCACGTAGATGGGATAACTGACTTTATAATCTTCATGGAGCTGAATCTCGCGCATTTCAATAAACCGGGTATTGGTAACAAACCAGGTTAATACGCGCCTTTCTACCATCAGGAGATCAACATTTTGAGCTCTCAGTTGGGAAAATGCCGACTCTAAGCTGTCGAGATCATCTATCCGATCAATGCTCAATTGGCTTTCCAAGACTTCTACGGAGTTTTTAATCGGCGATGTTTCATCGAACAGCAAAGCACCCAATGACAAATTTTTTGCCGACTTCAAATCCAGCTTACGCCTCTTTAATGACACTGGCACAAAATCAACATCCATCACCTTGTCACTGACAAAGTGCAATGAAGAATCATCCAGTTGAACGCCAGAAACAAACGATATTGAGCTATTGCTATCGATGGCTTGACGAGCCGCACTACGAGGCAAGGTGACAACGTCACCCAGTCGATACCCCATATCGTTCAAAGCCCTTTGCATAATGTCATGCTCTAAGCCAACAGAAGTACTGTCTGGATACATGTAAGGTGGGTTGCCGAATCCAAATACACCTTTAATGGGAGAGCGATAAGGTGAGTCATCTAACCATTTAGATAAAATACGGTTCTTTTTACCGATATCAAACGTTGCAATCTGTTGATTCAACAAGTTAAGCAACTCATTGTCGTTTGAACGAATAACCATGGCTGCTTTGATACTCTTCCAGCGATCAAGTACATGGTTGACCGCTAAATTCTCTACTCCGCTTTTATGAGCAAGATCCATGGTGGTTACAGGTTCAGCCAGTAAGCCATCAACCGACCCATCTTCTAATGCACGAATAGCATCAATGGCCGTATCGAACTCAACTCTCTCAATCGAACTAAGCTGCACGCCAGATCGCTCAAGGTCGATGCTTTCACGAACCATGGCAATTCGTCTCTTGGCCTCTTGCTCAATTTTATTGTTGAGGTGGTCATCGGTAGGAAGAATGACGGCAATTTGGTACGAGATATAAGGATCGGTTTGAAGGAAACGACCTCCTTCGCTGGGATCAAACTGTTGAAAAGGAAACACATCGCCTTTCCCGTCTAACAAAGCTTGCTTTGCTTCAGCGTGAGAATCTACGCTGATGAAGTTGGTTTTTACGTTGAAACGCTCTTCAAGATCGTAAGCCCAATCTCGAATAATCCCGT
Organism: Vibrio sp. OPT18; assembly: GCF_015163615.1. Taxonomy (NCBI): domain Bacteria; kingdom Pseudomonadati; phylum Pseudomonadota; class Gammaproteobacteria; order Vibrionales; family Vibrionaceae; genus Vibrio; species Vibrio sp. OPT18. The sequence goes on from NZ_JADDYK010000055.1 coordinate 73,387, forward strand.
CGACTTTTCCGTCATCACCAATAAATGAGTAAGGATAATGACTGGATAGCGCAACAAACGTGATTTCACGATCAGGGTCGTGCCATAGGTTTGGTTGTTGCTCTGGAGCCGCCTCTGCGTTGACGCTAGCGGCACGAACAACGAATACAACAAACAAAATTATGGCGATGACATAACGCTTACCCCACTTACCCCACATCTGCCAGAGGTCACTCATCTTTGAACTTCTCTTTAATCTCTAGAATCTCAGGCAATTTAATGAAAAACAGATCAACGATAGTCGGGTCAAAATGCTTACCTTTCTGCTCAGTGATTAAGGCCAAAGCATCTTCGACACTCCAAGCTTTTTTATAAGGGCGTTCTGCAGTCAGTGCATCAAACACATCAGCCACAGCAGCGATTCTGCCAACCAATGGGATGTCTTCCCCTGCCACTTGACTTGGGTAACCAGAACCATCCCATTTCTCGTGGTGATACTGCGCCACTTGAATCGCCATGCGCATCAGTTTTGAATCACTTTGCTGCCCTAAAATCTCCACACCATACTCGACATGTTTCTGCATGATCGCCCACTCTTCCGCATCGAGTTTTCCGGGCTTAAGTAACACGTTGTCAGGGATACCTATCTTACCAATATCATGCATTGGTGCCGCGTCTCGGAGTGTTTCGGCATCTTCGTCAGTCATACCTAGCGCCTTGCCCAACACCTCACAGTAGTGGCTCATGCGCTTAACGTGCATACCCGTTTCGTTGTCTTTAAATTCCGCTGCTCGACCTAAGATATTGAGGGTCTCAAGTTTGCCTAGATTGATCTCGACGGTTTTGTCTTTCACTTGATGGAACAGTGCTCGTTGTTGGTCATACAACGCGATGTGGGTTTTGACACGCTGGAGCGCGATTTCAGGCGTGATCGGTTTCGTTAGGTAATCGACAGCGCCTAAAGATAATCCTTTCACTTCGGCTTCTGGACCAATTTTGGCGGTCACGAAAATGATAGGAATGTGAGCCGTATTCGGCTGAGCTTTAAGTTGGCGGCATACCTCGTAACCATCAATGTCAGGCATCATGATATCAAGGAGGATAAGGTCTGGCTGCGGCACCATCTTCGCAATCTTGATACCAATTGTGCCGTTAATCGCTACTTTCACTTGATAAGTATCTTTGAGTATTGCCGTTAACACATCCAAGTTACTTGGGGTGTCATCCACGACTAACACTATGGGTTTCCGACTCATTGATACCTCGTATACAAATCAAACAGTTATAACCATAGTGTAGATGGGTTTTCGCACCTCTCAATATCAAAATGACAAATGTTTGTTAAAAATGAAGGATAGATCTTCGAGTGACATCAAATTAACACCTTGAATGGGTAAGATGTCAAAAACTCGACGGGAATTAGCTTATAAAACAATGAACTACATACGCATCTATTATCACATCACCTAAACAACCCCGAAGAAAATAACTATTGCGGCCTACTGTTAGTCGCTCTTTCACCAGCAAAACCTGAAGTGAATAATCAATAGTTGAACATGATGACAGCTCGCCGAACTGGATCACAGGAACAGATGAAAAAGTGACTATCCAGTGGCCTGGTTTACATCAAATGCAATCTATTTCACTTCGTAAAGAACAACGGAATTAGCCTCGATTCTGTGAAGTTTTCTTATCAGAATAAATCCATTCAGATAAACCTTTTCTATTTATATCGATTTAAAAATCACTTTAATAAAAGTGAAATATTCAGTTCATAACCTCCCCTTCGACAACTTAATAAGTCTAGTCATATTTTACTGAGCTTGAATAATCACAATGTTTTACTTGAACACTAAAACCCTTTATTCAAACACCGACATTATTCGAATGAATAATAGATTAACTGGAGATATACCGTGAAATTGATTAAATCTACACTATTGTCGTCTTTATTGGTTGCGGCAACTTTCAACGTTTCTGCAAACACGACGATCAATGGTGCAGGTGCCACCTTCCCTCATCCAATCTACGCAAAGTGGGCTGAGCAATACCAACAAGCAACTGGTATTCAAATCAACTACCAAGCGATTGGTTCGGGCGGCGGCATTCGTCAAATCACAGCTAAAACCGTTGATTTCGGTGCAACAGATGCACCACTAACAATTGATGAACTCAACAAGGAAGAGATGATTCAGTTCCCAATGGTGATGGGCGCAATCGTACCGGTTGTAAACATCCCTGGCATTGAAGCAGGTGAAATGAAGCTAACAGGTGAGCTGCTTGCAGATATCTACCTAGGCAAAATTGACAATTGGAATAATGAGCAAATCGTTGCATTAAACAGCGACCTTACTATTCCTTCTCAACCGATTTACGTTGTCCACCGTTCAGATGGTTCTGGCACAACTTTCAACTTTACTGAGTACCTTGCTCAAGTAAATGATGATTGGAAAAACCAAGTTGGTGTTGGTAAAGACATCACTTGGCCACGTCAGGCAACAACCATCGGCGGTAATGGTAATGCTGGTGTAGCTAACTTCGTGAGCCGTACTCGTGGCGCGATCGGCTACGTAGAGTACGCATTCGCGAAGCAAAATGACCTAACTCATACGCAAATGGACAGTGCAGAAGGTAAATTCTTGCAGCCAACGATGGAGACGTTCCAATCGGCAGCAGCAAATGGTGACTGGGCAAGCGCTCCTGGCTACCACCTTCTACTGAACAACCAACCAGGTGCTGACTCTTGGCCAATGACGGCGGCAACTTTTATCTTGATGCATAAAGACCAAAAAGACGCAGCCAAAGCTCAAGAGATCATTAACTTCTTCAATTGGAGTTATGAGAATGGCGCTGATGCCGCTGAAGAGTTGGATTACATTCCAATGCCTAAAGCGGTCACTAAGATGGTAAATGACACTTGGTCACAAGAGCTAACTACCGATGGCAAAGCCATTCTTAATTAATCGATGAATTCGTTCATTGAAACTAATATCAACTTTTAATTGAGACCCAATACCGCTCGTTGTGATTTTTATTGAATATATCTTCTTTGGAATAGCTTCTTTAGAAGAGCTTCTTTTGAATAGCTACTAGCGGTATTTATCTTACCTATGAATAAAACAATGACTATTAAAAGATTAGATGGTGATTCAATTTTTGAAAAATTGAGTTTTACTTCTTCTATTCTTATTTTTATTGCACTAACTGGCATTATCATTTCTTTAATTGATGGCGGTTGGAAAGCATTTTCTGAATTTGGCCCTGGCTTTGTTTTCAACAATGTCTGGGATCCGATTAATAGTAACTTCGGTGCAGCCTCTGCTATTTACGGCACACTGGTTACTTCCTTCATCGCAATATGTATAGCGGTTCCAGTTGCCTTAGGCACTGCAATCTTTTTAGCAGAATTAGCACCCAAGTGGATCAGCAACCCTGTGAGCAAGGCTATTGAACTACTCGCAGCAATTCCGAGCATCATTTACGGCATGTGGGGCTTGTTTGTCTTCGCACCTTGGTTCTCTGAAGGCTTCCAGATGTGGGCTCTAACAAACTTATCTGGCATCCCGATTCTTGGTACTTGGTTCAGTGGCCCGCCTATTGGCATCGGCTTACTTAGCGCGGGCATCATCTTGTCATTCATGATCTTACCTATCATGACGGCGCTAACCCGTGATGCACTTCGCTCAATACCAGATGTTCTACGTGAAGCCGCATACGGTGTCGGTGCTACGCCATTCGAAGTCATCACTAAAGTGTTGCTTCCTAAAGTAAAAAGCGCAGTAGCAAGCGCGGGGATCTTAGGTTTAGGACGTGCATTGGGTGAAACCATGGCGGTGGCATTTGTTATTGGTGGTGCAAACCGTATTGAAACCTCACTGTTTATGCCTGCAAGTTCTATTTCATCGACAATTGCTCAGCAATTTAATGAAGCGACAAATGAAGTTCACATCTCTTCGCTAATCGCGCTAGGTCTTGTGTTATTTGCGATCACTTTCATTGTTATGGGCGCTGCCCGTTTCCTTTTGAAAAGAGGTAGAGCATGAATCTAAGAAAGTTTAAAAATGGCCTCTTCTATGCGTTCTGCATTGCTGCAACCGCAACGGGTCTTATCGTACTCTCGAGCATTCTTTACACCCTAATCGGAGAAGGCATCAAGGGGCTGAAATGGAGCCTGTTTACTGAACTAACTCCAGCTCCGGGCAGTGAAGGCGGCTTGAAAAATGCGATTTATGGCAGCTTGATTCTAACTGGTATGGGCATCGCGATTGCAGCTCCGCTTGGTGTGTTGGCTGGTACTTGGCTATCTGAAGCACCTAAAGAGAACAAAACAGCTGAAACACTACGCTTTCTTAACGGTATGTTAGTGAGCGCACCTTCTATTTTGGTTGGCTTGTTCATCTACGCGGTGATTGTGGTTCCAATGGGTTCTTACTCAGCATGGGCTGGAGCAATCGCGTTAGCTATTCTGGCTTTGCCTGTGATCATCTCTTCAACAGAAGAAATGTTAAGACTGGTGCCACCAACGCTAAAAGAGGCTGGTAGTGGTTTGGGCGCTCCAAAATGGCGTGTGATTACTAAGCTCAGCTACCGCGCTGCAGGCCCAGGTATTGTAACGGCTATCTTGTTGTCGGTTGCTCGAATCTCAGGTGAGACGGCTCCCCTGCTATTCACAGCATTAAACAGCAGCTTCATGACTACAGACATGGGTGCGCCAATGGCGAACCTACCAGTGACCATTTATCAATTTGCGATGAGTCCTTATTCATCGTGGCAAGAATTAGCGTGGGCAGGTGCCCTACTGATTACTTCATTCATTCTATTTATCAACATCCTAGCGACAAGCTTGCCTAAATACCTGAAAGCGAGAAAAGCATAATGACTGCAATGACTAACTCATTAGTAAACGACAACTCTTTCTCAAAAGGTCTTGATACCCTGTCTACTGAGGCAACCAATGACCAAGCAATGACTTGTCGCATGCAAATTAAAGACCTGAGCTTCTTCTACAATAAGAACCTGCCAGCGTCGTTAAAGAACATCACCATGCCGATTTACAACAACAAGGTGACGGCACTGATCGGCCCTTCAGGTTGTGGTAAATCAACGCTATTGAGAACCATGAATCGCATCTACGATTTGTACCGTACTCAATATGCAGAAGGCGATATCCTGCTTGATGACGAAAGTATTCTAGGTTCGATTGACCTCAATGAACTTCGCTCAAAAGTCGGAATGGTTTTCCAAAAGCCTACCCCGTTCCCAATGTCTATCTACGAGAATATGGCCTTTGGTCTGAAACTTAAAGGTGGCTTTAGCAAGGATGAAATCGATACTCAAATCGAGAAAGCACTTAAGCGTGCACATCTATGGGAAGAAGTGAAAGACAAGATGAACACGGATGCTATGGGCTTGTCGGGTGGACAACAGCAACGCTTGTGTATTGCTCGTACTATCGCTTTGCAACCTGAGGTAATCCTAATGGATGAACCGACGTCTGCACTCGACCCAATTGCGACTGCCGCGATTGAGGAGCTGATTACCGAGCTTCGTGAGAAGTACACCATCGTTATCGTGACTCACAACATGCAGCAAGCGATGCGTATTTCTGACCACACCGGTTTTATGTATCTTGGCGAGTTAATCGAGTTTGGTGAAACCGACCAGATATTCAAAGCGCCAAAGCATGACCGTACTCAACGCTATATTTCTGGTGATTTCGGCTAACTGAGTATTCAGTAACTAAAATGCACTCGCAAACGAACCAATAGCGACAAACAAAAAGAGCTCCTCATATGGGAGCTCTTTTCATTCAACGGCTAGAAAGCAAAACAGCCGAGTTATTCAGTAATCTAACGACCAGAGTAATACATACAGATTCGAACGCCATCGAACTCACGAATCTCAAATGGGATCTCGTAGATCGATTCCATTACTGATTTTTCAACCACTTCCGAAACCTTACCCGACTTAACCACTTTACCTTTCTTCATCGCGACAATGTTATCCGAGTAGCAAGAAGCGAAGTTGATGTCGTGAATCACGATAACCACCGCTTTATTGAACTCATGCGCCAAACGACGAAGCGTCTGCATGATTTCAACAGAGTGTTTAATATCAAGGTTATTCAGAGGCTCATCTAAGAACACATAATCCGTATCTTGTGCCACAACCATCGCGATAAACGCCATTTGACGCTGACCGCCACTCAACTCATCAAGGTATTTGTTTTGGATGTCAGTAATGCCAAGGTGTTCTAGTGCTGTGTCGACGATCTTATGATCTTCGTCTTTCAAGCGACCTTGAGAGTGTGGGAAACGACCAAAACAGACCAACTCACGAATCGTAAATCGCATATTGATGTTGTTTGATTGTCTTAACACGGCAAGGTGCTTCGCTAGCTCTTTAGTATCCCACTCAGCCAATAACTTATCGCCAATGACCACTTCACCCGCGTCGCTGTCGGTTAAGCGGCTCGCCATTGAAAGCAGTGTACTTTTACCCGCACCATTTGGGCCAATGATAGAAGTCACTTCGCCTTTCGGGAACATAGCACTGGCATCATCCACCACGAGTGACTTGCCATACTTCTTACTTAAACCTGTTAATTTAATCACTACTTACTACCTTTACTGAATTCTGGTGCGTAACAACAAGAACATAAAATACAAACCGCCGACCAAGTTAATGATCACACTCACTGTGGTTTCAAACGCCATCACTTTTTCGATAAACCATTGGCCAGAAACCAATAGCACGATCGCTAGTAAGCTGCTTGCGATGATAAGCACACGATGCTGATAAGATCGGAATATCTGACGAGCTAAGCTCACGGTGATCAAGCCAAAGAACAGCACAGGGCCAACCAGAGCTGTCGACACCGCAACCATCACTGACACAATCACCAAAGTAATCTGAGTCAGTCGCTTGGTGTTCACGCCCAAGCTTGTCGCGTTATCAACACCAAGCCAAAGTACATCGAGCTTAGGCGCCAACAGCCACAGGCCAAGTAAGCTCAAACCCAATGGAATAAGGCTGAGGTAAACCAGTTCGCCTTTCACGTTATTGAAGCTTGCGAACATCACATTCTGCAGCACCGCGAATTCATTGGGATCAATCAACATCGCCAAGAAGTTAGACAAACTCGAGAATACGCTGCCACATACGATGCCTATCAACAGCAGTGTGAATACGTTGTTTCGCTTGCTCTTAAAGTAGAAATGGAACAGAGCAAACGAGAACAAGATCATCACAGTCACAGACATCGAAAAGTTTGCGATTGAGTCAATTACCCAGAAGCTAGCACTGCCAAACACAAACAGAAGTACCGTTTGTACCAGCATATACAAGCTGTCAAAGCCCAAGATGGATGGGGTTAGAATTCGGTTATTAGTAATGGTTTGGAAAACCAATGACGACGCCGAGATCGCTACCGCCGCCAACACAATCGACAGCAGTTTTGGTAGTCGCAGAGACAAGAAGAACTCGTAGTTATCCCACGTAAGTCCCTGCCCCACAAATACTGCCGCCATACACAAAGACGCGATGGCCAGAATCGCAGTTTTTACTGAATCACGCATTCGACTTTTCTCTCATGATTAGGTAGATAAAAATCAAGCCACCAAAGATGCTGATTACCATCGAGATTGGTATCTCATAAGGGAAGATGACGATTCGAGCTAACAAGTCACAAACCAATACCAAGATCACGCCCCAATAGGCTGTCCAAGGCAGAATCTTCTTCATGTTATCGCCCATCATCAGCGACACGATATTCGGCACGATAAGGCCAAGGAATGGGATAACACCGACGATCATCACTACAGAAGAAGCACAGATAGCGACCAATGCAACACCAATGAAGACGATCTTCTGATAATTCAAGCCGATGTTTTTCGCAAAGCTCTCGCCAATACTCGCCGCACTGAACTGACTCGCGAAGTAGTAAGCCAACACACAAGCAGGCACTGCGAGGTAAAGAATTTCATAGCTGCCTTGCAACACACTCGCAAAGTTCGCCATTGTCCATGCCGACATGGTTTGTACTAAGTCGTACTTATAAGCAATAAAGGTTGTTAGAGACGAAACAACGTTGCCATACATAATGCCAATCAAAGGCACCAACACCGCATTCTTGAACTTCAGGTGTTGTAGAAAACGGACCAATAGCATGGTGCCAAACACTGCAAACGCGAAGATAAAGCCTAAGTAGCTCCATTGCGCAGCATTGCCTAGTACTAGAATGCCGACTATGTAGCCCAACATCGCACAGTCAATCGTGCCCATAGTCGAAGGCGCGGCAAACTTATTCTGCACGATCTGTTGCATGATCAAGCCAGCGACACTCAAGCCCGCACCGGCCAGCACAATCGCGAACAGTCGAGGGATTCGACTAACAACATAAATAGAGTTGGCGTGTTGGTTGCCATTGAAGAAGTCACTAAAACTGATTTCAGCAACTCCAATCATCAATGACGCAACACATAACACAACAAGAAATACAGCAGCTGCAATGGGTTTCAACATAGAAATAATACTAAAGGTAGGTCTCGGGTAGCCCGTATAAAAAAGTGAAAAAGGGCTTATAAGAACACTCTTATAAGCCCGAAAATCTGATGGTTAATAACTATTGAATCGTACGTTCAATGTCACTAAGCATTCTGTGAATCGCCGTCACACCGCCACCAGCCAGATACCAAGCACTTGAATCAAGGTAAACGATGTTGCCGTGCTGCGCTGCAGGTGTTGCCGCAACCAGTGGGTTATCAAACAGTTGTTGAGCGCGTCCTTCTGATTTGCCAATCGCTTTTTCGCGGTCAAGCACGTAAAGCACTTCCGGTTTTGCATCAGCAATGTATTCAAAAGAGATTAGGTTGCCGTGTGTTCCTTTAATCGGAGCCACGGTTGCACTCTTTGATTCCACGAAACCAAAGTCATCAAAGATGATAGAGAAACGGCTGCCTTTGTTGAACATCGCAATGTTGTTGCCGTTGTTCATTAGCATCATTGCTGAAGTTTCGTCAGACGCTACTTTGTCGTTTACCGCAGTAATAGAAGCTTGAGTCTCTTTAATGATCGCTTCGACTTCAGCTTGCTTACCAAAGATGTCGCCTAGCGCGCGCCAGTTTTGCTGAGCATCAGCCCAGTACTTGTCGCCTTCAATAGAGAACATGATAGTAGGAGCAATTTGTGTCAGTTTGTCGTAAACCTTAAGCATGCGGTTTTCCGCGATGATGATGTCAGGCTTCAACATGTAGATAGCTTCAAAATCAGGTTCGCTTAATGAGCCTGTATTTGCCGTCGTATCTTTGTACGAAGCTAGGTAATCAGGCAGCAAGCTATGAGGCGCGCCAACTGGCTGTACACCAATTTTATCAAGCACGTCTAAGCTACCGTGGCCTAAAACCACCACTCGCTGTGGTACTTCAGTAAACTGCGCTGTGCCTTTTACATGCTCAATGGTGACGGTTTCCGCATGTGCGGTCATCATGAATGATGATGCTAGAACGATGGCAAGCCCGCTCAATAACTGGCGAACTGAATTGATTGTTTTCTTCATGTTTCTTCCTTTGCCATTGATACAAACCACCACTCATGACAATGAAAGTCACATTACTCATAGACGAGCATGGGGCGTACACAACTGCTAAATAACGATAATTTAAAGTCTGTCATTGGATTGACAACAAACTTGTAACGCAAGTGAGAACTATTATCAATTATATTTGCACTAAATTGGCGACACAACAACTTTATTATTCAGAAACGTAAAAGTGAGTATTCATATTTTGTTAGGCTGCTAACAATGGCAGGTATGAATGCACAAAAACGGCGATATAACGAGGATATGGAATGGAGAAGCCAAGAAGAGAACACACCAATGGACCACGATATTCTTTGCGTGAACCATAACAACGGCTGGTGCAATTTTATATATTAACTAGCCAAATCAATTAGATATAAAAAGTAGCAACACTTACTTAAGCATGCTCGAATGCACTTCTTTTCCGCGACGAGTGAGGGAGTAAATACGGCTTTCTCCTTTTTTCACCAATCCACTATTCACCAATTGCCTTAAATGGAAATTGAACTTGGTATGGTCTTCAATTCCCACAACGCGGCATAAATCCATAAATTTTAACTTCTGATGAATACTCAAGTGATTCAACACCGCACGTCGAATTGGGTTAGCTAATGCACTAAACACCTGGTCGTTACTGCGCTCTTCCACAGGAGTCTGTGGAGATCGTTCCGCATAAACCCTTCTAAGGGTTACCGACAGTGCCGCCAAATTAAAGGGTTTGGTTAAGAACTCGTCCGCCCCTTTTTTCATTGCATCAACGGCAACATCCACAGTCGCGAACGCCGTGGTGATCACAATCCCGATTTTAGGTTGCAATCGGCGCAAGTTAGATAAAGCTTCAACACCTGTCATGCCACCCATCACCACATCAAACAAGGCAAGATCAAACGTCTCCTCCCCTGCTGCATCCAACGCGTCTTCTGCATTATCAAACGCAACAACGTCAAACTCTTCGAGTGCCAGCGCTTCGACCAACACTTCTCTTAATTGCTCATCATCTTCTGCAAGCAATAGCTTTAATTTCATTGGGTTGCCTTAGGTAGTTGTAGTCGCACCATGAGACCGTTCTCAATATTATGCAACGTAAGTTCACCATGATGTTGCGTCATGATTTGTCGGCAGATAGCCAGCCCCATTCCTGTTCCTTTTCCTACCGGCTTAGTGGTAAAGAAGGGTTGCATCACTTTCTCGATCACATCTTCTGGAATAGCAGGACCACGATTGGTGAGCTCTATAATCACATTAGAGCCCAATGGATACGCCGAGATAGAAATACTCTTGGTATGCTCACTCGCATCAACGGCATTAACCAGTATATTGACGAGCACTTCTTCTAGATGAGTCGCGTCGCCATGCACTTGCAGCTTCTTACTAACATCCAATTCGATATCAAAGTCTGACAGTCGGTATTCCACCAGCGAAAGCGACGATTGACATAAACCTCGCACACCTACAGCTTTGAATGACACCTTTCGATGGTGGGCATAATTCAACACTTCTTGGCTGATATGGGCTGCGCGCTCGATACCACTGCGAATCCTCACCAATTGCCTAGCCACATTCTCATCATCAGGCAGTCTTTTCTCGAGTAAGTCACAACTCATCATTGCGCTGCTCAGCGGTGTTTTCACTTCATGAGCAACAGCTGAAGTCAGCTCGCCTAATTCCTTAAGCTTTTCATCTTGAAACGATCGGTGCACCATGGCTTCAATTTGCAGTTCTCTTTCTCTATCGAATACTCGCAGCGCTTTCCACAAGAAATGAAGCGTTGCCAAAGCACACATTGTTCTTAAGAAGATAACCCAGATGCCGTATTCAGAGCTCAAAATGCCCGAAGTAATACCATAAAAGATCAAAGCAGCGCCGGTATAAACAAAAGGAGACGCAGCTTGGTGTTCAACATCATAAAACTGTTTGCCGTAAATGATCATGGTGACACCAGCCAACAGGCCGGAGCCTAAGCCGAACAACACTCGGATGTGGCTATTACTGATGTTGATATAGTCGGTAAATGCTTGTTCATCAAAGCGATCAACTAAGCTCAAAGTAAACGCGACCAGCAACAGTCCCATGAAGGTCTTGCCCCACTTCACCCAACGCCAGTCAAACAGATCCAGCATTTTCCACCCAAAAGCGCCTAAGGCGAGGTAAGAAAAGAGTAACTTGAAAACCTTGAAGAGTTCGATCGACTGAGAACGTTGAAATTGGTCTTGATAGAGAATCAAATAAAGCTCAGACCATTCATGAACACCATGAACAAAGCCAAAGATGGCAAGGATCGGGAGAAGTTTGGAGATACTGATCTGGCTGTTTTTATAGTTTCTAAAGACAACAGAAAAACCGATGGCGAAGAAAGCCAAACCGTAGATCAGATAAAGGGTAAATACGACTAATATATCCATAAGCATTAAGTGTAAACAAAGCCCTCAAGCCCTGCAATCACAACACTTGACCCAAAAGTTACGATTTGTAATTTACAATGTAAAGATGATATATAACAGCCACTTAATCTTCAGTAGATTTGCCGTTTTAATTTAAACCACTAATGATAATGAATACGAACAGACGCAAAGCTAAGTCTCAGTCAGAGATCATGGTCAATTCCCTGACCTTCGCTCATTTAACCTTCAATAAGCTATGGCAAATCACTCAAAAATATTTTTTAATTTAATTGAAAATAGGGTTGTAATTTTAAAAACTAGGCGTATAGTTCGCCACCTGGCTCTAATCTATAGAGCTGTTAATGCTAAAGTAAGTCCAAGTTCCACATAGACAGTTCTCGATTCCCTCGTTACACCATCTCTGCGTCAGCTTTCACCCAGATAGTCATTCAATAGCTTTTAAATTCGATCCTACTACCGTTCTATTCGTCATTTGCTCTTTTGTCAGCGAAGTCAGAATAGATCGATCACTTAAATACAAATGTAATAAACACAAGGCACAATTATGTCACGCAGAACAACACGACAAACCCATTGGTACCAACTATCACGCGAAAAAACAGTCAATAAACTAAAAGGTAATAAATGCTCAAGATTAAAATAGACTTACACAAAGAAGAGATTTCATGGGTCACCGAGATTCGACAGCTCAATAGCGATATACTCCACCGCCACATATTGCCCAAGCTACAACATCACAGTTATCTCATCGACTTTGAATTTAATGAACGAGAAAGCATCGGAACTATCGTTTCAGGCAACGGAAACACCCTAGGACATTTCACACTCCTATAGCATTTCCCAAAGGCTACAAAAGAAACACCATCTAGTCCCAAAGATGTAAAAGATGTCACCCTCAATTCGCTCTAGCAGAACAAAATAGAGTAGAAGTAAAACAGATCAGAAACCTAGCCTTTTTGCATTTCACACGCGGCTAACGCTAGCTAGGTTATCGTACTTCTATCGAAACCAACTTATATCGAACTCTGAATCACCAATGAGTCATTATCAGTGCATTCATGGACTAATAAGTTAACGGCATCGACCTTAACTTCTGATCAAGAGTATATAAGTGTTCTGCAGCTTGCATGTGTTGAGGGTAATCACTGAATTTCTCACGATTCTCCTCATTCATCTTACATGTCTCATCCACCAGCATTAACTTCCAATACAGCTTTGTTGTATGCAGCATCGCCAATAACGGTTTGAACACCTCTTTCTCATAAGCTTGAATCAATTCTTCAATCAACTCGTCACGTTCGTCTTCGCTTGCGATTGAACCCTCGGTTGCCGACAACACTTTTTGATACTTCAGGTTTTGTTGCAGCTTATCCATGACCGTTTGGTTTTCTTCCGCTAACTCAACAAGCTTCGACTTAATGATATTTACCCAATTCGCTTGGCTCAGTACTGTGTCATCAACGCTGGTAAAGTCTTCTCGTATTTGTCGTTCAACGTCTTTTTGAGCTTTCTTTAAAACCGCACGCACCTTTTGGAAAGGCAACTGATACTCCTTACTTAGCTCGATAATCAGTTTATGAAAACCACCGTTTGGAAGGTGTAAGTTTTCCTTAAACGTCGCCATTGCAGCTTCTTGCTGTTCGGTAAGGTGAGTCATTCTGTTTCCTATTCTTTATCACTTATGGTGCTGAGCCAGCGATCATACCACTATTACCCTCGTTTTTCGGTAACTTGATCAGTTACACCTCGCTATGCCGTTAAATTCTCCCAACTCTTTACCTTTTGCCTAGTTATTAATCCATATGGCATGAAATGGTAAATCTCTATCGGCGAAAGTTCGTACATTACGCGCTCAGGGTATATCGCCAGACAGGAGTCGTTACTTACATATGAAAGAAAACCGCGAGAAATGAGAAAACAGATGACCTATTCAGAATACAAAGAATCCGATTTGCATAAGTGTGTAAGCATTGGTGCAGAAGCAATGGTATCCATTGCCAAGTTTGCCTTTAAAGCCACCACCCTTTTATTTCGATTTTTCCGCTGGCTTGTCGTATCGGCTTATACCTACGTGATGAAGTAATTCTATATTGGAGTGGTTGTTTTCATTACGACTTATCTAAATACCCCAAAGCGCGCCCTATTAGGTCGCGCTTTTTTTTGTGCCCAGTTTTATACCTAGCTTTATACCAAAAGTCCGAGTGCATTTTATATCGTCAGTGGCGCTAAATGGTAAAACTGACCATCGAATAAAAACCATACTACACCTGTTCCAACGAAACAGACTTCTAACTTATACAGGTACTAAAATGAAAAAGATTGCACTTAAAATTGTAGGACTAACGGTTTTGGCTTCTGCGCTAACTGGTTGTATCGGTAGTAACGCCGTAACAGGGAAAGTGATGAAATTTAACGTTGAAGTTGTCGATAACCGCTATGCTCGTGCAGGTGTAAACTTCTTATTAGCGCCTGTATACGGTATTACTACCGCTGCAGACTATGTCGTATTCAACTCACTTGAATTTTGGACAGGTAAAAACCCTATCAGCGGTTCGCCACACGTATTTGATACAAAAACAGATACACACTTCGAAGTGAACGACGACCTAGACCCAAGCCTGAAAGAAGCCCCTGTAGGCCCAATTTCAAACAATCGCACCATTGAAACGGGTGAGATGATTAAGATTGACGAAAACACAATTCAAATGGACATCGTCTATACCTCTGGTGAAACAGCGACTCTAACGGGCATAAAAGACGGTCAAAACGTTACCTATTACATGGATGGTCAGCTTGTATCGCAAACGACTATTGCTGAATTAGAGAAGATTCAAGGTACTGAAGCTTAAGGTTCATCGCCCACAAAGAGTTCAAACTTAGACAGACTTTGAAGCTCATAAAATAGAACAAGCCCGGCAATTGTCGGGCTTGTTTGTATGTGCTCTATTATTTGTAAATGCTCTATTGGGACTGAGACTGTGCAAGTCGAATGCTCACCAAACTCGCCACCATGATAGCTAAGTAAAAGCTGCCGATAATGGATTCCATAAAAACGAAGAACTGAGCAATAGGCAGAGCTGGTGATATGTCGCCGTAACCAACCGTAGTCAAGGTGATAAAGCTAAAGTACATCGCATTGAACAAGTTTGTCAGCCAGACTTGCTCTTCTAACCCGTTAAAGGCATTCGGAAAGATCTCTAAAATTAACAAGTAGATGGTCGACCAAGCAAACCCTAACAACAAGTAGATACAGATTGAGCCGATGATGTGATTAGGCGTCACCGTTTTTGCTTTCATCACCTGCTTCAACGCTGAGTAAATGTGTGAAAACAAAAACACAGCCAGCGCCGATAGCGTCACTATCGACAGGTTATAACCTTCCAAAAACGAAAACACACCAGACACGAGCGCCGTAATCAATAACAGTCCGTACCAAGAGCGATACAAGGCTCGCTCTTTATGAATACCTGCGATTGAACTCGCCAACGTAATAATGATAAGAAATAGGATTGTTTTTTGGCCTTGCGGATAAAACTGCTGCATCACCGCGCAACCAAAAAACAACACCAACAGTGCATAGAATAAGAAGTAGAAGTTGTCGTCTTTAGAGACTGGCTTCATCTATTTTTCCTCGACCTCTGCAGGTTTTTCCTCAGTTTCTTCTTGGTTTTTCTCTTCAAGTCCAAGCCACGCCATCATAAGCTCATAGCTTAAACTCAGTATCACAGCACCGACAAACAGACCGACGATGCCTGACATCGCCATGCCGCCCAGCGCGCCCAATAGAATAACCAACATTGGAATGTGAGAGCCACGGCTCAGCAGTACTGGCTTCAAGATAGCGTCACTGCCGCTCACCAAAATACACCACACTAAGAACAAGCTCGCCGCCAGTGTCGATTCAACGCTGAACATGTAGATGATCGCAGGTAATAGAGCAAGAATCGGTGGAAGTTGGATTATCGCAATGAGCAGCACAGCTAGTGCCCAAAACGCAGCCGCAGGAACGCCTGCAATCACCAAACCGATTGCCGACATCATGGATTGAATCACAGCAACACCAATCACACCTTGCACAACACTTCGCACGGTGGATTTAGAGAGCTCTACCAATTCTTCACCTTTACCGCCCGTTAAACGCGCCACTAAGTGAGTCACGCCGGTTTTGCATTTATCGGCATTACTCATGAATGCACCAGCAATGATGGTAGAGATAATGAACTGAATAAAGCCACCACCTAATGAGCCAAGAACAGAAGCCGCTTTCGTCGCGAACTGTTTAAGTTCGTCCGCATACTTTATGAAAGTGCCTTCAATATTGTTGGAGGCGGCAACCAAGGTTGAATAAACCTTTTCCCCTATTAATGGAATATCTTGTAAGGACTCTTTCGGTTTAGGCAATGACAATGTGCCATCTTGAAGCCCTGTCATCAGGTCAGTCGCGCTGGTGTAGATACCAGAAGAAAGCGCCGCCAAAGGAATAAATAGAAGAATCACACCAATAAAGCTCAGCAATGCACTGGCTTTACCTTTCGACATCCCGGTTTTATTTGAAATTGCGACCGCCACTGGATACAACGCAGTCGCAATGATCGCCCCCCATATCACCAAAAGAATGAATGGGCGCAAAATCGAAAAACACCAATACACGAGCATGGCAATCGCTGCGATCTTGATGGCAGCGTCTATCGCCTGTTTTGAAAAATCATCGGTTAACTTCATGAGACGTCCTTGTTAGACAAAATTAAGGCTGATTTTGTAGGAACTTCCAATTCCGTGTTTCTAGGAATAGAGAAGCCAAAATCATATATATGCCAATTAACACTAATTGGAATATGCGTATAAGGGTGTTGCTATCGATGTCACCGGAGCTCATCAATGTGCTACCAACAAGTACGAGCAACGTACTAAATGCAGTGGCGAAAATAGGTGCTTTTTCGGGAACCGTGTAGATCTGGGTAGCCATAAGAATGGCAATAAGTCCTATAAACAAAGAATAGAAGACAATGTTGGGTACTATAGAAAGAATTGAAAAAGCAGCAATCGCCAGCAATCCCCCGATACCGTTACTTATCACCAGAAAAGCGCTCAACTTTATCGACTTCTCTGACGTAATCATCAACGATAACAACGCAATGAACATCATTGTCAACAAAGCTTCAGATATTTGAAAAATAAAGAAAAAACACACCACTGGATAGGAAATAATCATCGCTCTAAAGGCCGCATACCAACGCTGTTTCTTTTCGAGTGGAGCAGCAGCGAAGCCAGAGAACGCCGATTTAGGCTCAGGGAAAAACACATGCACTAACGCAAAAAGCATGACTGAAACCACACCAGAGGTCGCTAAGCCAGAGGCCAGCATTACTGAAACGCCAGGGTTATCAATCGCCATGAATGGCAACATCAAGACCGCAATCAACAGTATGGTGGCGAACAGGTTCCATTTTGGGTCGACAAACAAGTAGTAGCCCCAAAGCATCATTAGCCCCACTAAAATCAGCAATGGGATTGGGTAATGGGTAATTCCTCGCGACAGCAATAAACCTAACCCCATTGTCACCACAACGGCCAAGAGCAATTCGTAGACCGTTTCCTTATGGAGATTTGGTTTATCAATTAAGAACTTAGCAGTGAACACCGGCGCCACAAACGCAAGCGGCCAGTTTATCCATGCCGCCGAGAAAACAGCCAACGTGACCCCGACCGTAAATCGCAGGATACGTTGCTGTGTTTGCTGGTCAGGAATCGGCTTATCGGACATAAGACAATACGCTAATCAAACGAATCCATACCTTGCCTATCGCGTTGAACACAAAGTTATCACCGCTATAAACAATCACATCCGCTTGGCCACCCACTCGGAGCATGCCTGTCACTTCTTCATTATCAAATTCAATGGTGATAGGAAGCATCTGTGTTTGGCGCAACCAACCCGTTTGTTGGCTAGCTTGAGCAAGCTTACCTGCTTGGTCATTTTGCCCCCAATCAACACCCCAATCGATACTACTTACGCGCCCTTTTACCACTTTGCCCGGAGCGAAATCTAACGCCACTTCAACTTCATCACCGACCGTTACATTACCTAGGCTGTTCTCTCGATAATAAGCTTCAATCCAAATATCTTCGGTTGAAACAAAGGTCATGATTGCTTGCCCTGCTGATGCATAGAAACCTTCAGACAGGCTAAAGTTAGAGACACCACCTTGTGTCGGTGCAGTAATCACAGTGCGCTCTAGGTTCAATTGAGCTTGTTCAAGTGCCAGCAACGCCGCTTTCACTTGGCTATTTTCTTCGCCTTCTTTACCCATTTGTTTCTTAGCACGGTCAAGGTCAGCTTCTGCATTCACAACCGCCGCTCGAGAGGTCGCTAATGCTGCTCGCGCTTTATCTGCATCTGATTTAGAAACGACACCTTTATCGGCCATCTCTAAAACACGCTTAGCTTGCAGTTTAGTGTTTTGTCTTTCAACAATCGCTGAGGTGAGTTTTGCTTGGGCTGAAGCAATGCTCGCGGTTTGCGCGCCGACATTTTGGCCTGCAATCTCTAAATTTTGCTCAGCTTGTTGTACGGCTATTTGGTAATCAGACTCGTCTAAAATGGCTAACTTGTCGCCCTGATTAACGAGTTGGTTAGGTTGAACAAGAATATCGAGTACTTTACCCGACACCTCAGGCTTGATTGGAACGATATAACCTTTTACACGAGCATTATCAGTAATAGGAATGATGCGGTCTGAAATAATACTGAAGATCAACATGAACGCCACGAACAATAATAAGTAGTTGGTGACCTTTCTTACTTTGTCTTTTCCATTTTCTTGCTGGCCAACTTCTTCCTTGGCTTCTTGCGTATTCCCGTTGACTTCTGACATGGGACTCCCTTCTAGATAACTAACATCAACAAAATTAATACTTTAAAAATAAACCCGGTAATGGAAAACTCAAGTAAATAGGGTTAGATTTAGTAAACAAAACGTTGCAAATGATATGCACGTCTAATAATGCGACAATATATACAGGATTGTATTCTAATGAGCTCTAGTCACTACCAAGTCCCGGTAATTCAAACGAACTACGCCAAAATTCTGGTTCAGGTTTTTTCTGACTATGGTCTCGACCTTCACCTTTTGCTCAAAGATTCTGGTTTGCCGCCTGATCTCATTGAATCAGAAAGCGACTTCGTGCCATCAGAATCGATTAAACGTTTGATTTATCTGACATCCGCACAACTTGGTGTTTCTCGGTTCACCGATATTCTAGGACTCGCATTTCGACGTCGAATAATCCCAAATGTCTTGCATCAATTTACCGAATTCGAAACCATTGGTGATGCACTAAAACAGATCAATTCAATCTTTGCCTATGATTCACCAGGCAGCAAAGTCGAGTTTATCCAAGAACACGGTCAGAGCTGGTTTTGCCGCACAGCACCGGAAGACAACTCGCCTATGTTTCAATGGGGCGAAGCTTTCGCTGTTATTTATATCATCGAGTTAATAACCATTTTGTCGCAATCACCATGGTTACCGACTAAGGTTCGCTTGCAAGGGCATGACATCGATGTCGTCAAAACACTGGTATCAAGTAACTGCCAACTGTTTGTTGATCATTCGTCGACTGCTGTGCAGATTCCTGATGAGATCTTACAACTCCCAATCCGTCTTACGTCTAAAGACCTCAGTACAAAACCGACACTTATTGAGTGGCATACCAGCTTTACCGATAGTATTTATGAGCTTCTAAAACCGTACATGAAAGAACAAGACCTCTCTCTTGAAGAGGCGGCAGAGCTGCTCAACTTTTCAGTGCGAACGTTCCAACGCAAACTCAAGAACGAAAACACCACTTATCGAAAGATCAAAGAGAACCTGATGTTTTCTGTGGCTTGTGAACTGATGGAAGAAGGCCACACACTGACCTACATTTCTAGCCAACTCGGTTACACCAACATCTCTCATTTCTCTCGTGCGTTTAAGCGTGTGTCTGGCCTTACGCCGAAGATTTACCAACGCTCGATCTCGGCTTAGGCTCCGCTCGATTGATCAACCAAGCACGGCCTGCATCTAACCAAGGGCAATTGGAGTAGCACAGTCTGGGCTAGAGCTACACACTCTATTTCGCCCGTTACCTTTAGCGCGGTAAAGTGCCTTATCTGCACTGCGATAGGTCGCTTCGGCTTGCGCCTGTATTTCAGACACACCACTGCTCACAGTCAGGTTCAATGTTGTTCCTTTGGTAATCACTTCTTTCAATCGATACATCGCCTCAAACGCTTCTGCCAAATTGGTTTCAGGCATCAAGATAGCGAACTCTTCTCCGCCTACTCGCGCGACGATGTCAGTGTCTCGGATATTGTTTCTCAACAGTTCAGCGACCTCTTTCAGCGCTGAATCACCTCGGTCATGGCCGTGATTATCATTGATAGCCTTGAAGTGATCTAAATCGATCAACGCCAAACAGGAATGCGTGTAACCATAACGCTCTGCCAGGTTTGAATAATGTTTTAAGTCGTTATCAAAACGGCGTCGATTCCAGCACCCTGTCAGTGAATCCGTTTCCACCAGCATTCTTAATCGACGCTCCAATATCTTGCGTCGGCTAATATCCGTAAAGGTCACCACGTACTTGTTATTGTGCGGCAGAATTTCAGTTAGCTTTTCCACCACAACGTTTACGGTAAACTGCTCACCAAGTCGACTGACGCCACTCAACTCACCTTTCCATCTCTGGTTTTCCTTCAGTGAGCGAGTAATGGTCGCAATGAGACTGCTGTTATTCATAAAACAGAGATCAGAAATCGGACGAGATTCAACTTGGTCAAAGGCATAACCTGAAACCCGAGAGAACTGTTGATTGACTTGTATAACCCTCAATTGACTATCGAGGACAATAAAACCTGCGACACCATCAATGATCGCTTCCGACAAGTTATTCTTACTTTGAGCCATTTCATGTCGATAAAGGCGTGCGGTAATCAGAGTGCTAAGTAAAAACAAGGCGCACACCGAAAAAACCATGGCTGGCGTAGAAGCAATACTCAGCAACCACAAGCTAAATGCCATATTGAGGACAAGTGCAGACACCACGTATAGCGGCATTTTTCGGTCATAACTTAACTTGTTCATAGTTTGCTCTGGTGATGGGCGAATGACTATGATGGCTAAGTTTTGATTAAGATATTTACCATTTTACGACACATACAAATTCAAATTATATGAGTACTTTGAAGATCAACAACTTATGCTAATTATTGAGTAAGAATAGCAAGCTACCGCCACTGAGTGAGCTGCCATAATTGAAGTTAATTCCAATCCCGAAGTTGTCAAAAAAGTAAGAGTCATAAGGCACATCAAATACTAATCCTGCCCCAAATTCATAGTAATAGTGCGTATCTAAAGGAGCCGTCAAATCACCCGCGACATCGATTCTTGTTAAGTTATAGTGGATTTGAGGGTTATTCAGCGACCAAGCATCGAGCGCTACATTTTGCCTAAACTCTAGTTCATTAATGAATCGCATCCCTTCTGGGTTACCGATATCGCCATCGTTCGCTTCGCCCCAGCCTGTTCCATAAAAGTAACGAACTCTTGAAGACACATTCCAACTGCCCCACTCCTTTGGTTGCAAGTATTGAAGTTTGACTGAAGGTTCTGCAACAAGCGCCCATGCTGATGTATTCAACGCGTAGCCGTCTAGCTGAGATTGAAATGCTTGAGAGTAGCTGTTGTTGTATTCGTATTTATTGCGGTAATAGAGCAAGTGAGTGCCTAAGCCATAGGCGATAGACCAATGTTGGTTTAAATGGTTTTGCCCTCCAAAAAAGCCATACAGGCCCAATACCGAGTCTTCATTTGGGTTAACACGACGGTCAGAGGTCACGTCTGATGAGATTTCAATATCTTGTTCAGAAAGCGCATAAGACCCTCGCACAGACCAAATAAGGTCAAAGTCAGGGTCATCCGTTTTAATCACGGAAGAGTAAGGGATGGAGCCCACACTCACTTGGCTTCGAGTATCGATGGTTTTATCGGATCCAAAACCACTGTCGTTTAAGTTGATAAACGAATTAGGATCAAAATCCACAAAGCCAATTGAAATGGCATCGCTGTCAGTCAGCGCAATTGACACAGAAAATATCTTCTCTAAGCGGTTCTGAATCAATTCATTGGATGCATAGGCCGAGGATGAAAAAAGGCCAGTTAAGATCAGAGCAATAGAAGAGGAATACAGCGATTGGGGTGAAAGCATTAAGTTGACTCCATTCAAACTTATGCTTCAAGTGTAATTGGTAACTTAACTATTTCAATCAGAGAGTTAACGGTGTGGTTGATACTGCTCTCAGTTCCAACTGCAAGAGCGTTGCCAAATCGATGGATCCCCAAAGTTCTTCTACGTCTTGGATTCTAAAATGAATAATCATATGCGCCTCTGTCTAAATTGGAGTCTTATCTTGGATCATTCTTAAAACCCTTACTTACCATAATACGCCAAGCCGACTTTAAGACCTGTTTCGCATATAAAACAATAAGCGTTTGAAAATTATAAGATTAACTCCTAAGTTTTTTATAACCCTTTACTCAGGAAGAAGTAGATGAGCAATATAGAAAAAGTATATGGATTTAATACGCCCCAACGACTCTTTGTCGGATACACGCTTGCGGTACTCGTCGATTTAACCGTTCTTAATTTTTTTGATGAATACTGGGACTTCGTCAATATCGAATCATTCACCATCTCATTTGCAGCTGCGATTTTGCTTCAACTCCTACTCAAATTGTCTATCGGCTTAGAACATAAGCTGGCAGATTACTTCAAATCTAAACCGGGGACTGCACCTAAGATTTATCGCGGTTTATCCAGTTACGTGATTTTGGTGGGCTCTAAGTTTGTAATGTTGGAAGCCATCAATATCTTATTTGGAGACAAGGTAGACTTCACAGGCCCTTGGAATGGTGTGGTGGCGTTCTTCGCTGTGGTATTCACTATTTTGGTCGCAGAGATTATTGTTTCAAAGATCTACTTCGCACTTGATGATACGCCCAAAGCCGAGAAAGCATAGCCGCTTTTGATTCAGACCTAAGACAAAAAAGTGAGCCTATCAAGGCTCACTTTTTACATCTGTTCTTTACGTTTCAGCGATTAACAAGCAGAGCTGTTAGATAAATACTCTCGCTCTAATACCAAACACCCAAGCGCTGCTTTCATTGGAGAATGCAGGATCCTTTATGTACTGGATGTCAGGCGTTACTTGGAAATGGTCACCAAACTGCATGTTGTAGTAGATCTCCGCTGTCCATTGCTCTGTGCTACCGCTTATTGCTTTCGCATCAGCTGCAAAAGAATCACCATTCACTTCCGCCCAGTTTAGCGCTACACCAAGGTTGTTGGTCGGTTTTCCTAATCCAAAGTACCCCATACCAACAGAAATCGACTTATCGTAAAGGGCAACATCTCCTTCAGAGAAACCACCACGAACAAACGGCATCACTTGATCAGTCATGAACTGACTCCATGAGAAGTTAACGCCCGAGCCACCTTCCGCAGCAAGGCTATTACTATGACGAGTACCGTCACCAAAGTCCCAAAAAGTCACATGAAAGTTATCGGTATAGATCTGCTTTTGCGAAGCCGTCCAACCTAATTCCAGTGTGGTGAAGTAAGACGCATCGCTACCGAAGGCAGTATCAAAGCCATCAAAAATATCATCTGATTTACCCTTTGCGTCCGCGATACCACCGACCACATAAAAATTTTCGCCCAACATATGACCAGCAGAAAGGGCCAATACACCATCATCAGGTAAGCCCATCGCACCAGAGCCTGTCGAGAATGCCAAATTAGTAAAACCAGACCACGGGCTTGCTAGAGCGTAAACATCGGCGTAGTTCGTTACATCCTGCCAACCGACAACAATAGTGCCTTTGCCATCGTTGATTTTTTGCTTCCAATTTAAGTCCGTAACACGAAACCCTTGGTCACTGTATGCAGGGCCAATTGAACCGACATAGCCAAGTGGGCCGAATGAATAGCCTTTTGGCGAAGTATCACCATAGGCATGCCTATGTTCCACCTTCCAAACTAAGCTCCCTGAGTTCTGAGTGTCCTTTCCGAATAGATGCCATGAACCGTATAATCGAGCCACACCCGACGATGCATCAACGCTATCGCCGCCAGCCCCATCTCCTGAGGTCAGCCCCAAAGCAAAGTAATCCGCACCAAATGTAAAACCATCTTCAGCTAATGACTCCCTCCAAGATTTTTTTTGTGCTTTCTGCTCTGCAATTGTATTTTCAACAGAATCTGGGCCTTCAAAGTTAGCGCCGTAAACAACGCCGCTCATTGGGCTTGCAGCCATCACAATAGCCATACTTATTTTAGAGAATCTTGAGTTCATCATGTCACCAGTGCTTTTTAAGTTAGTTTTATTTTAGTTATTACTCACATTGAAAATTGTCATTTGATGACACGGGGTGATTTAAATACTTCCAACATGAGATTGGAGCGCACTAGATGCGCTAGCTTAAGGTTGATACTGCTCTATACCGTCCGCTTTCATCGCATAGACCGACTGCACGTTGGCTGCGCCGTCAGAGTAATTCACATTTTCTTTCGATTGATGCCCTGTTAACTCACCTTCAACCCATACTGGCGTCATTAAGCTCACCAATTCAATACCTTGAGGGTAATCTATCAGCACCAATTGATTCGCTGGAGGTGGTGGTGTGTGGATACAAGCTCCTGCAGAAGGCACTAAGAAGAACTTAGTAACTTTAGTTCCGTCCATTTCAATCGGAGTGATATAGCCAGGGATTCGATGCTTACTACCGACAACCTCATTATTTGGTTTAGAACCTAACGCTTCTCGTTGCTTCATAATTTGCTCACGAGCAACAAACAGCGCTTCAACATCGACGTCTTGCTTTCTCAATCTCTCTGTCACTTCAATTATTTCTTGCGTTGCTTCGTCACTTGCGACAAAACCGTCTTCAGTTTGCGCGTCTTTAAAGCGAGCAATGGTCGCCATATCAAACATCTGATTTCGATCAAGCTTTTGAAATGGGTCTTCTATCAACTCCATGCTTGGAACTAACTCGTCCCAGTATGTAACTTTCACTTCGCTAGCCAATAATGAAAATGACAAACAACACAATACAAACAGAGAACAAATTGGCTTCAAAATGACCATGACACTTTACCTCACACAAACATCGTAAAACTACGTTAGGTAGAGGAGAAATTCCCCCTACCTAACTATTAAACATCAAACCAAAGATTACATTTCGTTGCGATATACAACGCCATCTTTCATTACCAATTTAATCGTATCGATAGTCTTGTATTCAGGGTCAGCGTCGAACCACTCGGTGGTCGCACCTAATACCGTCATGTCTTCCAGTGGATTACCATCTACCAGTAGAATATCTGCAACGGCATCCTTTTCGATGACACCTAACTTACCTTGGGTTGTGCCTCTAGGACCTGACATCGCTAACATTTCACCAGCTGTAGAAGTCATTTGTTTCAGCACTTCGAAGTTGCTACCAAACGCTTCTGTTCTCCAGTAAATTTCGTAACGACGAGCTCTCTCGGCATCCGAGTCTGCACCTACATAGTCTGATGCAAAAACAACCTTCACGTTATTTTCAAGTAGGCGTTTACCGTAGTCACCATACTGCTCTTGAAGCTGAGCAACCATCGGCAGTTTTTCTGCAGGCATAAGTGGATTCTTTGCTAGATCTGGTGATAGTCCCCACATCTGTGGAACAACGTATCCGCCCTCTTTTGCAATTCTCTTCATCGTGTCGTCATTAATAAAGAACCCGTGCTCGAAGGTTTTTACGCCACAATCAAGCAGACGATTTACCGAGCGATCATTGAATGTATGCGCAGCAACATAAGTGTTCCAATCTTTTGCTGCTTCAACGATGGCGCAGGTTTCGTCTACCGAGTATTGAGTTGTATCAATCGGGTCAAATCGAGATGAACCACCACCACCGGCCATGATCTTTATCTGAGTCGCACCATTGCGTAAGTTCAGCCTTGTCGCTTTGAGTACTTCAGGCACGCCATCGGCTACAGCGCCAATGCCCATTCTTTCGAAGTTAGAAATATCCCCTACCAAATTAGGCGTGAAACCGGGATCACTTCTATCTCGGAAATCACCGTGACCTGATGTTTGAGAGATAAATGCGCCAGACGGATAAATTCGAGGACCAACGACATTGCCACTCTCAATTTCGCGAGCCAAACCGAAAGCAGGTCCGCCCATATCACGGACGGTTGTAAAACCATCATCTAAGTAGCGCTTAGCCACTTGCGTTGCATGAATAGAGATGTCGGTGAGATCTTTATTGGTTTCGATGTCACCAAAATTATAGTTCATCATAACGTGAGCATGGCCATCGATTAAGCCGGGCATTAACGTCTTGCCCTCGCCATCAATCACTTTAGCTTCAAGGGCTTCAATTGGGTTTGCCGAAATTTGTTTGATTAGATTGTCTTCAACCAGTACGTGATGATCTTCGTAAAGTTTGTTTTCTGTACCATTGAAAATATCAACATTGGTAAATAACGTTGATGCCGCATTTGCAGATAGAGCAAATGAACACGAAAGAGCAACAACAGAGAGTTTTAAGCCTGCATTTTTCATTTATACACCTTGATTCCGTTTATGAGTGGAGTCCACTTCCCATAACGATTCCGTAACTACTAATGAGTGCATTGAGGTTTCAAAGGTGTTTTTGTCAGCCGCGATAATCACAAAAATCTAATCAAAATTCCGGGAAAAAAATCGAGGCAAAAACAACTCATCCACATTCAATAACTTAGTAGTGATACTGCCAGTGTTCAAGGTTGATAAATGGCCATTTGGTGACAATAAATAATTATGCGTTCAGGCTACGGTTTCTGCTTACTGGCTGGAATTTTTACTTACTGGCTAGAGTTTCGCTGCGGAGCGGTTATTGCCGAAGCTCTTACTGGTAGCTTGGTACTGCTGCTTACCGGCGTTAGCTGTGCTCTTTTCGGTACTGTCTTGGCGTCATGTTCATCTGTCGTTTGAACGCTCGGGTAAAGTGGGAAGAATCGGAATACCCCATCTTCGCACCCACTTGCGTGATCGATAGATCGGACTGCTCTAGCAATTCCAAGACCTGCTCAAGAACCATCTCTTCAATCAAGGTTTTGTAGACCACGCCTTCACTTTCCAACCGACGCTGGATCGTCCTAACATGAATATTCAGAATCTCAGATGCCAAGCTAATTGGCAGTTTCCCCATCGTGAGATAAGGTTTTATAACAAGCTTAAAAGCGCTCAGAAATGAGCTAGGTAAAGGCTTAGTGAGATCTAATACTTGAGCAATTTTGGGTAAAACAATCGGCGCAAGCATGATTTCTTCTGGAATTTCAAAGGCAGTAACGGGTCTCTGTGTATAAAACTGAGCAGTGCCCATTTGCGGAAGAGATTGAAAACATTCGAGATCGCCACTTTGAATGCCAACCTCAGACGGCTTCCAACGTCCTTGCGTTAATACTGAAAGCAGCTCGTTGATGAAAATGACAGAGAACAGTTCAGCGAACTTAAACCAAGGCGCGTTAGTAAACGGCTTCTCGCGAACAAACCACCACTTGCCTCCGGATTGCTTGGTATAGACATTCGCCCCATTGGATATGAGCTTCAACTGCTCACCAAATTGGTCTAGTGCACTTTTCAATGAATCCTGTTGGCTTAGCTTAGCCACAAACCTTGGCACATAGGTTTGCTTGCAAAAGCTCCACATAAACAACGAAAACTCTTCTCTCGACGCCGACTCCCCCATAATCTTGACCACATTTTTTATGGTGGTCTCTGGGAGATAATCGTAATGGTCATTGCTGGTGAGAATGTCATTGGGGATTTTGGCACTGCGTAACAAGGTGTAGATTTCACCATCGATATGTTTGAACAGTTCCGCAAACAGCTCGACTTCCTTCTTATCTACCACTGTCATTATCTGAGAGGTATCTGGCATCCTTTCCTCTTAATCTGTTATTTCAAGAACTCAAATTATCACCTTATTTAAGATAGCAGAACAAACGATGGGCTACCTAGGCCTACTAACCGAATATCTCCGTCAAAATAACGAATAAACAAACGGTTAGTGGCCAAAATAGTGTTTACTGACTTGGTAGATTACTGAACGGCTAGCTCCCCTCTGCGTACCCAGAATGCTCGAACATGGTCATAAATCAGATTAAACACAAACGCGTAAATGGTAATAAAAATGGTCACGCCGATGTCCATCAAAAATGCCTGCCATAACCCAACGTTAAGTAAGTATGCCATCACAGGGATCGTCGCGATCAACAAGCCAGCCTCAAATAGCACGACGTGAAAAACACGTAACTTAAGCGAACGCTTTGATTTTTCACCCGTGAAATAACGATCAAAAATACGGTTAAAACAGTAGTTCCAAATCATTGCGATAGTCGCAACAACTATCATGGTTCCTGATAGTGCATTCACATCGTGATCAGTAAATATCGCTAAACCTATAATTGACAGTGTGACGGCCAATACTTCAAACAATACCGAGTGGAAAACTCTCTCTAACGTACTCATACATTCCTATAGCTATTTATTACATGGTGGGTTAGCCGAAATTATGTCACCGAAAACAATAAGAGAAAGTTAACAGCCATCACGATTAGTGATAGCTTAAGTGTATGTACCACATTTTGAATTGACCGAGAAATAACATGTACAGTTTTGAGCAACTAAAAGTCTTCGTCACTGTGTGTGAAAGTGGCTCTTTCTCTGCCGCCGCTCGCAAACTGAAACGCGCTCAGTCTGGAGTCAGCCAGTCGATCGCGAATCTCGAAATAGCCATCGACCAAGAGCTGTTTAACCGAGAGAAAAACATCCCCGTTTTGACCAACACAGGTAAAGCGTTATTACCTGTCGCTAAGTCGATTCTCGACCAACAAAAGTACTTCGACCAAAAAGTAGAATCGCTCACACAAGAAGATGAGCACGAACTGATCATTGCGGTTGATGAAAGCATCATAGATAAGAATTTCATTAAGATAATCAGCTCACTGGCCGATCAGTTCCCAATCACGCACTTCGATATTATTACGGCCTCAACCTTCGATGTGGAAGACCTCGTAAGACGCGGAAAAGCACAGATTGGCATCATTTACGCGGACGGCGAACTTAAGGTCGATATGGACTTCTTCTTGCTGGGCCAAGCGCGTTTCCTAACCGTTAGCTCTGCCACTCATGAACTCAGCCAAATGTCGGTAGTACAAGATTCAGACCTCAAACGCTATCGCCAATGTGTGCATCGCAGCTCAAAGCAGCGCGAACTGTGGTTCACCTACGGTATTAGCTCGATGCTTTGGTATGCCAACAACCACAAGACCATTGTTGATCTCGTTGAACAGAACGTAGGGTGGGCGAATGTGCCCGAGATGATGGTGATGGAAGGCATTCAAAAAGGCGATCTTGTGGCGTTGCCTGTTTCGCACGAGCATGGTGGTTGGATTACTCCAGTGGGATGTTTAGTTTCTCGCAGCCATATCAATGGCCCAGTTCTCACCAGTCTTATCGAGCAGCTTAAGGGACACTCACTGCAATACAATCAATGGCAGGCTAACTAGCCTCCTGTATTTTTGAAAGCACCTCTGTTTTCGAAAACTCCTCTATTTTCAAAACATCGTCAATTCATAGATTCAATATCGGCATGGAACCCACCACCGCTACCTCATTTCTGCTTATCTTGCCGATAAATATCTTTGTCGTGTGGATAAAACACCCTAGTTGATGTCCCAAAGTGACATAACTACTATGCGATCCCAACGGGTTTGTCTTTTCAAACGAATATAGACAAGCCCAAATCGCTCTTTAACACCACTGACTCAACTTCAAATCTCCCAGATAAGCGCTCAGCCTTGCAGTTGCTTATATCGGTTTCAAATAGATCACTTTTTGAATATTAATTCGCACCCAGTTTATGAGCGCTCTTTGAGTGCTTTTTTATATCTAAATGAACCTTTTGGAAAATTTGTCGTGAACGTTTTAAGAAATATTTGCCCTGAGAAAATGGGTAAAGAGCGTAACAAACGAGAGTATGATTTACGCGTACTTAATTGTGTCAGTGAAAGCGAATATGAATCGCGTATGGCGGTTTGGAATAGCCTAGCGTTAACTGCTACTCCGTCTGCTTCGGAAACAAAGAGCTTCATCGATGAGTCTTTCAACAAGCTTCAACAAGACCTGAAAGAAGCTAGCCGTGAGTTGTCGATTAACTACACGGACTTCATCGCAATGGCGCATGAAGAGATCAACTACATTAAGGTGTTTGTTGCTGATAAAACTGCACAATACGGTTGGTACGCTGCGATCGTTCTTATGGTCATCGGCACGGTTGCTCTGTGCATTCAGTAGACCAAGCGATGTGTTAGATAGAGCACCTTAAATACTCCATCGGTAAACACATGTAGCACAACTCCGTGCTTGTGCTTTCACTAGAAAACAGATGACCAACGTCATTTGTTTTCTAGTATCTACTCCCCTTTTCACTCTCCCATCAGAGATAGCAGATCCTGCGTCGCTTGTTTTGGGCTTTCTGCGTGACATATCGCTGATACCAAGGCCAATCCATGAATACCTGTGTTAACCAACTGTGGAATATTCGACTCGTTGATTCCACCGATACCCACAATCGGCAACTTCGTTGTTTCCAAAGCCATTTGAATGCCTTCATAACCCCAATGTTTCTTTAGATTCGTCTTGGTCGGTGTGGCAAAAAGCGCACTGAGGCCAATGTAATCGATCGGCAAGCTATCGGCTTCTTGAAGCTGTTGCTCAGTTTCGATCGACAGACCAAGAATCTTGTCTGGGCCAATCAACTGACGGGCTAACTCTGCAGGCATATCCGATTGCCCTAAGTGCAAACCATCGGCGTCGACAGCCAATGCAACGTCTACCCGATCGTTAATGATCAGCGGTACACCTGAGCCTGCCAAAATCGACTTAACCGCTTGTGCTCGTTCAATGAAGGCTCTTACGTCCCCATGTTTTTCTCTTACTTGGACCATAGTAACGCCACCTGCAACCGCTTGTTCAACCACGAACTTAAGCGTTTCTAAATCTTGTTGGTCATCCGTTACTAAGTAGAGCTTATAAGGGTTCATTTCGTACCTTTGGAGTCGATATCTAAAATTGGCGTTGCACCATTTTACCGACAAATCGCATCATGTGCATGGAAGTTAATACTAAATTAGCTCAATGACACACGCACCATCAAATACGCAACTCGTTGAAAGCATGCCGAAAAACCTGAACTTTTTAACTAAAGCGTTACTTATTACACAAAGTATTCACTTCAAGCATGCCCAGAACGCTGTTTTATGAAATACTCCGCTGTGAAGGAATCAGGTAAATATAGGGATAGTTATGCGCCACCTTTCTATAGCGCTCAAGATCAAGCTGGGTTATGCCATCTGCTTGCTCTTTTTCGTCATTTCAGGCTTTGTGAGTTACAAAGGTATCCAAACCTTGTCGAACGGCTTTAGCCAATACAGCGAACTCAGCCAAAAAGCGACATTATCAAGCAACATTCAAGTGCACTTTCTTCAGATGCGTTTAGCTTCTGAACGTTACTTAGAGTCATTGGATGAACAGTACGAAACGAATTATCAATCAAGCAAACTTGCGATTGATGATCTTCTCAACAACTTAATCCAGTCCACCAGCAAAACCGATAGCCTAGCTAGCCTGCAATTAGTGCAAGACAGCGTGGCGGCGTTTGATGTGGCTTATGGGTCAATGAAACAGAGTGAGCTCCTCATTGACCAACTGGTCAACGTTGAGATGGTCAAACGAGAAACCAACGCACTGAAAGCAGCTCAGAGCTTGCTGTATGAGTCTTACAATAACAACGATCCAAACGCGAGCTTATACGCAGGCATGTTGATGGAGAACTTCCTCGCAGCCAAGATCACTGTGCTCAGTTACTCAAACAACAACGACCTCAAAACCTATGAAGCGGGTAAAGATATCTTTGAATACGCGCTACCAGGTATTGAAGGCGACATTGAATCTCTCAAATCATCGCCTTATCAAAGTGAGCTGATTGAGGACTTCTCGAACCAACGCGAAGCGTATGCAAAAGGCTTTGAGCAAGTTCATCAACAGATGATTGAGAACACGCAAAGAACCGCTACCCTCGCCTCTATTGGTGACAGCTTAGCGATTGCGGTCGCGGATGCTCAAAGTATTCTCGAGCACCAGAAACAAGCGCTCACACCAGTACTGCAAGCCAGTGAAAAGCGTTCAATACAAATCATCATATTGCTGACGGGTGTGGCCTTAGTTATTGGTATGACGAGCGCCGTGTTGGTGACTCGCTCTATCACCAAGGGCATCGCGCAGGTTAAACAGATCACCAACGAGCTTTCTCAGGGCAACTTAAATGTTGAAGTGAACATTGAGAGCAAGAATGAGATTGGTGAACTGCTGACTAATATGGAGATCACCATTGAATCTCTGCGCGATATTGTTGGTCAAGTGAACCGTTCTAGCGTGCGCATTGGTGAGATGTCGGAGTCACTCAATCAAGTGACAAACAACAGCTCGACCAACGCAACACAGTTGAACAATGAAATGATCAATATCTCTTCTGCCGTTGATCAATTGGCTTCAAGCACATCAGAAATTGCGGCAAGTGCTAACCACGCGTCTCAAGTTGCCAACCAAGCAACCGAGAATGTCGCTATGGGACTCAAAGAAGTAGATAAAACACTGCACGAAATTGGCAGTGCCGATGAAAGCATGCAGGTCAGCAGCCAGAAAGTGACGGACCTACACAAAGAGTCGATGAACATTGGTGCCATTCTTGAAGTAATCAAGGGCGTTTCTGAGCAAACCAACCTACTGGCATTGAACGCGGCTATTGAAGCAGCTCGCGCGGGTGAACAAGGTCGTGGATTTGCCGTCGTAGCCGATGAAGTAAGAACGCTCGCTAAGCGAACTCAAGATTCTGCGAGTCAGATTGACGAACTCATCACCTCGCTACAGCGTGGCGCTAAAGACGCACTCGAATCGATCAAAGAGAGTCACAGCACGGTTTCTGATGCTTCGACTCAGGCGCAACAAGCTTCTCAGAACTTGCATGTGATTAACCAACACATCCAAGATTTGAATCAGGCCAACAGCCAAATCGCGACATCCGTCGATGAGCAGGATTGCTTAACCAAATCACTGGGTGAAAATGCGCAAGGTGCCAATACCATCGCGCAAAGCAACCAAGAGTCGGTCAGCAGCATTTCAGGTGCAGCGAGCGACTTAACCGAAGTTGCTCACCACCTAGAAAGCCAAGTGAATCGTTTTAGAACCTAGCATAAGCTGCTTTATCACAGCTGACACGGTTCTGAGTCACAAACAAAAGGCCCCCTACACATAAGTGTCGGGGGCTTTCTTTTAGTTAAAAGCTTTAAATTAAGAGCTATTAACTTCGAACTATCAGTTTTGAGCTTAGAACTAGATTAAACCTACTGAATCTTCAAGCGTTGAATCAGTGTCTCTTCATCGAGTTGATACAGTTCATCAAGCAAGTTCATCTGTAAGCTACCTGGGCCACGTGAGTTCTCCGCCACG
>NZ_JADDYK010000055.1:107043-133762 GCF_015163615.1 Vibrio sp. OPT18
ATTTCGCCAACCACACCTAATACCGCCGCAGCCGCCAAACCACTGTCATCACCGACAGCCGCGAAAGCGCCCGTCAATGCCGTTAAGGTACAACCCATGCCTGTCACATAAGGCATCATTGGATGACCATTGTTTAACGTCACAACACTGTCTTTCGTGACAACGTAATCCGTCTCACCAGAAATAACCACATTCGCGCCGTATTCAGCCACTAAGCACTGTGCAGCGCCTAATGCCGCGTCACTGCTATCTAGTGCATCAACGCCTTTGCTCTGCGCTTGCTCACCCGCTAGCGCGATAATCTCAGACGCGTTACCACGAATGATTAGCTTGTTGGCTAAACGTGCAATTTCACGAGAAGTCTCAGTACGTAGCGTACTTGCGCCACAACCCACAGGGTCAAGAACCACAACCTTATTATTCGCGTTAGCCTGCTCGACCGCGAAGCGCATTCTTGGCGTCCAAACACTATCAAGCGTGCCAATGTTAATCACAAGCGCACCAGAGAAAGACATCATCTCAGCCAGTTCTTGTTGTGAGTGTGCCATGATAGGCGAAGCGCCAATCGCCAATAACGCATTAGCTGTGTTGTTCATCACGACGTAGTTGGTGATGTTCACAACCAGTGGTTTTTGCTCTCGTACTGCGCGCAACGATTGGATGATTTGTTCAGTTAGCATGGGGAAATCCTTATTCGTTAAAGTCGCTTTTAAGCCGCTGTTGAATCATTAAGAGCGTTCAGCCCTTGCTGCCAAAAAGCCACTTCCATACGCGTTGCGGTTTTGAAGATATGAACGATGTTCTGACCGCGCTCGCTGTTGATATCAATTTCAGCAAGCAGCTGATTGAAGTATTCCGCGCCCGTTGCCACGCCAGACTGGAACTCTTCACTGCCATACAGTTGCAGCCAACTT
Source organism: Vibrio sp. OPT18 (assembly GCF_015163615.1). NCBI lineage: Bacteria > Pseudomonadati > Pseudomonadota > Gammaproteobacteria > Vibrionales > Vibrionaceae > Vibrio > Vibrio sp. OPT18. The sequence continues at coordinate 107,958 of NZ_JADDYK010000055.1, forward strand.
GCGTATGGGTTGCCTTCTAATACAGTATCGCTGCTTTCTAACAGCGCTTTACCAATCACAGCGTAACCAATGGAACACGGAGCCAGTGCCGCATAAAGATCGACAAGATCACCCGTCATACCCGCGTCCAGAACGTAGCGCGTGTAAGCAACTGTACCGAAATCTTCCGGTTCGTTTTCTAGGTCAGATTCAGTTAAACCCCACTGACCACAGTAAGTCACGTGGTGAGAGATTTCAGAATCTAATAAAGCATGAACACTTGGCAGTGCACGACGCATATCCGCCAGTGTTTTTGCCTTGTAAATCGCCAACGCATAAGCGCGAGCATACTGTTTTAGAAACAGAAAATCTTGCTTCAGATAATGCAGAAAACATGGTTGAGCGAGCGTGCCGTTTGCTAGCGTTTTAACAAAATCATGCTCTGTGTAGTCTTGCCAATCTTGTTGACAGGCTTGGATTAATTCTTGGTATTTCATGAGATTCCTTAGTCAAAAGTCGGTACGTAGTCAGCGGCTTTTGGTAGTGATTTGATGATGCCTTTGTCGAACATGAACTGTGCGTAATCGTCGTAACGTTTCAGGTCAACAGCAGAAGGGCGAAGTGCAAAACGAGTTAGCGTGTCATTCCATGCGCGTTGGTTAAGCTCGTTGTTCAACGTATCTGGTGAATACGCAACAAACTCGCTCCATGACTCTTGTGGGTGGTTCACGATGTAAGTCGTTGCTTGTTCCAATGCTTTATTGAACGCTTTGATCGCTTCATCGTCGTGCTGCTTTGCGTTCGCAACAAAGATCAGCTCATCGTAAGCTGGCACACCGTGCTCTTCTGGAAAGAACGCTTTTGCTTTAAAGCCTTCAAGTGCTAACTGGTTAGTTTCGAAGTTACGTAGGCCACCCCAGATTGCATCTACCTTGCCTGATGCCAATGAAGATGAAAGTGCCCAACCCACATTGATGGTTTGCACGTCGGTAAACTCAACGTTTTCTTGCGCTAACATAGTGCCGATAGTCGCTTCTTCGTTACCCGCAATCGCAATACCGATCTTCTTGCCTTTCAGATCCGCTAGCGAATCATTCTTGCCGTTATCCAGTACCATTAGTGTGTTTAGTGGCGTCGCGATAAGGGTTGATGCACGAACTAAAGGAAGACCCGCAGCCACATCCATGGTTAAACTTGGTTGGTAAGTTACCGCTAAATCGACCTTACCTGCCGCAACCAATTTTGCTGGCGTGCTTGGGTCTGCTGGTTCTTGAATTTCAATGTCTAAGCCTTGGTCAGCAAAGTAGCCACGCTCTTGAGCGATAACAATTGGACCATGGTTCGGGTTCACAAACCAATCCAACATCAGTGTCAGTTTCTTTTGTTCAGAGTCCGCTAAAGCATGACCTGAAACTAGCGAAGCAAGCAGTGCCACTGCACCTATCAATTTTGTATTTTTCACGGTTAACCTTTCCTTTTGAATATTATTCTTATGTTGAGCGAAGCCATCATTGGTTTTCCCAAGGGATAGCTTTTTTGAGTAATTTATCTGTAACGAAGTAGAGCGAGATAGACAGCACCGCCAAGATGAACAAGGCAGCAAACATCTCATCAATGATCATGCGTGCGTTGGCCTGTAGCATTAGGTAACCCAGCCCCTCACTCGAACCAACCCACTCCCCGACGACCGCACCAATTGGCGCAATCACCACAGCTACACGAATGCCAGACGCTAAGGTTGGCAATGCGGCAGGCAGTTGGATATGGCGGAGCAATTGCCATTTCGATGCACCCATCGTCTTGGCAAGATCGAGATAGCCTGTCGGTGTGTTACGTAGGCCGTCGTAGCAACATGTGGTCACAGGGAAGAAGATGATGATCGCCGCCATCACCACTTTTGAGGCGATGCCATAACCTAGCCACAGCATCAATACTGGAGCAATCGCAAACACGGGGATCGCTTGGCTAGCAATTAAGATAGGCAATAGCCAACGCTTTAGCGGATCAAACATCAACATCTGCAGAGCGAAAAATAGCCCCATCGATAAACCAAGCAGCAAGCCAAGTAAGATCTCTTGCGCAGTCACCCATGTGTGTTTGAGTAACACATCGTAGCGTTCAATCAGCTTTAAAAAGACTTCTGCTGGCGCTGGCAGAATGAAGCTCGGCATCTCGAAGACAACCACAACTAACTGCCATAAACCGAGAATCACAGCACTGCTGATAAGCAAACGAACAACAGGATTCATCTGACGATCGCGTGTAGTGGTAGTCTGTGCGTTAGTTGAACGAGCTACAGCTTCGCTTCGCGTTAGATCATTCATAGTCACGCTCCAACTGATCTAAGATCGCTTGTTGTAACTCAGCACATTCACCATCTAACACTCGTGGTGTCGCGGTGTTAGGCACAGATAAAGACTGAGCATTCGCAGGTGTGCCTTGCAACACATACAAATTGTCCGCCAAGCGCACTGCTTCTTGTGGATCATGGGTGATCAACACAACGGTTTTACCTTTTAGCAGTTCACACGCTAAGCTCTGTAGTTTGTGTCTCGTTACCGCATCGAGCGCAGAGAACGGCTCATCCATCAGCACCACAGGCTTGTCTTGCATTAAAGTGCGAGCCAAAGCAACACGCTGACGCATACCACCAGACAATTGATCCGGCATCGCATTCGCATAATCAGCCAAACCAACCGCAGCTAACAACTCGAGTGCTTGATTAGTTTGCACTGCTTTATCAGAAGCTGGATTTTGAAAACGATGACTCAGGCAAACATTGTCGATGACCGATAGCCACGGCAGTAACAAATCTTGCTGCGCCATGTAAGCGATGCGATCCGTTAAAGGTAATTCATCAGACGTTGCCAATGTGCCCTGCCACTCCACCTTATCGTCCAGCAAACCTGCCAGATAACGCAATACGGTGGTTTTCCCGCAACCACTTCGACCCAGCAATACCGTCCACTTACCCGCGTTTAGGCTAAGCGACAACCCAGACAAGGTCGCGTGCTCACTGTCGTTATAACGTAAGGAGGCATTGCTGAGCTGAACACCAACCGTATTAACGGACATTACCGTGTCCAGCGAAGAAGTGATTTACAGGGCCATGACCTTGACCGACTTGTAACTCATCAGCGTGAGCAATCGCGCGAGAAATGTATTGTTTGCCTAGGTCGACAGCCTCTGACAGCGTGTTGCCTTGCGCTAAGAAAGAAGCAATAGCAGAAGAAAGCGTACAACCCGTACCGTGCGTGTTTTTAGTCGGGAAACGCTTAGCGCTAATCAAGGCAGAGGTAGTCGGCAGAATCAGTAGATCGTTACTGTTCTCATCCTTCTCTAGGTGGCCACCTTTCAAGAGAACGGCTTTAGCACCTAGTGCGCGCAGGTCTTCAATCATGCCCTGCATTTCAGCTTCGCTTTCAGGTACTGGCTTGCCTGTTAATGCTGCGCCTTCAGGTAAATTAGGAGTAATGATATCTGCCAGCGGAATCAACTCTTGTTTTAGCGTCGTGATAGCTGAGTTTTCTAGAAGAAGGTCACCACTTGTCGCGACCATCACAGGGTCAATCACTAAGTGCTTAGGTTGGTACTGCTTAATTTTGTCAGCAACGACTTTGATGATTTGCGAATCGGCCAACATGCCGACTTTCACAGCCACGATATTGAGATCAGTGAAAACCGCATCTAACTGGCTAGCAACATGGTCGAGTGGAATAGGAAAAATGGCGGAAACGCCTTGCGTGTTCTGAGAAGTGATCGCGGTAATTACCGAACAAGCGAAACTACCTGTCGCAGACATGGCTTTAATATCAGCTTGAATACCGGCACCGCCGCCACTGTCTGAGCCAGCGATCGTCAATACAATCGGAGTGTTCGTTCGAATCGAATCATCAGCAGAGTGCTGTGAAGCTGAGGCTTTTGGTGTTAAATCTTTTGAAATAGAACTGTGTGTCATTGTCGCTCCTACTATCTTACAAGACGTAGGAGAACGAACACCGATCGAAGGAGAAGTCGCATTGGATTCATGAACAGTCTTCATGAGTGCAGACGTAGATCGAGTGCTTATAGTTCCCTACGCCAGTGTTAACTGAATCAGGTTCAACGGGTCTCGACTAACGATCTCAGCAAACACCAAATAAGGTATATGCCCCCCGACTATTGATAGCGATAGTAACAGCACTCTCACAACTGAGATACTGATTTTATTCAATTATAAGAATTACGCATGAATAAATTTCAATTAGGCACTACAAAACAAACACTTATAACGTTCCTTTAGCTGGCTTCGACTGTATAAACAAGCACAGCACAATCAGAGACATACCTAGCCAGCCTGTAAAAGGAATCAGCTCACCGACAACGCAGACGGCAAGCACCGCTGCAACTACTGGTTCAAACAAAGTAAGTAGATTGGCGCTACTCGCGGTCACATGGCGTAAACCAAAACTGAAGGCGATATAGCCCAAGCATTGTGGGATTAACGTCAGATAACTGATGACTAATACGTTAATCTGCGAGGAAAACAGGTTCTCCCCCGTAAACCAGAGCGTTGGCAGCAACAGCATCGCACCGAGGCCAAAAATACTGCCCATCGCCGCTTGAGACTCAATGTCCTTGTCTATCAGTGCTTTTGTCGCCCAAGAATAAATGGCGTAACACAACCCTGCGAGTAGACCCAAAGCAATACCTAATAGCTTGAGATCATCACCGGATTCATTCGTCGTTGAAGATTCTGAAAACACCAACAGCCCAATACCCACCACACCAATCGCAAAGCTAGTGAGCCAACGTTTATTGATATTATTCTTTTTGCTAATCAGACACTCTAACAATGCAGAAAAGAAAGGTGCAGTCGCAATCGAAACCACTGTACCAATCGCCACGCCAGATAATTTCATTGAAGAGTAGAAAGCTAAAGGATAGACCGCCAAAGCCAAAGCGCTCACTGCCAACAGTCTCTTGTTCTGCAAAAGTTTGTCGAAAGCGAATAGGATTTTTCGATACGCCAAGCCCGCTTGCATTAGGCCACCGACGCCCATAGAAAAAGCACCAATTGCTAATGGGCTTAGATCAGGAGCAAAACTTGCGGCGGTGCCTGTCGTGCCCCATAAAATAGAAGCAAACAAGATGGCTAAAGTGCCCGTTTGGAATTCGTTAACGCGATTGATGGCAAGATTCATTTCTATTACCCAATTTTCAGTTCTGAAATAGATAATAGTGAAGATTGATAAAAGTTAGTTTGCCGAAAGGACGCTATTGTTGCTTCTAAAGACTCTCTTTCATTGAGCCTAGAAACGCCCTTGGGGACATCCCAAAGTGCTGAGAGAAGCGACGACTGAAAGCAGAAACATCACTATACCCCACATTTTCGGCAATCAACTGAACCGGTAAATCGGTGTGGGTTAACAAGGCTTGGGCTTTCTCCATACGATATCGAGTGATGTATTTAAGCGCACTGATACCCAGACATTCTTTGAAGCGTTTTTTGAATTGAGTAGGACTCAAACAGGCCGTTTCAGCAAGTTGTGGAATGGATAATGGCTGGGTGTAGTTATCCGCGATCAGCCTTTGTACGGCCCGGATTCTTGGGTCGATGCTCTTACTCACTTGTTGTTGCTCTAACAGCAATGAAAACACATCCAAGATTGATGACTCAATACCACTATCGACCTGATACTCCAGCTGCTTCTCAACAAACAGCAAGAAGCTCATCAAAGGTGGCGTTATCGTGAAAACCGAGAGCTCATGCTCCAACAAATGCTGCGGCAACTCCGCCATATCTGCGACAATAAACCGCGCTGCTTCATCCGCCTTAAACGCATGCGCTGTGGTTACTGGAATCACCACACATTCGCCCACTGCCACCTTGCCAACATACCCCACCATCTCGATATTGATACTGCCTTGGATCGGCAATACCAATTGATGATGGTCATCATGGGCATGGGTATTAAATTGCTTGGTGTAAGATCGAATGCTTAAGCTAGATTTCATAATCAACGCCGGAGTACATTTCGCTAGGTTAAAGTAAGAGATACAAAGTTACATCATCACTTCCCTAGAGTCACACTCAATGCGCATCAAATTCATGCTAGCTAGGCGACATGATCAAAAACGGCCTCCAAATAAGAGGCCGTTTTGATTAAAAAGCGTCATTCACATAAAGCTTAGAATGATACTTGGCTATCCTGACCAACTACTACCTGAACACTATTTTGAACATCATAGATTTCAAAACCATCAGCAACTGGATCAGCATTGTCTTCATCACTGTCGAACTGCGCAGTACAGGTATACCCCAATGAGTAAGTACCTGGATCGATGAAGCCCAGAGAGAACTCATAGTTAGTCTGTGCTTCATTCATTGCCACTGACGCTGAAGTGATCGGTTTCACTTCATCACTGCCGCCAATCGGAGCCATGTCAGCTTGTTCAACATTACCTTCATACAAGTACACCGACTGAACAAATGTATTATCACCACCGTTACAAGTGTCATAAGTAGAAAGAGCAACAGTGCCTTCAATGTTTCCTGTCTCAACCGTATTGATAAGGCTTACAGACGTTCTTTGAATAGTGTAATCAGGGAAAGTCGAACTGTTCTTTAGGCCGCGTCGAAGATCGAACTCGACAACAAAATCGTTACTCTGCTGGTTCACATTAAATGAGTTATTAAAGTAAAGTACGCCAGCGTTATCTTCTTTACCCACACCTTGCGGACACGCACCTTCACCTTTCACCGTTAACTCACGGGGCGTATCATCGTTTTCTATCACGTATGATGGATCTGTTGGATGATCGCCATCATTAGCAAACACACACAACTTATAGCTGCCTACCGGAATGACCTCATTTTCAATCAAAGGAAGCGCATCGCTGCCTTGGTAATCCAGCAAATTCACACTTAATGGAATCGGATCCTCACCATCTGGCAATGGATCGCCATTTTCATCAACGTAATCGCCGTTTTCGTCCGTTTTATACACATCATAAATCAGTGGCGAACCTCCCCCTTGAGGAAGTAAAGCAACCTTACTGAATGTCACGGTGACGTCTTTAACATCATCAATGGGCGCATCACTCACGCTCAAAGTAATGGGTGTCGTGCTGCTTGATGAACCTGAATCACCGCCACAACCAACAAGCCCAGCCAGCACAAGGCTCGCTAAAGCGGTTTCCTTTAAATACTTCATAACTAATTTCCTATAAATCACTGCTCAATAAAGGGCTTAGTTTGTTGCCCTCTTATTCTTTTCCTTAATGTGACTCATAGACAAACCGCGCTTATGGCCCAAATCGGCTAGCTCTATTATTTAGGGCTATCTTCATCCAAAAACTCTGTTCATCAAGGTGCACATCTCAGGTCGCACATAGGTTAATTAAGTCTAGTAAGTAAATTGTCAGTAGTCGCACATATTTGGCAAGGTTGCTGTCAATTGTGTTGGAATGGTCGGTATGTATAGGGTCGGAGAGGATGATTGAAAGCACTCAAATCAAAGTCAAAAATCGCCCCCAAGATCAAAAAAGGCCGTTAAGACAGCCTATTGCTGAACTTAAACGACCTTTTTATTGAATGTGGATAAAGCTAATTCGATATTAGCTCATTCAAATTCACTTATTTTTGAAGTTGCTCTTTGGCCGCTTCAACCTTAGAAAAATCTAGGCCAAGCTCTTCAACTGCTTCTTTGATTAGTGCAGGGTTTTGCATTACCTGACCCATCAGCATTTGAAGTTTGTCTTGAGGTAAACCAAGTTGGCTGATCGTCGCCATTGCTGCAAGAGGGTTCTCTGTCAGCGTTTTAAATAGCTCACTGATCTGCTCGTCGCTAATATTGTTCTCTTTCAACATCGCTAAAATCGGGTTCATTTTTTTGCCTTTGAAACACTAAATTAAATAGGAGCACAGCATACCATCTAGCTGTGCTCGATTGTACTAACAAGTGACGCTTTGGTTTAACGCGATCTGTGCTTTTCCCAAACGCAAAGAAGACTTGGGCTTAACGAGATTCCAGCGGGTAAGAACGGTAGCTCCACATGCCATAAGTTCTCAGAGCATCACGGTAGATACCTAATAGCTCACCACTGCTCGCGTTCTTAAGATCTTCTAGCGGCTTGTCTGGGTAAGAGACCGTATCGAAGGTAATGCCCTGTGGGCCTGTCTGCCAGCTCGCGATTTCAAACAGAGTTTGACCACGACGAACATGGCTCGCCGAACTGATAATGGTCACGTGCTTAATATCATGACGAGCAAGCGCGTAGCTACTGAACAAGGCATTACCTACCGTGCTGGTCGCGTAATTCTCTTCAATGATGCGATCTTTGCTTACCCCTTTTTCGATAAGCCAATCTGCCATCAACTTACCTTCTGTCTTGTGGTTCTTAGGCACGCCACCCGTTAACACGATCATTGCATCAGGGTTCGCTTTCGACATTGCTAATGTGGTTTCAAGGCGTTCAATCAAGATTTGATGCATAGAACCATCAGGGTTAAGCGCGTAGCCCAAAGTCACAATGGCACCGTGCTCATCCAATAAACCTTTGTCCGCCGACTCTTTCAACGGGGTTTCCAACACGCGATCAACCGTAGCAAAAATGCGTTTGATGTCTTCTGCTTTGCCCTTGTTTAGGCTTTCCAGTTTCTCCATGTGCTTGTTGGATTCACTGTCATTGCCTTCAAATCTCTGCCAAACCGCAAGATACGCGTGCAAGTCGACATCGTCTGGCGCAACCGTCAATGCTTGCTCAAACAGCTCAATAGCACGCTCTGCATTCTTGTTGTAGATCTGAGCGTTTGCTGCCGAGATCAGCAGGTCAGTACGGTAAGGTTCTAACTGGTACGCTTCTAACAATCGGTTGGTCACAATTTCCATGTTGCTTGGCATTTTAGCCGTGAATCCCGCGTGTGAAATTCTTGCCGGAGACTTAAACGCCTGCAACGCATCAAGAAGTAGTTGGTCGACAACTTGTCGCTTAGTCACCAACTGCGCGTAGTCCGCAGAAGCCTGTACAGCGCCATCGTTAGCAGCAAAAGAGTAAGGTGTTGCGCCAAAAGCGAGCATGCCACCAAGAGCGAGGGCGATAATGTTCTTTTTCATTGAAAGATCCTGTGTCGTTAAGTGTTCACATCAGATTTGCTCACCAATGTAAGCCCCCAAGATTAAAAAACCGTGAACCAAACCTTACTCTCCAAGGTTGATATTCATTTGTTGCATAAGGTGTGGCTGCAGATCACGATTTTATGCGCCAGAGTAAGCTCAAATATCCAGATAGCTTCGAGTTATGAGGAGCTCCCTTGATTACTTTGGAATATTTAACTTCGAATCCCACATCCCTATTCCATCTAAACCCGTAAGTTTCGAAGCTCAACATCAAACTTAAATGTGCATTTTATGTTTATTATTTCAGCAACTTAAAACGCTATCTCCCTATCAGTCCACGCTCATTCACGTTTACACAGGCAAGTTCAAAAGGCACGGAGTTTGGTATCAAATCCGTCAATTCACAGAAAATTCAAAAATCAATCATTGAACGATCGTTCAAGTGGTGTTTTAATAAATCACCAATACAAGGAGTTACCCCATGCTTAAGTTCTATTTTCACCAAACACCAAACCCAATGAAGATCGCTCTGTTTTTGGAAGAGACAGGCCTAGATTTTGAACTTGTTCCTGTCGATACCTTAAAGGGTGAGCAGCATTCACCGGAATATCGTTTAATCAATCCAAATGGCAAAACGCCTGCGATTGAAGACGAAGGACAACGTGTATTCGACTCTAACGCTATCTTGCTGTACCTATCTGAGAAAACAGGCAAGCTAGCTGGTCAGCCAGAAGACAGAGCTGAACTATTATCTTGGATGATGTTTATCGCCAGCGGACTTGGTCCATACTCTGGCCAATCAGTACACTTCCGTCATGCTGCGCCAACAGGCTTAGATTACGCGGTAAATCGTTATCTACGCGAAGCACAGCGTCACTACGAAGTGTTAGAGAAACATATGGAAGGTCGTGATTTTTTCGTCGGAAATGAGTACACCATCGTCGATGTCGCGGCATGGGGTTGGATTGATAAAGCGCCGGTTGTGCTTGGTGAAGAAGGCTTAGAACCTTACCCGAACTTGAAGCGCTGGTTCGATGCAATCAACGCCCGCCCTGCTGCACTGCGTGCTCGCGAAATCGGCAAAGGCATTGAGTTTAAAACCGAACGTGATGAAGAGGCGCTTAGAGCGTTATTCCCGTCTAACTTCGCTGAATAGCAATAATAGTAGCAATAACAGTAACAAGAACTCTATTACCGACACTCACCAGTTAAGCGTTCAGAACATGAATACGAAGCTCAGTTCCGTGCTGAGCCGTATTGTCACAACAGAGCTTGATTGGTGAGTTAAGATCGTTCTTCAATCAAGTTCGCCTGTTATCAAGTTTGCCTGTTATAAAGCAATCCTTATCTATTTCCTTTAAAGCCTTTAGAAGCAGTACCGATTCTCGATTTCAAGCGTGTAGAAACAGACGTTGCGCGAATACGACCAACTACTGTCCAGAAAATTACGAACTGAGTAATGAGTAAGGTCAGCATCTTAAAAGGACCTCATTTCTAACGGCTTTGACTGCTTGGTTTTTCGCCTTTTATGGATATAAATAAACACTAACTTTATAACTATGATTGTCATGACTAACTCGATGATGAACAAAGGAGCGCTTATTCTACAAATTGAATGACATCAGACATCACAGAAGGCTTACATATCAGTTATAAAAATATAAACAAAAAATAAAGTAATACTTATCAATAACTTGTTACTAAAATCCATATCGACAAGGTTTATTAAAATCAAAAAAGACTTCTATTCATTTCTCGTATTATAAAACGATAATCGTTTGATGATGTGCACATTCAAGCAACTATGCACAATAACGGCTCATCACAATTGAGGTCGTTATGCCGAACTTTCTAGTCCACATTTTTAATACACTAAAGCAATATGATTTGCTGCTTGCCCTTGTATTTATTCTTGCCTATTGGCTTCTCAAGCGCTTTATTTCGACGACCGTTATCAACCTTGCACAGGTAAAGTCTGTCGCGACGACACGCACAATGTTCATCATTCGCTGCTTCAACATTTTCTCGTTTATACTGCTGTTTGCGACCTATATCATCGTCAGTGGGATTGGCTATGGGAACTTCACCATTTTCATCTCGTCCTTGGTGACGGTTTTTGGTGTCGCCTTCATTGCCCAATGGTCAATTCTGAGTAATATCACCGCGAGCTTTTTGATCTTCTTCGTATTCCCTTACCGAATTGGCGACTCAATCATTGTTGCAGATGGGGATGATATCGAAGGAAAGATCCTTGAGATTAAGATGTTTCATACTCTAATCAAACACCCAAGCGGCAACTTAATTGCTTACCCCAATTCTCTGCTATTGCAGAAAAGCGTAACTAAGGTGTTAAAGAAGAACTCTCCACGTACAGAAAGGCCTCGGTAACCGAGGCCTTATCATGTAATAGAGAAGCGAAACGCATTAGTTAGGTTTCAGTTGGTGTTTCTAGTGCAACTGCTATTTCCAGTGCGGCTGCTAATTCTAGTGCTACTGCTTTTAACTTTCACTATTTACCGTCAACATCGAGTTTGACGCCCTGAAGTTGTTCAATCAGTTTGTCTAGATTACTGTCAAAGAACAACGGACCGGCTAGCGTCAATGCAATCGGTGAAGAAGTATTTTGCGTCGCTTGCAAATACAACTCTTTGGCACCCATAGTGTTGCCACGCGCCTCTTCTGCTTTAGCCATTAACAGATAAGTCAGAGGGGTATGTTGATTGTAAGGAATCGACAACAAGATCTTTAACGCCTTATCAGGCTCACTTTGAGACAGCGCTAATATTGCGTTAGCTTCACAAACACGAGGATTATTTCCTCGCTTAAGAATGGCAGACAAAGACGAGGAATATTGCTCATTCAACGCCTTGATTCTAGGTTTAATATTTTCCTCATCTGTTGAGAAAACCGTCAGCACTTCACTTATGTAACTCACCGAAATAGCATAAGCGTTATCTGGAGCCAGCGCTCTGGCCTCTCGAAAATGCTTAAGCGCCATATCAAAATCCACGGTGCTGTAAGAAACCCCGGTCGCAGACATCAACGCCTTGACCGATTCTTTATCCTGAGGAAAAACAGAAATATTGCGCTGTAACTCTTCTTCAGGCACATCGATATACATAGCACGCAATAGATCGTCGATCATCGCAGCAAACGTCTCATGGAAACGAGCAAAGTTGGTGGAATAACGGCGGTTTAAATGCACGCCTCCCGACGCTCGGTTAACATACTTCACCAATAAACGAGTTTTCTTGCCGTCACTGCTTTTTGCCGTTGAGATATTAAACTCAATCGCGGCCAACTTCTTATGCTCATCAGACTTAACCACTCTGATATTGCTATAAAAACCAATATGTTCAATCAGCTTAATTACGATTCCATAAAGCTCTGGTTGCGCCTTAACCTCTTCCGTTACATTCAATACAACATAACGAAATTCATAATGACTTAATGAGTGAGCCGAGCCTGCTTGCGAAGGGCTTTGTTTGTTCTGAGAAAACCACATATATGATGATTGTAAAACGATGACAACGGCCAAAAACGCCAGTATGTAATGCAGTTTTCTACTTCTTGGAGAATTTTCTGATGGCTTTACATAGCCCTCTTCCCGGCCTTCTCTTTGGACAAGATCTTGGGTTTCAGGCGTTGATTGGCGTTCATTAACATCAAGCTGCTCAGTTTTTTGGAGAGCGGTTTTTTGGAGCTCTACTTTCTCAAATCTCACTTCACCATCAAATCGGTAGCCACGCTTTGGAACGGTAACAATATAACTGCTTGTCCTTTTACTGTGTGTTTTCAGAACTTTTCGTAGTTCAAATACCGCTTGGGTGACAACTTGGTCGGTTAATACACTGCCATTCCAAACCTCTTCAATTAACTCATCACGCGTATGAGTCAAACCCGGGTTCAAACATAAGAACTCAAGCAACTTAGTGAGGCGGTTATCAATCGTAATACACGAATCAGCAAACTGAATCTGCCCTTCGTTAGGCATAAACTGCCACTCATCGACGATAAAACTGATGTTTTTCTCAAGCATTCACGCTCACTCACTCTTTATGGCTCTTCTTATCGTCTAAACATAGCTTCAATCCAATGATTTTGCTGATAATTTCGACCGGTTGTGTGTGATTTTTCACAATTTTCGTTTCAGCCGACATCATTCAGAAGCATTTCCATAAAATTCACGGCGGTTATTGTCAAAACTCAGAGCAAGCAAAAATTAATACGAGCGACCCTAAAATTCTCTCAACAAAAATAGAGCCTAACTAACTGTAATAATTAACTTTATATTTTCTTGATATTGAAGTTATGAAACTCTATGAACTGGTGAGCTTTACGTTATGTCAGCGAATCACAAAATCTGCATGATAGCTCCACACCGCAAGTGAGGGGCGACATGCAAACGAGAGAAAGGCATAACGTTCCCTGTAGTCACTTGCAATAAGGACATAAGAATTGATGTAGACACATCACCCGCTGACGGATTAGGGAACATTAGTTAACCTTTATATTAAGAGCTTTAAACCATGAAACTGAACAAATTTATTCTTCCTATCGCTGCTATCTTCTTCGTAACTCAAGCAAGCGCTGACCCATATATTGGTGCTAGCTACCTATATTCTGAGTACCAAGCTAAAAGCGACAATACAGATTTCAGTGATGAGAATAGCGGCTACAGCCTTTATTTAGGCTACCAGATTAATGACCTACTATCGGTTGAAGCTGGATACGCGGATTTTGTTGATACACACAAAGACTTCGAACACATTTATTCAGATGCATGGTTAGCAAGTACAAAACTAACACTACCTATTACGATTTTTGACGTATACGGTCGTCTAGGTATCGGTCACTTCCAAAGTAACCTAGGTGATACAGACGACATTTACTACGGTGTGGGTACAGGTGTAACTCTAGGTCCTGTTCGTGTTGCACTGGAATACACAATGTACGAAGCAAAAATCGTAGACAACAGCTACGCACTAAGCGCTGAATTCCGTTTCTAATAGGGTAAGTATTAAGGCTCCCTAGCCTTCCCTACACAACGAACACCATCAAGCCTCTGACATACCATCAGAGGCTTTTTTGTTACCTGCAGTTTAATGTACTGAAGTGTTCTATTGGCAGATAATGCAGTAGAAATGACCAGCAAACGCTGCCTGAAGGGTTCGAACTGGGCGCCCCGCAAGAAGCGTTTTACTCATTGTTGAGGTAGATTTGCTTAGGATGACTAGGCTGCCTCCCCCTCGCAGCGATTAAAACGCTTTTATCTCGAAAAATTTATCCGCGAAAGGTCAACACGCCCTAGTAACCGCGCTTACTTTTACTTGAGAGCATAAGTTCACAGCCCAATAGCGCAACCTTAAGACCAAGTATCAATGTCACTACAGGCTCACCTCGTAACTCAAAGCCAGTAACCAACATGATCAAGGCAGCCAAAGTGAGGACAATATCCAACAATGTGAAAAGCAGAGAATCGAATTTATGATAACGGTAGGCAGTAACAATTCCCAACCATTCGTCGGCAAGAAAGTATAGTATTACTGAGAAGGCTAGATACGTTAGTGTCAGCTCAACATATTCAGTAAGAAAAACAGCGGTAATAAGTAAATTAGTAATCAAAATCACGTAGCGTTTGAAGCCAAGTGAGTGCGTCAGTTTTTGAAGTGAACCACTCGCCATGACCATACCAAAAATCAAAAAAATAGACATTGTAGCTAGACACATTGACAAGGTCGAAACGAACCAATCTTTGTCAATAACCGGATAACACATCGTCACAAAACCAATGATTGCTGTCATCGAACCCAAAGGGATTTGAACACGAAAGTTAGTCGTCAAATCTACTGTGCGCAAGTTCTTGACAGTGGCTGTTCTAAAGTGTGAGTGAGTCGCTACTTGACTATTCATATTCAATCCTTAAACACAACCAAATGTGCTGTATTGTTTATTTACAGTCAGTTTACTGAGGTTTACTCGGGTTGGGTGCTCGTAGAATTACCAGCTACGAATTAGGAAAATACTAAAAAACAGCTGATCATTTGCTAGGGTAGACTCACCAGTCGCTCTACAACGGCTTGATAGGTTTGGTTATCTTTTAATTGAGTTTGTCCTTCGTAAATGATGGCATCGACAGTATTCGCATCAATCGTTAAATCAGTAGGAACTTGGTTAAACCGTTGACGTGCAATTGGGTCTTTTGTGTAGTCGAAACCAACTTGAATAAAATGTGGGATCACTTCCACATTGCCATTAGATGCTTCACTTGCCCACTGTTCCATAGAATCAATAAATAGTGCTTTGGTTGCATCATTATATCGATGTAACTGAATATCAGTGATTGAATTTAGAGTCTGGGCGACAGTAGGAAAGTCAACACTTTGACCAATACCTAACTCTGGTTCCGTCGATGCATCTACAGAAATGACCATGATGTGGTGCTGACTCTGTCCTGAATATTCCATCTTCATATGAAAATCACCGATCTCTAACAGATCATATATCGCTAATAGTCCCAAATTATCAGTGATCCCACCATCCACTAAATGTATATAACGATTCTTCTCTTTATCGTTGTATTCTCGGATATTTTGCACGGCTTTCTTAGAACGAAAAGAGAGTTCATTTAAAGAAATCTGCCCCATTGAAGTATAATCATTAGTTTCACAACCCTGGTAATTCTCTAGAACTACAGGCTCGAATAAGACAGGAACAGCAGAAGAGGCCGTTACGGCTTTGGAAATAGGGAACTGACTCACGTCAGAGCAAAGCACATTGAAATACTCTTGAATAAATGAAAAGCGAACACCCGTCGTGATATCTGACGCGTTGATTATGATATATGGGGCGGTTTTAGTATCAATATCAGAAAATGTTTTTTGGCCGAAGATCTCTTCTTCGTAATAATCATTTGCGAGATCTGTTCTTCCCAATGCAGAAAACCATCTTGAAGGGCTGAGCAATTTTGAGAGCAGATCGTCTTTAACATCACGCTTAAGAAAGCTCTCTTCATATTCGCTAAAAATTTTATCTTGATACAAACCATAGTATGCCGCAGTGAAGCTACCACCAGATACAGAACTGATGACATCCACTTCACTGAGCAGAGAGCGAGGCTCTCCATTGACCATAATTTGAGTGTCATTAAGCTGTTTTAAAACCCCATAAGACAAGGCGGCAGCTCTAGTGCCACCGCCTGAGAATGCCAAGATCACAGAGATTTGGCTGTCTTCATGATAAGAAGAGGAAAACGCATATCCCCCCTCTTGTTTCACTTCATCTATAGCATTGGGGTTACTTGGATGATTAACCGCAGCACAACCTGACAACGAGCCAATCAACATTATCAAACGTACAATGCGATTAATCATCACAATTCTCTCCATGTAAGAGCGTTTCTCCTCTTACTTTAGATCTTTCGGGTAATAGATTTCACGGCTAACTACATCATCTTCATGAAATAAGGAATGATCAGTGCGTTGGCTAAATCAATAAAGAACGCACACACAAGTGGAACAATTATAAAGGCTTGTGCTGAGTGACCATATTTCTGACTTACCGCCGACATATTTGCCATTGCTGTAGGAGTAGATCCCAGTGAGATACCACCAAATCCAGCACAGACAACGGCTGCATCATATGTTTTACCCATTGATGGGAATACAACAAAGATGTTGATAACAACGGCAAGCAAAAGCTGCATACCAAGAATAGCAAAGATAGGGCCAGCCAAATCAATCAAAGTCCATAACTGCATACTCATCAGTGACATAGCAAGGAAAGTACCCAATGCAATGTCTGCAATCAAACTGATAGCCGCAGAACGAGTTGGCCATTTAGTTCCTGAGATTCGAGGATATGAATCAGGGATTACATTAGTGATCACAATACCGGCGAACAAACATGATACAAAAAGAGGTAACTGCAAACCTGTCTGACTAATCACTTCATTGAGAACAACACCAACAATGATACAAATATGAATAGCTAAAACCGCATCTAAGAATTGAAATGAAGTCAGGCTTTCTTTTGCTGTTGATGTCGTATCTTGTTGATTTTCTTGCTTAGCTGACTCTGCTGGTACTAGATCATGCTTTTTGATCAAATACTTTGCGATTGGCCCACCCATCAAGCTGGCAAGAATCAATCCAAACGTTGCACTAGCAATGCCGATTTCCATCGCACTTTCTAAACCGAACTCTTCTGCGACTCTTGGTGCCCAAGCGATAGCTGTACCGTGACCACCTATTAATGAAATACTGCCACTCAATAAACCAAACACAGGTTCTAAACCAAACATAGAAGCGACAGATACCCCCACGATATTTTGCATAACCATAAAGAAGATAGTGATGGCCAACAGAACAACCAGTGGTTTCCCGCCTTTCAATAGATCTTTTAGGCTGGCGTTAATACCAATAGTAGTAAAGAAATAGACAAGCAGCACATCACGAGCCATAAGGTCAAACTGCACTTCAATAGAGGTTGTTGCATAAAGTAGAGCGAAGAGCGTTGAAACAAGAATACCGCCCGACACCGGTTCGGGGATACTGAACTCTTTTAAGAAGCCAACAACTTGATTGAGTCTACGACCAATGAAGAGAACTACAATGCCCATTGTCACAGCGAAAAATGAGCTTAGCTGTAAGATATTATTTTCAAATTCCATAACGATACCTATCGTTCAGGTTAAATTTCAACTTGAAATGCGCTCACAGGAGCGGTGAGCGCAGCTTCAATTAGTTTGTTTGTGTTGCTTCTTGCGTTTCAGTGCTTTGAGGTACTTCCCAGTTGCCACCCAGTGCCTTATGTAAGCCCACGATGACTTGTGAAGTTTGCAAGCTTGCCGCAATTTCACGATCTTTCACTAGGTTTTGTTGACGCTGAGCATCAAGTACCGTCATGTAATCAACGAGACCCGCTTTGTAAAGTGAGTTCGCCTTGTTCAAAGTGCTATCTGCTTGAACACGCGTATCGGCAACTAATGACTGTAACTCTTGGCTGCTACCATAAGCATAAAGCAACGTCTCAACCTCTGTAATCGCAGTGTTTACCGATTGTTCGTAAGACAAAGCAGCTGTTTGGAATCGGCTTTCTTGAATCTCAATTAGCGCATCAGAACGCCCACCATCAAAAATGGTCCAGTTAACGCCCACACTCGCTACCCATGCTGCAGAATCACTGCTGAATAAGTCACTAAAATCGCCTGCTAGTAAACCTGGTGAACCCGTTAGGTAAAACTTAGGGTACTTGTTTGCTATTGCAGCCCCTACATCAGCGTTAATCGCTGCCATTTCACGTTCAGCAATTTGAATATCAGGGCGGTTTCTCAACACATCTGATGGCAAACCAATCGGTACTACGCCACTGAAATCAGCTAATTCGGTACTGACGGTCAGCATTTGATTCATATCTGCTGATGTTTCACCAAGCAAGATAGCTAAACGTTGTTTATGAACACTCTGAGCAATATCAAGTTGAGGCATTACAGAGCGAGTCATTGATAGCGCTGCCTTAGCTTGCGCGAGATCCAATTCAGAACCATAACCGCTCCTTACAACACTCTGCACCAGCTTGAGCGTTTGCTTTTGAGATTCAATGGTCTCTAACGCCAGTATTTTACGTTGCTCTGCCCCGCGGTACTGCAGATAATTATGAATCACATCGGCAGTTATCAGCGTAGTCATGCCTTCTTTTAGGATTTGAGCTTGTTCTGCTCGAATCTCTGCAGACTCGGCTTTGTAGCCTAAGCGATTAAATACATCCGCTTCCCAAGTAATATTTGCACTGACAGTGGCAAACTCATACTGGTTATCGATGAGCGCATCTCCACCAGTTAAAGCACTCACTTGGGGACCAAGACCGCCAGGGCTGACTAAAGGTCCAGCAAGAGGGTCATTTTCACTAATTTGATAGCTCGTAGCCCCTGCTGATAGACCAATAGTTGGTACTTTAAATGACTCAATTGCTTTCTGGTAAGACTGCGCCGTTTTGATTCTTTCCGCTGCAATTTTTAACGTGATGTTTTGTTGCTGAGCTTGTTCAACTAATTGATTCAACATTGCATCATCAAATGCTAACCACCATTCTGATTGCACTACCTGGCCACTCTCGGTAACGCCTTGTACATCGCTATAGAGAAAGTCATTCCCAACCACATCTTGTGGCGCTTCATAGTTTGGGCCTACTGCACAGCCAGCAAGGATCAACGAAAGTAAAACAGGGCTTAATTTACGTAATTTCATAATGTTATCCTCGTTACTGTGCTTGGTTAGAGATGGTTGTTAAATCTACTTCGTTGTTCTGCTCAGCTTCTGATTTATAGAACAATTTATACAGAGCTGGCATTACAAAGAGTGATAAGAACGTTGCCGCAGCTAACCCGCCAATAATCGTTGCTGCCATTTGGTCGAACAGTAAGTCAGACATAAGTGGAATCATGCCAAGCATAGTGGTTAATGCACCCATTGAAATTGCCATTGTTCGGTTCATTGTTGCTTCTTTAATTGCGTCCGATAATTCAGCTCCGTTTTTGCGCTCTAGTTCAATTTGGTCAATCAATACAATGCCGTTCTTGATGATCATGCCCGACAGACAAATCAAGCCAACCAATGCCATGAAGCCAAATGCTTTATCTGCTATCAATAACATCGCGACTACACCGGTTAATGCCAAAGGCACAGTACCAAAGATAATGGCAGGCTGTTTAAAGCCGTTAAACATCGCCACCATGATGATAACCATCACTAACATCGCAGCTGGTAGGTTAGAAAGAGTATCAACAATCGCTTTATTCTCGTCGTAGTACTCACCACCCCATTTCATTGTGTAACCCACTGGAAGCTCAATCGCTTCAATCGCTTCTCGGCTATATTCACGAGCCAGTGCGACAGTCGTCCCTTCTACGCCAGCTTGAACAGTAATGGTAGGAACACGGTCACGACGCCAAATCATCGATTCTTCCATTTCTAAATCAAAACCATCAACAACTTGACCAAGTGGAACTGTGTGCATACCAAGTAGTGACTGCACAGGTATTGAATTCAAATCACCGATTGTAATGTCACGACCACGAACCTGAATTGGGATAAGTTCATCTTCAATCTTCATCTGGCTAATAGGGAAACCATCTGAAACACGTTTAAGCGTAAGTGCAATATCAGTGCGGTTAATACCGGCTCTACGTGCTTGTTCCTCATTAATAAGTGGCTTGATGACTTTACTTGGTTGACGCCAATCGTCACGAATGTATTTTGCGTTCGGGTTTTGCTCTAGTACTGCTTGAGCTTCTAAAGACAGCTCTTTCAGAACTTTAGGGTCAGGACCACTGAATCGAGCTTCGATGCTGTACTTGTCTGATGTCGCTAGCTTCAGTGCTCTAAAACGAGGTTCAGCTTGTGGGAACTCTGATTTCAGCCAAGTATCACCACGTTCAACTAGAGATTGGATAGATGCGTAATCAACAGTGTTAATCAGTATCTGGCCGTATGCTGGGTCAAAGGGTTCTGGCTCAACAGTTACAGAGAAACGTGGTGCACTTGCGCCAACATAAGTAGAGAAGTTTTTCACCTCTGGCTGTTCAAGTAACCAATCTTCAATTCTTGTCATGTCTACTGACGTTTCTTCAATTTGAGCGCCATTTGGTAGCCAGTAATCCAAGAATACGATTGCTCGGTCAGACGTTGGCATGAACACCACTCGAACTTGGGGAATAAGCGCAAGAGTAATAAGAATCAGAGGGATAACAGCAGACAAACCTTTTTTCGGATTATCGACCATCCAATTCACAGCTTTACGATAACCCGTTGCAAATTTTGATTCCTTCTGGTCTCCAGTTTGAGGCGCAGCTTTTAGCCAAGTCCAGCACATAAGAACCGTAACGGAAACCGCCACTAACCAAGACAATAACAATGAAGACATCATAATCAGTGGTACAGATTCAGAAAACTCCGAAGCATCGGTATTCGAAATCATCACCGGTAATGTACCCATAGCAGCAATAACTGTTGCCGCAAGTAAAGGCAACGCGGTTTCTTTAACGGCTTCGATACCCGCTTTAGTTCGTTCAATACCCTTATTCAGCTTCACTGTAAATAGGTCAACAATAACAATGGCGTTATCTACCAACATACCAAGCGCAAGAATGAACGTACCCAGAGATACACGTTGTAAGTCAATAGCCATGACATTCATGAAAATGAGAGTACAAAGAATAGTAATCAATAAGCTAGACCCAACAATCATGGCACTTTTCAGGCCCATGAATACCCAAAGTACCGCAACAACAATCAATACGCTCTCCAGTAAGTTACTTACAAAGTTGTTGATTGATTTTGTCACTTCATCTGGTTGGAATGCGATGTCTTCAATCTCAACACCAAGTGGTAAAGTCTGCTTAAATTCAGCGATAGTTTCACGCAGTTCGTCACCTAGCGAAACAACGTTTACTCCAGATACTGGGCTTACCGCTAGTGTAATTGCATTTTGACCATTGAATCGACTAATGCTTAGTGCTGGCTCTTGGTAACCCATTGTAATATCAGCAATATCACCAAGACGGATAAGGCCAGTACTCAGACCACCTACTCCACCTTTAATCATAAAGTTAGCGACATCATCAACCGACTGAAATTCACTATTTTGCTCAATGCGAATACGCTCGGTACCAGCTTTAAAACGACCAGCATCATAGATAGCATTTTGACTATTCAATTGGCTAATCACTTGTGCCGCTGAAATATGGAACTGAGCTAAACGCTCTTCTGGCAATTCAATATTCACTACCTGTTGCTGAACGCCATGCAACTCAATTTTCTTAATGCCCTTCACCGCTTTAAGTCGACGCTGAAGTTCTTGAGCATGATCTTTCAACTCTGCCATCGGAACGCCATCACTCGTCATCGCGAAAAGCATGCCATACACTTCAGAGAACTCATCTTGAACAACACTGATTTGTGCGGTGGCGGGTAGCTGAAGCTTACCGTCACTCACTTTACGACGAAGCAAATCCCATTCTTGCGGTAGCTGAGAAGATTGAATGTCTTCACGCAAATCAACAAATATCATTGACATGCCGGGCTTTGAAAGGGAACGCAACTCATCGAGTGACGCCATTTCTTGAAGTTTAGTTTCGACTTTATCCGTAACCTGTTCTTCAACTTCTTTCGCTGAAGCACCAGGATAAAGGGTTACAACTACAGCACTTTTTACTGTAAATGTTGGGTCTTCTAGCTTACCGAGTTTAAAGTAAGAAGCGACACCAGCAATAATGCATAGCACCGTGAAAAAGGCGACAAACGTTCTTTGTCTAATGGCAAATTCTGCAATATTCATAATCCACCCCTTAGTCTTTATTCATAGTAAAAAGATCGCCAACCATTTGATTGGGCTTAATAAAACCAACACCTGATGAAATTACATTGTCACCTGATTTAATCGCTCCACTTACGCAGATATCGTTTCCTAGTAACAATTCAAATTTAACGGGTTTTGCCACGGCTCTCGAATCTTCAACAACGTAGACGTTGTCGTGACCTTCGTGTTGGAAAACGGTTGAATATGGAAGGCAATGGATATTAGCTGCGTTCTCAAACTGCGCTTCAACGACCACCGCTTTGCCCGGTAACAGAGAAGCCTCATTTTCATCTAGCTCAAAAACAACAGTATAAGTTTGCTTAATTGGATGGGGGGTTGTACCAATTTCTGTCGCTACTGCCGAGAGGGTTCCCTCAGAACCATGCCAAAGCACCGTCGCTGTTTGGCCATAATTGAATCGTTCAATAAGGCTTTCTGGAACATCAATTTCGGCCTGGAGCTTAGAAGGCTTATGGATTTTGAAAACAGGAACACCGGGAAGTACTTGCTCAAACTGTTCACTATTTTGCTGACCAACTACACCATCAAACGGGGCTACCAATGTGGTATAACGAATCGCATCTTCTGCTTTTTTAATATTTTGTTGTACAACTTCAATAGCTGCTTTACTGCGCTCGTAACCACTCTTTGCACGATCAAGGTTTACCGTGGCAATTGCATTGTCCGCAATTGCTTGTTTTACACGGCGTAACTCTGAGCTTGCTAGGCGGTGAGCCGATTCTGCTTCACTTAAGCGAGCTTGCAATTCGAGTAAAGCAACTTGGTAATCATGTTGATCAAGCGTAGCTAGCTTATCCCCCTTCCTAACCATATCACCCGGAGCAACATACACATCAGTAATGGTGCCAGGAACACGGAAAGCGACATTGGCCTCATCAACAGACTCTAAGCGACCAGCAAAATATTGCTGGTAAGTCGAATCTTGAACACCAATTTCAATAACATTTACAGGGCGTGGGGATTTATCGACAACTTTCACTTCTTCTTGGCTACAACCAGTAATGGCTCCAGCAATAGCAAGTGCAACTAGGGTATTTTTTGATTGGCTTTTCATAATCATACCTTACCTATTGAGTTAACATGAGATGAAAGGTGCGCAAGCTTCTATCAGCAGTGCTATCGATCATCGTTCGTATTTGATGGGTTAAGTTTGCGGGATAAGAGAGGAACTCGATACTCGGGGACTTACTAGTAACACCTGTGAAAATTACTAGTCAGAAGGCCAATTTTTTCTCACTAGAGCGGAAAGAGATCTCAATTAGGCAGTTAAGATTAAGCGACATGAACTAAGGTGATGATATAGTTACTAATTAATGCGAATCATCACCTATATTGAACGATAGATTACAAACTAAATAGGATCGGTAAGTGCGAGTCCGATACCGAATCGACGTTGTGAATGATTGTAATCGATAAGAGATTCACCATAACCGTCTGAGTATTGAATGTAGCCTCTCAAACGTTTCCAGATAGGGAATGTTATGCCTAGTTCAATAAACCCTTTGTGTGTCGAAAAGTTGTTTCTAGCCATTCCGAACAACTTTATATCCTCGTATTTATACGCTGCGGTTGCTTCAAAATTCCCCATGTAATCTTCAATATCTGGGTTGTCGTCCTCTTCAGCATCTTCACTAAGCCTTACCCATGGTCGAATGGCAAAAGCAGTATTGTCTTTCTCCCAAAGGGCAACCAAATACGCTCGATTCCAACTCCTCGATAACGGTTCACTTCGCCCATTGGATTGATGCTCAACCCCTACGCCCCAGCCAAAATTGTGTTCAAAGTGCGTCCACTGAGTTGGTGCTACGTAAAAGAGTTCGGGTTGGTAATTACTCTCTCGGAAAGGTGCCGATATATTGCTTGAATAAATTTGCCACCAAGATTGAGCAGTGAAGCCAAAATAAAGCGCATCGTCTGTAAGAAACAAGTCATCGTAGTTAAGGGGCACCTTGAGACTCAGCTGGATCTTGGCTTCTTGATCTTCAAAGTTTTCCTGCCAACTTGGGTTATTCGAGTAAGCACCTCGATTAATCGAATCTGTTTTCGTATAGGGGAGAATGTAGTTCATTTTATGTGGCGTTAGTACAAACGGGTTTTCTTGTGTTTCTTGTTCAAGTCGTAACCGTTCTTCAGCCATCGACAAGCCCGTCTCATCAACGTCACTGTGCTCATGAGTATTATGTGCGAGCAAAGAGAAACTCATAGGAAATAAAACGAAAAATTTAACCACACTTCTATTTATACTGTTCATATTGATCTCTTTTTATTTAATATAATGAATGGTTCACGTCGAACTCAAATATTAATCAAATCAGAATTAAACATTAACTAGTAATAATACTAATTATTTATCATATGAGTTCACTAGTAATTTTACTCACGTTCACTAGTAAGTTTTACAGTTATTAATAAAAATAAAATCTGTGATTATTACCTCAAACCGAAAGGGGTAGAAACCTGGCTAAACATTTTAAAACCATTTTATATATATAGGATTTGATTATGAAAAAGTTAACGACAATCTCAGCACTTCTGCTTACTGCTCTAACAACTGCACCTTCTATCGCTTCTGATCTAGATGTGAACTGGTTTGTGGGTGCCGGTGCGGGTTATCAAAATGATGACGTAAGCGGCCTTAATGCAACCAACGGCGAAGATGCTTCTTTTGAAATTCGTGGTGGTGCGATACTGGAAGAAAACCACCGCTTAATGGCGACTTATGGCTACATGGATAAGCTAGAACAAAGTAAATTCCTAGCTTCTTATGACTACCTATTGCCTGTTTACAACGACATTAACCTATTTGCTGGTGTCTCATTGGGCGCGGCGGATAGCGAAATAGCAAACGAAAGTTCGACCGAATTTGTCTGGGGTGGTCAAGTTGGTGCGATGTACGAAATTAATGATAACTGGTCGACTGAAATCTCTTATCGCTATCTTGCGCAAGATTTTGAAGAAAACGACGTAGAAATAGATAACACCCAACAAGTAATGGTTTCGGTCGATTACCGTTTTTAAATAGATATAAACGCTTAAAGAGAACGAGTAACCACTCTCTTTAAGCATAGTGAAATACTAATTCACTAGGAAATTTACTCATGGTTACTAGTGAATTTTACAGTTAACAATTAAAACTAATATTGAAATAATCAATTCATGATAAGTAGTTAAATAATTACTTAACAACATATTTTTAAAACCACTTTTATATTTAGGATTTTATTATGAAAAAACTAACTGCAATCTCTACATGGCGTTGTTGCCTAAATCAGTTGAACCTTTTCCAAGTCCCGTGATCTGAACCTTTGTGATAGTTAGAACGGTGGTGACATGGGTAAAGCGAAAAAG
>NZ_JADDYK010000056.1:0-205 GCF_015163615.1 Vibrio sp. OPT18
TGTCATGCCAATGGCATTGCCCGGTAGCTAAGTTCGGAATCGATAACCGCTGAAAGCATCTAAGCGGGAAGCGAGCCTTGAGATGAGTTTTCCCTGGCACTATAAGTGTCCTAAAGGGTTGTCGTAGACTACGACGTTGATAGGCAGGGTGTGTAAGTGCTGCGAGGCATTGAGCTAACCTGTACTAATTGCCCGTGAGGCTTAA
>NZ_JADDYK010000057.1:0-232 GCF_015163615.1 Vibrio sp. OPT18
AAATATGGCAGGGGTGGAGAGATTCGAACTCCCAACACGCGGATTTGGAATCCGCTGCTCTGCCAATTGGAGCTACACCCCTAAAACTTTCATTACTTCAGATTCGAAAAAACCTCGCACTAGGCGAGGTTATCGAATAAGTGGCGGAGTGGACGGGACTCGAACCCGCGACCCCCGGCGTGACAGGCCGGTATTCTAACCAACTGAACTACCACTCCGCAGTGGAATACTT
>NZ_JADDYK010000058.1:0-253 GCF_015163615.1 Vibrio sp. OPT18
AAAAAACCGCGTTCCACCATAAAACGCTTAACTCTTGAGGATATCACAATGGCACAACTACCCGCACTGTTTCTGTCGGCGACCGAGTTCGCCAAAACCCATCAAATGGGGGTTAAGCAAGTCTATAAACGCCTTGATTTAGGTGATCTTCCAGAAGTGGAAAGAGAGGCCGAGGTTGGCAAACGCTATGTAAACCTGGTTCTGCTGGCTGAATGGCTAAGAGAGGGCAAGGTAACGCTTTCGAATTTGAGTA
>NZ_JADDYK010000006.1:0-299 GCF_015163615.1 Vibrio sp. OPT18
TCATTAAAAGCTTAAGGGCTAATCCAATTTCGCTCGCCGCTACTTTCGGAATCTCGGTTGATTTCTCTTCCTCGGGGTACTTAGATGTTTCAGTTCCCCCGGTTTGCCTCCTGCTGCTATGTATTCACAACAGGATACTTACTTATGTAAGTGGGTTTCCCCATTCAGGAATCCCAGACTCAAAAGGTTATTACTACCTAATCTGGGCTTATCGCAAGTTATTACGCCTTTCATCGCCTCTGACTGCCAAGGCATCCACCGTGTACGCTTAGTCACTTAACCATACAACCCGAAAGGGT
>NZ_JADDYK010000059.1:0-370 GCF_015163615.1 Vibrio sp. OPT18
ACCCCCTTCCTCACAACTGAAAGTACTTTACAACCCGAAGGCCTTCTTCATACACGCGGCATGGCTGCATCAGGCTTTCGCCCATTGTGCAATATTCCCCACTGCTGCCTCCCGTAGGAGTCTGGACCGTGTCTCAGTTCCAGTGTGGCTGATCATCCTCTCAGACCAGCTAGGGATCGTCGCCTTGGTGAGCCATTACCTCACCAACTAGCTAATCCCACCTAGGCATATCTTGACGCGAGAGGCCCGAAGGTCCCCCTCTTTGGCCCGTAGGCATTATGCGGTATTAGCCATCGTTTCCAATGGTTATCCCCCACATCAAGGCAATTTCCTAGGCATTACTCACCCGTCCGCCGCTCGACGCCCATTA
>NZ_JADDYK010000060.1:0-9934 GCF_015163615.1 Vibrio sp. OPT18
AAGAGCTAGCGCAAGCTGAGCCTGATATCGATGCGCTCTTACCCTGGAACTTCAAACATTAGCAAGTTCGCCCTGTGGGTTCATGGGGCGGATACGATAATTCAAACACTCCTCTTCCAAATCGTCTCCAATCAGGTCGTAGATATAATCACACAACTCTTCACTTTCCTCAGCAAGCTGAACTTTGGCCATCTTAAACAACTCATGAACTGTTTCTTCGCTTTGATTAGGAAATTTGACTTTTAATGCACCATTTTCACTTTTAACACTACCTACGACTCTAACACCTTTACTATCTGGCTCAACTTGGACTCCCCCTAGATTGTTAGGCCAATGAGCATTAGGCCAAGGACAATATATTTCTGATATAAGAGAGGGCCATATTAACGTTACATATGTGGGCCCCAAGTTATCCTCTTGCCCTTCCATACAAGTCGAAATAACTCCAACGACTCTTCCTTCTTCGTTAAATACAGGGCCTCCACTCATTCCCCCAAGTGACTTCATCGCTACTTCTATACATGCACCGTTTATGTACGAGCCTCTTCCCGAAGAAAACTGCTCCGTTACAACTCCAGAGGTTACAAAAGCGCCTATTTGAGGTATTCCATCGTTAACTACTTCTCTATAGCCAACCGCCCACAGCCTTTCTCCAATCTTTGGTAAAGCGACTTCCAACGGGGAGTAATAATGATCGATGTCATCTTCGAATTTCGATAGAGGAGAATAAGATAGAACAGAGACGTCAGAATATCTTTCCTCAGAATTCCCAAACAACGCTACTTGTTCAGCAGTACGTAGGGCATGAAAATCATGCGGTGTCCACATTCTCATTGACGAACCACTTGGAAATGAGTACAAAAAACAATGCTTTTTTTTAGTTTCTTCAATCACATGCGTCGCGGTTAAACACAGTCCTGGCGCAATCATTATACCGCTACCGATTATGTGTTGTTTCTCACCTTGTATAAATCCAAGCGCAACAATTAGCCCTTGAAGAGTCCACAGAGTTTCCTCACAAAAACCATCTACAGCTTCAAATGCTGGTCGCACCCAATGACAATCCCTGTCCAGCTTGTCGTCCTCTGGGTACTCCAGCATCGTTTGAAATTTTTTTATAGATGGCATCAGCTCATTATCTCTTTAGACATTGTATTAAATTGATATCATACTCTATCAATATTGGTGATTGTTCAATGGATGATTAAGATGTTTCCGCCTAACAACTCTCAAATACATTATTGGGCCCTAATTAACTGATATTTATTAGGAAAGTAGTTCTTAGTACGTGAGTCCAATTCTTCCACACAAGTGACTAGCAAAGTAACGTCGAGATGAAGCTCCTCCAGTAATGACTTTATAACTACCACTTTCTTCTGCTAGACCTTCGCAATCTCTCCAGTGCAGCGCATTCCTAGAATAATCTAACGAACCTAACTTCTTTGCTGCTTGATAAAGAACATTCGTTCTTTCAGCAGGTTGCAGTTGATCGCACGTAATCCATAACTTATTAAAAACTAGCCCAACAGCTTGAACTAGAGTAGTTACTAGTTGAAATCCATGTCGAGCTTCAGAATACGACTCACCTTGGTGCTCAATCCAAGTATCAAAAAACATAAGCAAATCGCTTCTCACCTCTTCAATATGCTTAGCCGTTAATATCGATCCATCATTCATTTCTCTGACACCCCTGACTTTAGTTTGTAACTTGTAACCACCAATTGCCCCTAAAGCGAAGCGAGTGAGAGTATTTAAAGTTATAATAAAGTCACTTTTTTCAGTAACTCGACTTGAATCTTTAGCCATTCCCCCATGAGAGTTAACTATTGCAAGAGAACCTAACTCTCTCGCAAATTCAACAACTTCATCAGTCCTAGCTAGTTTCATTAATTTATTTGTACTCATTGGGCATTGCTGACCGTTTACATCGGCGAAAATTTGAGAAAAATCATCCTCTCTAAGAGCACGATCTCTTCGAAAAATAAATACGACTTGCACGCTAAGGTTCGGTAACAAAGCCGACAAGTCAACTCTACGCTTACGACGAGCATCTGTTTCGGAAGACTTTTTTATCAGATTTGTATCATACCCCCCTAAAACAGTCGCTATAGTGGATAATCGATTTAAGCCATCCACTACAAAATTTCTCTCGGGATCAACGAGTAACGAATCATTGAATCTAGGGTTATCCGATAGTTCAACTTTTACATCAGACATACAACCGATTAATACAGGAGGAATCACACCTCCGATATCACTAGACTTGGTCATGTGCTTATAACAATAATCTTCGAAGCCATTTCTGCGCTGAGGCGTTACAGTTCTCTGAATCTCTTTATATATAGTTCGCAAATGTGAAGGGATGAGGTCGAATGAACAGGAGCGCAGTAAATCTTCTACAGGCATTACCGTAGACATCGTATATACACCATTAAAGCTTGTATGGGTTGCATTACCAAAAATCTGCTTTGTAGTTACTCCAAATCGCTTTTTTTCTCTTTCTTCAACCATAATTTTTAACCTCTAAATCGAAAATCAGAGGTATTCTTGATCGGGGCGACGCCCCAATCAAGAGGTTTGTTGTTTTTTTTTGTACTATTCAAAAAAAACAATATCTTAAGTAGAGAGCATGGATACAGTCAGTGAGATTGTCGTAAATGGCTTACGTGAAAAAAGTGTACTAGGCGGTATAACAAAACTTCATACAGTAGTAAGCATCGCTGAGCTGCTCTCATACTTACCTGATGTACACCCTTTATTTGACACGATTTCTTCAAGCTTTGAGCGAGCTATTAATGCGGAAAGAACCAAAAACTGGTCGGATGCGATAAGGCTATCAATAGTTGAAAACCAACCTGTGAGCCCGATTAGAGTGACCTTGGTCATCAATGGAAATGTTAAAGAAAAAGCCATAGTCGATAATTACAACGAGTTAGCGTTTAACCAACACAATATTGTTTTGATAGAAGGCTTCCATGTAATCAGTTCACTATCCGAACTAATGGGAATTCCCAATCCATTCACCCATAAGCTCAAAACTAACTCACCAAAGTTGAGAGCCCAGCATGTAGGTCAACTACAACAACTTGAAGTAGACTTATGCCTCTACTACTCACAACTAGGCCATGTAGATGACAATGTCATATTTAAGCTGCTCTCAGATACAAACAGCTTAGAGACCAATGTATACACTCAAAATCTTTTGATTGACCGTCAAGCCGACTCTCCTCTTCTAGCTGCTGCTCAAGAATTGAAATCTAGTTTGAAGTTAGATGACCTTGGTGGTGTTGCACCTAACAGCAAAATCACTAAATCAGATAGCTACGTAACTACTCGTAACACTCTGATATATATAATTTTGGCTAGTCTCGGTGGAAGAAATCTACGCATAGAGAAAAAACTGCCCAAGCAACTACCTGATGGTACAGAGATAACTTTAGAACTGATTGAGAAAACATTACCTCTCACCATTAGTTTCTTGGATGGCTGGCTAAAGGGGCTAGAGAAAGAATTCAAGCAAGATACAAATGGTTTTCATCGTTCGATGCAAGTTTGGCAAGCATTGGGGTTGATAATTTTCGACCTCAGGACTCACCAAGATTATACGGTAGCCGAATACTATGAGGCTGGAGTTTCTTTATCAAAGTTAGATTACAGTAAAGATGCCGCTCATTGGGCCAAATGTGCAGCCTTTAAGAAAGATGCAACAAATACCTTCTGGATCAACGCTACAGGTGGGGGTAGAACTCTTAGAGACAAGGTTGCCGAATACTTAATTTCACTGATCAAATAGACGTAATTTGTTTTAACAACATCATTATCGCCCCCACACTACTTTTAGCTCTAAATTATTGTAATTTTTAGTTCAAAGACATCCAACTAGGTGATTTAATGCTATTGGCATGATATTCATCAGTATGTGTATAAGCTATTGCCACTAAAGTGGCTTGTATAGGCAACTAAACAAATCAAAAGCTCTAATACTAATTAGGATATCTTGTAACCTGACAGAACAAGTCTGTACTTCACGTCTTAAGAGCAATGGACAAAAATGGAAGACAACCTCGATACTATCGGAAAAGCACTAACTGACATGGCTAGAGGAGAGTTAGCAGACCTCACATCTCTCTTAGCTACAGCATGTACACATAACATAAATGAAAACAAGATTGACTGTTATTACTTAAAAGTTGATGCCAATGGCAGACCTCGATTAAACGAGCTCATAAAGTACATGTGTATGAAAATCACAGACTACACAATCCCTAGAAGTAAAATAAATAAAGCGACAAAAAAACTTATCGACACAGGGTGTACAAATGAAATAACAAAAATAGCCCTCGATGCAAGGAAGCTTTTCACCAAGCTTGAATTGACAGGAGAAGGTGGTGAATTGCTTTTATTCGCATTAACTGAAAGTATCTTAAAGTTTCCACAAGTACTGTGTAAAATGAGTCTAAAGTCCGATGAACAGATGCACTTTCATGGTGCAGATGGAGTTTTCCTAGGAGTGGACGATGACGACATGCTATGTGTGTACTGGGGAGAGTCAAAGTTACATGCAACTCATTCTTCTGCAATATCTGAGTGTATTACCAGTATCGCTAGTATTCTAAAAATGGAACCTGACGTTGATAGTGATATTCGTCTGGTAGATTATATCGATCTAGACAACAGTACATTAGAGGGAGCAATTAAAAACTACTTTGACTACACGTCACCACGCTATGAAAAACTACGCCCATGTGCGGTTTGCTTGGTGTCATTTAATCATTCATCGTATGAAAAGTCAGATTCCAAACTGACAAATGAAGGGATTAAGAAAAAAATAGAACAAGATTTCCTTAAACATTGGAAAAAGAATATTGAAGCTAAGTTAAAGGAAAATGACATCGAACATACAAAAGTCATTTTCTTTTACCTTCCTATAAATTCAGTTGATGGTTTTAGAGACACATTCAGAACTGAATTAGGGCTACAATAATGAACAAGAATATCATAGCATCAATCATTAATTCAGATTCATTCAAATCACAATATCGTTCATTGCTTACCAACAATATTAGAACTCAATTTTCAGATATTCATTATGAAGTTGAAGAAGAAAGTTTTGACATAAAATATTTATTAAAATGTGCTGACATAATATCTATGTCAGATCAACAAGATGAGTTAGATAAGTCTTTAAGGATATGCCAATCTGTTATTAGTTGTGATAATTTCAGTCAACTCTTAAAAGAGAAATCAGAATACATTTTAAAAAAGAATGGAAATTACCCTTTAATTCAACTGGCAAAAACCAAGAAAACTATCAATGACTTAGATACAACCAACAAAAACAGTATTGGTGAATTACTTTTAACGGAAAAAATGGAAAACTATTTTTCTATTTCATTGAGTAACGAATCATCTTTTAAGGCAAATAAGTTTCAATTAAGTTTCTGGGACAAAGCTCAAGATAATGATATATTATCTGTTTCCGCACCGACTGCTGCGGGAAAGTCATTTATTTTTTGCCAGTACATTCTTAGCTCATTAATAGACAAAAATACTGAGAGTATATTATATTTAGTACCAACAAGAGCCTTGGTAACTCAGGTTAGCGAAGATATTGAACAAACTCTAGTTAATAAAGGACTAGACTTTGACATTATAACCCTTCCTAATAAAGATTTTATCGAAGATTCTAAAATTAAGATTTTTGTACTTACTCAAGAGAGACTTCACTTTTTATTAAATGATGCTAAGTACAATTTTGACCATATTTTCATTGATGAAGCTCATAAAATGTCTGACTCTTACAGAGGCATACTATTACAACATGCGATTATGAGAGCATCAACTGAAAAAACTAAAATAATTTATGCTAGTCCATTTTCAAAAAACCCTGAGAAACTCCTAAAATTACATAATAGCAAACATATGGAGTCTGTTTACACTCCAGTGGCCACAGTAAACCAAAACCTATTTTGGGTTTCGCAAGTCCCACGAAATCCCAAGAAATGGGATATAGAACACGTGTCTGATATAAATATAAAAATAGGCGAACTTAGCTTAGCAAGCACTCCTAATAATCAATTAAAGAGATTATCATTCGTCGCCTATAGTATTGGCAAGTCTTATTCAGGCAATCTAGTTTATGTGAACATCCCAAGTGATGCGGAAAAAGCATGCGGTATTATTGTCGATCAAATCAAGTCAGAAGGCTTAGAACCAAAATCATCTCCTGAACTAGCAGATCTTATTGAATTATGTGAGAAAACTATACATAAAGATTTTCTATTAGGTGAATATCTCAAATATGGTGTTGCTTTCCATTATGGAAATATCCCTCAAGTTATCAGACATAAGATCGAAAAGTTATTTAAATCTGGAGAAATATCTTTCCTTGCCTGTACATCTACTCTAGTAGAAGGCGTGAACCTTTCATGTAAAAATATATTTGTTCGAGGCCCGAAAAAGGGAAGACGAGCTGATCAACCAATGACTAGTGAAGATTTTTGGAATCTAGCTGGTAGAGCTGGTCGGTGGGGACAAGAATTTCAAGGAAACATATTCTGTTTAGATGTAAATAATGAACAGTTATGGCCTAATGGAAAGCCAAAAAGAAGAACGCCTTATATAATCACTCCCTCTGTTGATAAGCAGATGAAAAACACTGATGAAATCATAAAATATATTACAGATGGCACTCCAAGAAAAGAGTCAGTAGAAAAAATAGATTATGAATATTTAATATCTTATATAATCGAAGGTATTACATCTAACAACAAATCTATCCTTAATAGCTTAGGTTCATCCAAAGCATCTTCAGAAATAATATCTGAAATAGAGAAAATTCTAGATCACTGTGAGTTACCACATGAAATATTTCGTAAAAATGCAGGTATTAGCCCTATAGCAATTGAAGAGTTATATGGATATTTTCAGCAGAAAGCTAGAAATAATGATCTCGAATCATTGATTCCACCTCACCCATCTAGTGATAATGCAGTTGTCGATCTAACCAAAGTACTTTGCAGAATTAACAAGTATCTATCACCACGTAGTTTTGGTTTTAATCCTAAAGCGAGCTTTGTTCTTGCACTTTTAATTACTAAATGGATGAATGGCCATACTGTTGCAAGAATCATTACTGATCGAGAAAAACATTATAAAAACAAAGGTGATAGTTACAAGATATCAACATTAATAAGAAATGTTCTAGATGATATTGAAAACATTGCTAGATTTCGGGCACCTAAATACTTAGCATGTTATAACGATGTATTATGTCATGTGTTGAAAATAAACAACCAGAGTCATTTAGCTGAACACCTTAAAGATGTACAATTAAGTTTAGAGTTTGGTGTAAATATAAAAACTCAGTTATCATTAATAGCTCTAGGTTTATCCCGCACTAGTGCCATTGAAATATCTGGGTTTATTTCAAATTCAGATTTAAATCAAAGAAACACGCTAACGTGGCTACGTTCTAATGATTTATCCAACAAAGATATACCAAATCTAGTGTTAATTGAAGTTGAAGAACTTTTATCTAAACATTAAAACACTTTAACGAAAAGGGACTATTTTATAATAGTCCCTTTTTTCTTATAGATAATATATTTAAATGATAATATCTAAATATTCCTGCTCAGATAAAACTTTCACACCATTATCTTTTGCACCGTTAATTTTCTTTTCACCTACTTTAGCCCCTGCAACAAGATAATCTGTTTTACTTGTTACAGACTTAGCTACCTTTGCACCTAGTGACTTAGCATGCTTTTCCATGTCACTACGTTTACCTTGTAGCATTGTGCCAGTAAAAACAATGATCGCCCCTGCTATCGGCGAAGATGAATCCTGTTGTTCAGATAACTTAGGTGTAGTACTTAAGTTGAACCCAAGATTGTATACCTTGAAAAACTCTTCTTTAATATTTTCTAAGCCTTCAAAAATTGCTTCAGCGCTAACTTTAGCGAACCCATCAATCTTTTCTATATCTTCTACACTTGCACGAAATAGATCTTCTAATGAATAACGTTGAAGAAGTTTCTCGCAGTTACCTCCACCTAAACGACTGACACCGAATGCAGAAAGGAAGCGCCAGTCTTCAATTTCTATATTTTGACTTGCCTGAAGCTGATCATATAAATTCTTAGATGTCTTTTCACCAAAGCCATACATAGAAAACTGATGTGGTTCCAATTTATACATTTGATGAATATGCTTAATTCCGAGGTTTGACAATTTCTCGATGTTCTTAGGGCCGAAGCCATCATTGTTGCCTAAGGTTTTGAAAAAGTGTACCAACGTGTTTTCAGTTTGCGCTGGACAATCGCTTTTATTTGGACATACCAAATTATCCGACTCCCAAATAAGATGGGACTGACAGCTAGGGCAGTTCTCTGGTATTTGCGGTTCTACAGCTTTAATTACTCTTTCTATTTTAGGTATAACTAAACCGCTTCTGACAACTTGAAGCAAAGCACCAGGCCCTACTCCAGTGGACTTAACCATATTATAATGGTGCACTGTAGCCCTACTGATAGTAGCACCACTAATTCTAGTCGGAACTAATTCAGCAACGGGCGTTACTCTACCTGTTCTCGATGTTTGAGGCGTGACACTAACAACTTCTACTTCAACTGCCTCATCATTTTTTTTGAAAGCTATCTGCCAACGATGAAATTTTCTAGTTGACCCCATATTATCTTTAATTTGAGAGTCAACAGCTTCTAAAATGACGCCATCTACATCATAAGTAACTGCATTCCAAATTTCCTCGACTACATCATCAAAATCATTCAATAGATCTTTATAATGTCCTGTCCAATTATTAATCAAAGAAAATGGATAGAACACACAAGCTCCATCGTTGATAGCTTTTTTTACTTTCTCATCAACATTTTTCTCTGCAATAATAGCTGCCTGAATGTTTCTTGAGTTTTCAAAATATTCACTTAAATTGTTATCGAAATATTCTTTATTAATAACAATTTCACCTGCACCAAGTCCTCGCTTACCATTTTTCGCAACTTTTAAGCCACGCTTGAATGCCCGTGTAATATCTTGCCCACTTACACCATCTCCACGTGTATACAAAGTGCTACCATCATCGTAAGCAGCATAGCCATCAAGCTTTGGAGTCACTCGAATTAAGATGTCATCACGATCTATGTTCAAGTTAAGCGCAGTATTTAAAATCCTATCAAGCCACTTTTCAATTTCCATCTTAGAATAGGCTTTGTCAGTGGACAGCATTTTTTTCGGTAACTTGACCGTCTTACCACTTTCTCTAAGATCCGACTGTACAACATCAGAAAGATGACTCTCGGGGTGGTTTTCCTTATACCAGATCTCTTTGTCATCATACTCTTTGTCAGTAACAATTGGCTTGCCGTAACGATATAGCACATCAGCAACACGCAAGAAGTACTGCATATCCTTCTGATCCAATGAGTAGAAGTCATTATTTCGAATTGTTTTTTCGATTAACTTAGAGTTATTTTTTAGTTTTTTTTCTTCAAGAACATCTAGATGCTCTTTGGTTAATGTAAATACAGACATTCTTCTACCGATTTAAGTCGTTCATGTTTTATCAAGATTATACTCTGCTAGACGATAACTAGGGAAGTTTCGTTCCTCTTAGTAAGTAACGCTTTTTAATAGAAGCTTCTACTTGAAACATTACTTACTAAGGTGACACCTACATCACCTGCACGGCGAATGATAACGCTGTCGCCTACCTTCACGCCTAAACGAGCAATCTCATCGGCATTGTGAAGCGTGGCATTACTGACCGTCACGCCGCCAACGAAGATAGGTTCCAGTTTAGCAACCGGCGTAATCGCGCCAGTACGGCCCACCTGAAACTCAACGTCATTGAGCAGGGTAATCTCTTCTTGAGCTGGGAACTTATAAGCAATTGCCCAACGTGGTGCTCGTG
>NZ_JADDYK010000060.1:9988-19042 GCF_015163615.1 Vibrio sp. OPT18
CAACAAAGCCAAGCACTTCTTGAGCCGCGATATCGTCGACTTTGATAACAACGCCATCAATCTCGTAAGCCAGAGCATCACGACGAGTCATAATATCTTGGTAATAGGCTTTCACGTCTTCAAGAGAGGTCAGTTGCTTAGTCTCAGGGCACATAGGTAAGCCCCAGCCTTTAAGCTGTAAGAAGCGTTGGTAGTGACTATTTGATAGCTCAGCGCCTTGTACAACACCGACACTGTATGCGTAGAAAGCCAGCGGACGTTTCGCAGTAATACGAGAATCAAGCTGACGCAGGCTACCTGCGGCGGCATTACGTGGGTTAACAAAGACTTTCTCGCCTTTCTTTAACGCCATCTCATTCAACTTATCGAAACCCGCCTTTGGCATAAACACTTCGCCACGAACTTCAATACGCTGCGGCCAGCCTTCACCTTGTAACTTAAGTGGAATAGAGCTGATCGTACGCACGTTTTCAGTGATGTTTTCACCCGTCGCACCGTCACCACGTGTCGCAGCCTGAACTAAAGTACCATTCACGTAGAGTAGGCTAACTGCAAGGCCATCAAGCTTAGGTTCACAACAGAAAGTCTTCAGGTTTGCGGTTGGCGCTCTATCAGACATTCGCTTATTGAACGCA
Organism: Vibrio sp. OPT18; assembly: GCF_015163615.1. Classification (NCBI taxonomy): domain Bacteria; kingdom Pseudomonadati; phylum Pseudomonadota; class Gammaproteobacteria; order Vibrionales; family Vibrionaceae; genus Vibrio; species Vibrio sp. OPT18. Next base: position 10,624 of record NZ_JADDYK010000060.1, read on the forward strand.
TCCAAATCTTCATCAGAGAAAGCATTGTCCAGAGAAAGCATTGGGATCTCATGAGTCACTTGAGTGAAACCATCGAGAGGCTGACCACCAACGCGTTGGCTCGGAGAATCTACCGTCACTAGCTCTGGATTCTCTTCTTCGATCTTTAGCAATTGTTGCATTAAGCGATCGTACTCGACATCAGGGATCTCAGGGCTATCTTCTACGTAATAACGAACGGCGTGATAATGCAGAGTTTCTCTTAACTGCTCTAAGGTAACTTGAATCGATTCTTTCATATCATTCTCTATCGTGATTGAAATATCAAAAAGGGCTCCCTTAGGAGCCCTTTTCTATAAATATAGATTATTTACAAGGCTAAACAATACGGCTAGGCATTCGATGCAGTCATAAAGTCTCTGATTTGCTTGCGGTAATCAGATAAACGGTTTGGTGTCATTAAGTTGCGTGACTCATCCAACACGTTTCCGCCCATATCGTCGGCAATTTTCTGCGCCGCACTCAGCATCACATTGAAGTTTTGGTCAGCTTGACCGTAACAAGGTAGCGTCATAAAGAACGAAATACCTTTCGTCGTGAAATCAGCTGGGTCGTCATGTTCTAAAGTACCCGGTTGCATCATGTTCGCTACGCTGAAAATAACCTTTGGAGCGTCTGTAGATTGTGTAAAGCAGTGGTAGATAGACATCTCACCATAAGTTAAACCGTTGCTCTCCATGCTGCGGAAAAGTTCAGTACCCACGAATGGGATCTCTCCAGCACAATGAACATTAAGAACGATAACTTCTAAGCCAAGTTCTTCATCTGGCTTAGTTTCTTCAACAGGCACACTTTGCGGAGTCACGACTTCTTTCGCAACAACGGGCTCTCGTTGAGTAAGCGTTTCGTTTGGAACGACTGGCTCATCAACTGTCTCAGAAGGTTCTTCAAACGAACCGTACTGCTCTTTAAAGCCGGCATGGTTTTCTTTTTGCTCGTCAGTCAACTCAAAGCTTGGAACTTCAGGCTCAACGACCTTCTCTTCCTCAATCACTTCAGGTTCACTTTCAACCTTAATTGGGTCTTCTACGCTGAAAGAAGGAAGATCATTCAATTCGATGTCATCTTCGTAAGCTTCTTTCGCTTGTGGCGCTGTTAGCGGATCTGAGTCGATCAGCGGATCAGTCTCAGAGGGTGAAACAGCAAAATCCGGCTCTTTACGTTCTTTTCGGATTATCTCAAAATCATCTTCTGGGGCGAATGAACGGTTTGGGATAGTTTCTGCTTCATCTAAGCTGTCGTTATCAAGCTTACCGAGCGGCTTATCTCCAAACTTTGCTTTCCCTTCTTTTTTACTCGTCCATAGACCATGGAACAATAATGCGGCGATAGCTAATGCGCCAACAATAATGAGTACAAATCGCAATTCCTGCATTTTTCGCTCTCAGCTTTCTTAGTCAACTAGCTATAAACACGCTGTCACTAAGTTGGGTTAATTTGGCTAATCTCACTACTCTATCAAAAGTAGCCACTGTTTTAGAACAACTTAATACAATTAGTTCCTTACATGGTGTGATTTTCACCACGCTTTTTTTCTTAATTTCGGTCGAGTACACTAGACATGTTTGCTATTTAACCAAATTCACATGTGACCTAATTTAAATATGACTATTGAATCTGTTCCCCGCTCCGGCTTTGGCTATTTTATTTTCGGAATAAAAATCGCTTTATCACCGAGCATTCGTAAGTTTGTACTAATGCCACTTATCGCGAACGTGTTACTCGTTGGTGGTGCCTTGTTTTATATCTTCTCCAACCTAAACACTTGGATTGAAGGTTGGATTGGTGCATTGCCAAGTTTCTTGTCGTGGTTGTCATACATTTTATGGCCACTGCTTGTGTTAACCGTTTTGGCCACGTTCTCGTATTTATTTAGTACGCTCGCTAACTTTATTGCCGCACCGTTCAACGGTTTACTCGCGGAAAAAGTTGAAGAGTTGTTGAGTGGTGAAAAAGTTAATGACGATGGTTTACTTGATGTTCTCAAAGATACCCCACGTATATTAGCGAGAGAATGGCGCAAGCTTGTCTACATTCTGCCAAAAGCGATCGGTTTATTCCTGCTTTTGTTAATTCCAGCACTAGGACAAACCGTTGCACCGTTTTTATGGTTCATTTTCACAGCATGGATGTTAGCGATCCAATACGCCGACTACCCATTCGATAACCATAAAATCAAGTTTGATGACATGAGAAACAATTTGAAACAAAAACAAGGCAAGAGCTACAGCTTTGGCGCGCTTGTTTCTGTGTTCACCACAATTCCAATTCTAAACCTGATCGTAATGCCCGTTGCCGTTTGCGGCGCGACGGCAATGTGGGTTGCTGAGTTTAAAGACCAAGCTCTGCGTTCTCGTCTATAACCCTTCCTACACGCCCTAGTCTCGCCTATCTTTTTGAAGTTCTGATTTCAATATAGATAGGCGTGAATTCTGCTACATATCTATATGATATAACTTTTTAATCCTTTTACCTTTTTTTCAACTTGTTTAATCTAAATTCAAGCTGAATAAACATCGTAAGACACTAGACGGTAAAGTGATTGATATACTACGTTTAGTTCTGTCATTAAATGAAGGAATATCGCATGAGCAAGATCTACGAAGACAACACCCTAACGATTGGTAACACACCTCTAGTCCGCCTTAACAAAGTAAGCAAAGGTAACGTCCTAGCTAAGATCGAAGCTCGTAACCCAAGCTTCAGTGTTAAGTGTCGTATCGGTTCAAACATGATCTGGGAAGCAGAAAAAGCAGGTACGCTTAAGCCAGGTATCGAGCTAGTTGAGCCTACCAGTGGTAACACAGGTGTTGCACTTGCATTCGTAGCAGCAGCACGCGGTTACAAACTAACACTCACTATGCCTGAATCAATGAGCCTAGAACGTCGTAAGTTGCTTAAAGCGCTTGGCGCAAACCTAGTGCTAACTGAAGCACCAAAAGGCATGAACGGCGCGATTGCTAAAGCAGAAGAGATTGTTGCTTCAGACCCAGACAAGTACCTACTACTTCAACAGTTCAACAACCCAGCCAACCCACAGATTCACGAACAGACGACTGGTCCTGAAATTTGGGAAGCAACAGACGGCGAAATCGATGTGTTTGTCGCGGGTGTAGGTACAGGCGGTACTATCACAGGTACAAGTCGTTACATTAAAGGTGAAAAAGGCAAAGCGATCACTTCAGTAGCGGTTGAACCCGCAGAGTCTCCAGTGATTGCACAGGCACTTGCTGGCGAAGAAATCAAACCAGCTCCACACAAAATTCAAGGTATCGGCGCAGGTTTCATCCCTGGAAACCTAGATTTAGAGATTATTGACCGTGTTGAATCGGTAACTTCTGAAGAAGCTATTGAGATGGCTCAACGCCTAATGAAAGAAGAAGGTATTCTTGCAGGCATCTCATCTGGCGCGGCAGTTGTAGCAGCGAACAGAATCGCCGAACTACCTGAATTTGCAGGAAAAACTATCGTTACTGTACTGCCAAGTTCTGGTGAGCGTTACCTAAGCACAGCCCTATTTGCTGGCATCTTTACGGAAAAAGAGAACCAACAATAATATGTGGTCAAATCAATTTTTCGTCCAAAAAAGCCCCGTTTAGGGGCTTTTTTGTTGATCCCTGCCCCACCTTTGGTAATATCGGGTCTGTTTTATTTTTCGCTTCAAAATAAAAGAAGCAATAAACAAATTCTGAAAGTCATGAGTACTCAACAAAAGACGACCATGGCTGGATAAAAATTTATAACCAGTCTAAGTTCTAACACGAACATGGCGTACTAGCCTCTAGCGCATTTGGGCTAAAGCAGTTAAGCTAATCTGGTTACAAACTTACAAAAAATAAATTAATTGGGGTATATAAAATGTACGAGAAGCAAGTAGAAATCACAGCAGAAAACGGTCTTCACACTCGTCCAGCTGCACAGTTCGTTAAAGAAGCAAAATCTTTCGACGCTGACATCACAGTGACTTCTAACGGCAAAAGCGCTAGCGCGAAAAGCCTGTTCAAACTACAAACTTTAGGCCTAGTAAAAGGTACTAACGTTACTATTTCAGCTGAAGGTCCTCAAGCTCAGCAAGCAGTAGACCACCTAGTTGCTCTTATGGATCAACTACACTAATACGGTCTCCTTCTTTCAAAGCCATTTTGCATAGCAAAGTGGCTTTGTTCGAAATAGATAGGAATAAGCGCGACATTAGTCGACGACTTAAAGTCACACACTCTCCCGTTTACAGTTGAACAACTAAGGTAAGGCTATGATTTCAGGCATCCTAGCATCTCCTGGTATTGCTTTCGGTAAAGCACTACTACTTCAAGAAGATGAAATTGTCCTAAACACTCAATCTATCTCTGACGACCAAGTTGAAGCAGAAGTACAGCGTTTCTTTGACGCTCGTAACAAATCTTCTCAGCAACTTGAAGTTGTTAAGCAAAAAGCACTTGAAACTTTTGGCGAAGAAAAAGAAGCAATCTTTGAAGGCCACATCATGCTGCTTGAAGATGAAGAGCTAGAAGAAGAGATTTTAGCACTCATCAAGAAAGACAAAATGCACGCAGACAACGCGATCCACACTGTGATCGAAGAGCAAGCTGTTGCACTGGAGTCTCTTGATGATGAGTACCTAAAAGAACGTGCAACTGATATCCGTGATATCGGTACTCGTTTCGTTAAAAATGCTCTAGGCATCAACATTGTATCTCTAGCAGATATCAATGAAGAAGTTATCCTAGTTGCTTACGACCTAACGCCATCTGAAACTGCACAAATCAACCTAGACTACGTTCTTGGTTTCGCTTGTGACATCGGCGGTCGTACATCTCATACTTCAATCATGGCACGTTCTCTTGAGCTTCCAGCTATCGTTGGTACTAACGATATCACTAAGCAAGTTAAGAACGGCGACATGCTTGTGCTAGACGCGATGAACAACAAAATCATCATCAACCCTTCAGACGCTGAATTAGCAGAAGCTAAGAAAATCAAAGAAGATTTCGAAGCAGAAGCGGTTGAACTAGCAAAACTAAAAGATTTACATGCTGAAACTCTAGACGGTCACCGTGTAGAAGTTTGTGGCAACATCGGTACAGTAAAAGACTGTGACGGTATCCTGCGTAACGGCGGTGAAGGCGTTGGTCTGTACCGTACTGAGTTCCTATTTATGGACCGTGACTCGCTTCCTACTGAAGAAGAGCAATACGTTGCTTACAAAGAAGTAGCTGAAGCAATGGAAGGCGAGTCAGTGATTATCCGTACTATGGATATCGGTGGCGATAAAGACCTACCATACATGGACCTTCCACAAGAGATGAACCCCTTCCTAGGCTGGCGTGCAGTACGTATCAGCTTGGATCGTCGTGAAATCCTACGTGACCAACTACGTGGTATCCTACGTGCATCTGCACACGGTAAACTACGTATCATGTTCCCAATGATCATTTCTGTTGAAGAGATCCGTGAACTGAAAAAAGCAATCGAAGAGTACAAAGTTGAACTTCGCGCTGAAGGCCTAGCTTTCGATGAAGAAATCGAAATCGGCGTAATGGTTGAGACTCCAGCAGCTGCTGCAATCGCACACCACCTAGCGAAAGAAGTATCTTTCTTCTCTATCGGTACTAACGACCTAACGCAATACACTCTTGCGGTAGACCGTGGTAACGAAATGATTTCTCACCTATACAACCCACTATCTCCTGCTGTTCTTACAGTAATCAAGCAAGTGATCGACGCATCACACGCTGAAGGTAAGTGGACTGGTATGTGTGGTGAGCTTGCTGGTGATGAACGTGCAACGCTACTTCTTCTTGGTATGGGTCTAGATGAGTTCTCTATGAGCGGTATCTCTATCCCTAAAGTGAAGAAAGTAATCCGTAACTCTAACTTCGCTGAAGTTAAAGCTATGGCTGACGAAGCACTATCTCTACCTACAGCTGCAGAAATTGAAGCTTGCGTAGAAAAATTCATCGCTGAGAAAACTCAGTAATCGCCAAATGCTTAATAAAGTTAGACGGCTAAAAATAGTCGTCTAATTTGTTAGATTGGTATAGTATATTCTACAGAATAAAACTAAACGTTAGGAGCATGACACAATGGGTCTGTTTGACAAACTGAAAAAGCTTGTATCTGATGACAGCGCTGATGCTGGTGCAATCGAAATCATCGCACCTCTTTCTGGTGAAATCGTAAACATCGAAGACGTGCCAGATGTAGTTTTCGCTGAAAAAATCGTTGGTGACGGCATCGCTATCAAACCAGCTGGCGACAAAATGGTAGCTCCAGTTAACGGTACTATCGGTAAGATCTTCGAAACTAACCACGCATTCTCTATCGAGTCTGACGACGGTGTTGAGCTTTTCGTTCACTTCGGTATCGATACTGTTGAACTTAAAGGCGAAGGCTTCACTCGTGTAGCTGAAGAAGGTCAATCTGTTAAAGCTGGTGACACTATCATCACTTTCGACCTAGCGCTTCTAGAAGAGAAAGCGAAATCTACGCTTACTCCAGTTGTTATCTCTAACATGGACGAAATCAAGGAGCTGAACAAGCTTTCTGGTTCTGTAACTGTTGGCGAAACTCCAGTTCTTAAAGTAACTAAGTAATTTCGATTACTTATCTGCTTTAATTAAAACGCTACCTAAGGGTGGCGTTTTTTGTGCCTGCTATATTTGCTCAAGTTCCTTATAAGACAGTTCTGATTACTACTCCTCACCTTGCTGCAAACAATCCCTCAATAAGCCACACTAATACCCAATTCTAAATTCCCAACATAACCCTACTTTGTTATTAAACCATGTTAAACGCCACCATAAGCGCATATCCCACACGCTAGATCACGTAGTATGATTTTCGACAAGCACCGGTTCTTTGATATCTAATTCCGTTCGATTCTGAGATGGCAATCATCATTGATTCCTCATCTATGCTCTAGGTTATCAGCTTTATCTAGCTTATTGTCTGTCGACCACAACAAGAGCCCTAACATCTGACTTAATTCCAGACCAAAAGCAGATTCCTGATACCTCGTTCTACTCGGTTCTGGAATGACGATTCAAAACTATTGTTTAAATCTGCGTGATTACTTACTCGATCCAGCCTTGCCCATTCAGCTAGCTATAGAGTCACCACACCCCAATTCCCGTAATTCCCTACAGTGAGGAACGAACGCGATAGGGAATCTCGCTTTTGCTCCTGCCTACCAACATTGCACTTTTCTAAATACATACTCGCCAAATAACGGGCAATAAAAAACCCAGCCGAAGCTGGGTCTGTTTAGCGCTCATCTCTCACCACGAGCTAATTTGTGGAAGCCTAACGTCAACACTATTGGTCAACGTGGCTTTTTAATCGATTAACCTAGTAGGCTAAGTGCCGAGTTCGGTGCTTGCTTCGCTTGAGCAAGAATCGAGCTTGAAGCTTGAGAAAGGATCTGAGACTTAGTCATCTGAGTCGTTTCTTTCGCGAAGTCGGTATCTTTAATACGGCTCTTAGATGCATTAACGTTCTCGTTAATGTTGTCTAAGTTGCTGATAGCGTGGTCGAAACGGTTTTGGAAAGCACCTAGCTCAGCACGGTGGCTATCTACATACTTAAGTGCCGCATCGATAACTGCTACAGACTCTTGTGCGCCGCCAACTGATGTTACGTCGATAGTATCAACCGTTACGTCTTTGCCAGGTTGCATGCCTAGTTCGCCAGCCAGGCTACCAGAGAATGCCACTTCGCCTTCAACTTTGTTGTTACCAGTAAACATTTGCAGCTTACCGTCTTCAGTAACAGACGCTTTAACAGAATCTTGTTGACCGTTGATGTACGTTGCTAGCTCTTCGATGTCGTCACCCGCTTTTGCACTGATGTCGATTTCTTGTGCTTGGCCGAAGTTATCAGTGAACGACATTTTCAGGTCGTTAGAGCCTGCTTGAACGTTCCAGTCTTTGTCTTTCGCGTTCTCAGTTTGGTAGCTCTTACCACCCATTTGAGCGTTATCAGAGCGCATGTCTTTCAGTTGAAGCATTACCGCTTCACCGTTGTCCGCACCGATTTGGAATGATTTAGTACCATGAGTACCGTTAAGCAGCTTGTTACCACCAAAAGACGTTGTTTCCGCGATACGGTTTAGTTCGTCGTTCAGTGCTGTTACTTCTTCTTGAATCGCTACACGCTCAGATTTTGAGTTTGAGCCGTTTGAAGATTGTAGAGACAAATCACGCATACGTTGCAGGATGTTAGTCGTCTCGTTCATTGCACCTTCAGCAGTTTGTGCAATTGAGATACCGTCGTTCGCGTTACGCACAGCAACATCAAGGCCGCGGCTCTGAACGTTCAAACGGTTCGAGATTTGTAGGCCCGCAGCGTCATCTTTTGCGCTGTTGATTTTTGAGCCTGAAGC
>NZ_JADDYK010000060.1:19074-30117 GCF_015163615.1 Vibrio sp. OPT18
AACGCTCCATTGATGTTTGTTGTGCGCTGTTTGCATTGTTTAGGTAACGTTGCGCTGTCATCGCTGAAACGTTTGTATTTACATTCACTGCCATGGTGATTTCTCCAATTGATTTTCCGGTATAGCGGTTTCCGACGTCTCGGAAAACCAAGTAGTTATCTCTAAGTTACTTTTAATAACGGCGTGATTGGCGAAACCTTTAGGAAAAAAACAACAAAATTAAAGAAATAGCGGTAAAACAGAAGAAAGCGTGACTGGTCGTAAAATTATCGAAAAAAGATGAGAAAATCGCTAAAGTTGCCGGAAATTCAGTCGAGTGGGTAATTGTATTTTTATTCGCCCAAAAGCACTGGCTAAGCTGAAATTCCTTTATAAGATTGTAGGTAATTCATTAACCTAATAACGTTAAAGCTAGATTCGGCGCTTGCTTGGCTTGAGCGAGTATCGTTGTGCTCACTTGCTGCAGAATTTGTTGCTTGAGCATTTGAGTGGTTTCTTTGGCGTAGTCGGTATCTTTGATTCGACTGTTTGATGTCGCCAAATTCTCATGAACGTTTTCAAGATTATTAATGGCATGATCAAAGCGGTTTTGCATTGCCCCTAATTCAGAGCGATGACTATCGACATACTTCATCGCCGTATCCAAGATAGAGACGGCACGCTGAGCACCACCCACATCAGTTACATTGATGTCATCGACTGATTCGTAATAACCCGCTGACATGGAAAGCTCACTGGCTAACGAACCCGAAAAAGAGATCGTGCCCGCGGTATCTTCACCAGACATATAAATCTGAAGCTGTCCGTCATCATTAACAGAAGCCGATACGAGATCCGTTTGACCATTAATGTAAGTCGCCAGCTCTTCGATATCATCACCCGCTTTCGCGTTAATGGTGATTTCTTGTGGCTGACCAAAACGATCAGTAAACGACATCGTCATATTATTCTGGTTTGATTTCACTTCCCATGAATCACTGGCCATGCCATTAGCAACGTAGCTAAAGCCGCCCATGTTGATGTCATCAGTACGCATACTTTTCAAACCAATCTGCACAGCTTCGCCCGAACTTCCGCCGATTTGAAACGAGGAGTGCCCAAAACTGCCGTTAAGGAGCTTTTTACCACCGAATGAAGTGGTTTCGGCAATTCGATTCAGCTCGTCATTTAAGGCGGCGACTTCTTCTTGAATAGCGATTCGTTCCGATGAACTATTCGAGCCGTTACTCGCTTGTAGGGATAAGTCTCGCATGCGCTGCATGATATTAGTGGTTTCATTCATGGCTCCTTCTGCAGTCTGCATAATCGAGATACCGTCGTTAGCATTTCGAACAGCAACATCAATGCCACTCATCTGTGCTTCTAATCGATTCGAGATCTGTAAGCCTGCAGCGTCATCTTTTGCGCTATTAATACGGCTCCCTGAAGCTAGGCGCTCCAAAGATTGGTTCAGCATGTTATTAGCGTTAGAGAGGTTTCTCTGAGCCACTAACGCCGAGACATTCGTATTAACAGTGATAGCCATAGACCTTCGCTTACAAAAAGATGAATAAAACTCACGATTGCTCTTATATCGACCAGTTCATATAAAGCTTTAATAAAAAAGGAGCCCTGAGGCTCCCTTTCTTTACTGCAGATGAGGCGATTTACTTAATCGTTAATGCACTCAACATGTCAGTTGAAGGTGCAAAGTAGTAAGCACCAGTCACTGCTTTGGTAAAGCGAAGCAGTTGGTCTGTTTTGCCATCTGTTGCGCCGTACATGCTCTCTAACATCGCATCGAAGTTATGACGAACGTTACAGTAAGCAATGAACAATAAACCGTGGTCGCCCGTAGCAGTGCCGTAAGGTAGGCTGTGGCGTACAATCTTAAGCCCCTTGCCTTCTTCTTTGATATCCACACGGCCAACGTGAGACGCCGCAGGAACATCATCTAACTCAATTGAATCAGGTTTAGTTCGGCCAATCACTTTCTCTTGTGCCGATACGTTCAAACGATTCCAAGCTGGCAGATTGTGCACAAAACGCTGCACCATTACATAACTACCACCAGCGAATTCACCCTCAGGTACAATAGCGACTTCAGCACGTTGTGCATCTTTCGGGTTTTCAGTGCCATCAACAAAGTCTGTCATGTCACGAGAGTCTAGGAAGCGGTAACCATAAGTTTCATCAACCACTTCAACATCAGCCGCTACTTCAGATAGCAATTTACGCAAGATAAAGAAGTGCAGATCATGTCGGTTTGAGTGACAGTGAATCAGAACGTCAGACAGTGTGCTCGGCGCGGTGATATCACCTTCACCCAGCGCAGGGAAGTCAATCAAATCAGCGGGCGCTGCTTGTTCGAACTTATCCCAAAAAGCTTTTGAGAACGCAACCGATGCCGTTAAGTTCGCATCAGGTTGAGTTTGGTTTAGTTCGTCGATTAAACTCGGAAGCTTTTGAAGTTCCGCTAAAACATTAGCGGCGTTAGCATTCACTTTCAGTTGAACATAAAGAGCGAAAGGCCCAGCTTCTGGCAAGATAGCGCTTTGAATTTTAGGCTGCTCATTTGAGATGTTAAGCATAGATTAATCCTTTCATTTTTTAGCTTCTAAGTATAATTGGGAATGGGACAAATGTTTTGATGAGAATCAGTCTTCGTGCTCAACCACTTTAAAGCAGTCCCTAGCAGCATGGCTATTGGTAAGGTAAAGCGATAACCATAAAAGCAGCAATAAAGTGATGCCATTGGACCAGCGAAACCATCCATTATCCAAATAGATTAAATAAATCGTATGTGAGCCCTGCGCCAAGATAGCCGTCATGGTGACCCAACGCCCCCAAGACACGACTTTATTGAGGCGTTTTCTATCTGGCGATCTTAGTCCAAATAACCACATAAGTAGCAAACTAGGCACACTCAACGCGATCCCGACATAAAACATTTGATGATCTGGATAGATAATTTCGAGTATGTCAGTGCCCGACTCTCGGCTTGCTCCTGCGACAATGAAAACAACCAAAGCTTTCGCCAGAAACAGCCAACCTAACCATAATAGGATTGGGGCTTTTAAAAAGCCGTGCTTATCGTATTGTTCTATGGAGTACCGCACAAATCTCACTTTCAGTTATTTTCAAACCAACACTTTAACGCAAATCATTCATACTTAACTAGCTTTGCGTTATCTTAGTAGCCAATCCGTTTTAATTATCGAACTCAGTATGAAAAAGAAAACTAATACGCCGTCTGTTGAATCTCAACAAGAAGCACTGAAGATAGCCAAAGCGACTCAAAAGCCAGCTCAAACCAAAGAACAAACCAAGTTGATTGCTCAAGGTATCGAGAAAGGCATCGCACTGTACAAGAAACAGCAAAAAGAGCGCAGTCGCCAAGCCGACAAAGCAAAAAAGCGTGTACAGAAAGAGAAACAAACTCAACAGACTAATCAAGACCAAGAACAGAATGTCGACACGAGTGTTAAAACAACATCAAATCACGGCAACAAATTACCGTGGCTACTACTGATCGCTAGCTGGATAGGCTTCGCGATTTATTTGATGAAATAACAGGGTAATCGTATGAAAAAGGAATTAATCGCTTTAGCTATGAGTGGTGCATTGTTAGGTTGCACGACACCAACATCAATACCTCATAGCGAAGCTGACAAAGTGCAAATGGATTACCACGGTGTGATTAATATCGAGCAATGCGAGTATAAAGGGGAAGTCACAGGCAGCGAAGGCCATTGGTACAGCTACCTGTTTTACCCGAATGACACATTGATTCAAGGCGCCATGAATGAACTCAAGTCGAATACGATTGAGCTAGGCGCAGATACCGTGATATTCACACTTCCCCAAGATTTTTCCACATCCGTGACTATGCTGGGAACTGCCTATCTGTGTAAGTAAATAGAAACGTAATGAGGTAGATCACCACTCAAATGAGCGAGATACTCCCTACTATTTCTATTCTAAAAAAAAGAAAGCCAGCTTTCGCTGGCTTATGCACTAAATCCAAGGCTTGTTGCTATATCGCCTTTACGCTGGATAACCCATTGACTGTCAAATGGCCCCCAGTCGGATAACTGGTAATAGCCATCATTATGACGTCGCCCATCTTGAACAAACATAAGTTCGATACCGATCCCCGGTAACGCCTTGAGTACATCTTGAATAGTACGACGAGGCCACCCCGTTTTTTCGATGAGTTTAGGCACATTTGGCCTATCAAGGCTTTCCACTAACAATGCTAAATATAGCCGCCTTGCAAAAACAGGACTCAACTCCATTGACACCTCCTATATATGTGCAGCTCAATTATTTCTTTTTTCGCTGACAACATGTTGAGGCTGATCAATAAGTCTCCAATAGTGACATTTTCTTACGCTTTTTTTTCACTCTATGAAATATTCATCACTCTATTTTGTCTGAGTTGCTGCTTCCTGATAGGATTCAACTCATAACAATGAAATAAAATCACTCAAAGGAAGAATAATGACTATCACCATGTTTGGTATCCCAAATTGCGACACCATTAAAAAAGCAAAGAAATGGCTCGAAGCTGAAGGTATCGAGTTCGAATTTCACGATTATCGCAAACAAGGCATCACAGAAGAGCTAGTAACAGGCTTCTGCTCTGAGCTAGGTTGGGAACTTGTGCTAAACAAACGTGGTACGACTTATCGCCAACTTTCTCAAGAACAGAAAGATACCCTAACAGAAGAAAAAGCGGTGACTTTGCTTGTTGAACAACCTGCAATGATCAAGCGCCCAATCTTAAAAGTAGAGGGCAAGCTTCACATCGGATTTAAAGTCGACCAATACGCGGCTATTTTTGCTTAGATCGTTGTATTGACATAGACAGACAACAGGACGTTGATCAGTGAATCAGCGCCTAAAAATTAATGACTAGACGTTTTATTTAAACAAGGAATTCAAGGATGACAGATAGCCCAACTTTGGCTCTGGCAAAAGACCTAATCAGCCGTCAATCGGTAACACCAGAAGATGCAGGCTGCCAAGACCTGATGATTGAACGCTTAAAAGCACTCGGTTTTGAAATCGAAGTGATGGTATTTGAAGATACGACCAACTTCTGGGCTCGCCGTGGTACTGAAGCGCCTCTGTTTGCTTTTGCTGGTCACACTGATGTAGTGCCTGCAGGCCCAATCGAACAGTGGAATACCAAGCCATTCGAACCGACTATCGTAGACGGTTTCCTACATGGCCGTGGCGCTGCGGATATGAAAGGCTCTCTGGCTTCGATGATTGTTGCAGTCGAGCAGTTCATTGCCAAACACCCAGACCACACAGGCTCAATCGGTTTCTTGATCACTTCAGATGAAGAAGGTCCTTTCATCAACGGTACAGTGCGTGTTGTTGAAGCTCTGATGGCACGTGGTGAAAACATCGATATGTGTATCGTTGGTGAACCATCGAGCACTGAGTTCGTGGGTGATGTCGTTAAGAACGGCCGTCGTGGCTCTATCACTGGCGACCTAACGATTAAAGGCACACAAGGTCATGTTGCCTACCCTCACCTAGCGAACAACCCAGTACACAGCTCTCTGCTTGCAATCAACGAGTTGGCAACGACTGAGTGGGACAAAGGTAATGATTACTTCCCACCAACCAGTTTCCAAATCCCAAATGTAAGCGCAGGTACGGGTGCTTCAAACGTCATTCCTGGTGAGTTTAATGTTCAGTTTAACCTGCGTTTTAGCACAGAGTTAAGCAACGACATCATCGTTGAGCGAATCAAAACAACGCTCGATAAGTACGACTTCGAATACGACCTGAAATGGACCTTCAATGGCGACCCGTTCTTAACAGACGCAGGCTCATTGCTTGATGCTATTGTCGATGCAGTCGGTCACGTGAATGATGTTAAGCCTGCGCTGCTTACCACAGGTGGTACATCTGACGGCCGCTTTATTGCTCGCATGAAGGGGCAAGTGGTAGAACTCGGCCCTGTGAACGCGACGATTCACAAGGTTAACGAATGCGTGAAAGTGGCGGATTTAGAGAAGCTAACTGACATGTACGAAAGAACATTAGTGAACCTGTTCGCTAAATAGTTCTTTCATTAGCGATTCATAGCATCTAATTATTGAGAGACACGTTATGACACCAGAGCAGCTAACCGGACAATCAGATTCTCATCTAGAACCTAGCCTAATTGGCAGCAAAACCTTCTTGGTTCACCGTGAGGTCAAAGATGACCTAAACAATTTGATTGAAGCTGCTCAACTTGCTGGTTTCAAAATGGAAATTGCCAGTGGCTTTCGCGACTACGCAAGGCAGTCTCTGATTTGGAACCGTAAGTTTTCTGGTGAAGCGCCAATATTAGACTCAGAGAGCCAACCACTTGATGCTTCAACACTCAGTGAACATCAGAAATTGTCGGCAATCCTGAGGTGGTCTGCCCTTCCCGGAGCGAGCCGTCATCATTGGGGTTGTGACTTTGATGTCTTTGCTCGAAACGACTTACCTGAAGGCACACAGTTGCAATTAGAGCCATGGGAATACCTTACTGGCCACCAGCAAGCGTTTTACCAATGGCTATCTGTTCACGCTTCGCAATTTGGGTTCTTTTTTCCTTATAGCGAAGACCTCGGTGGTGTGGCAATCGAACCATGGCATATCAGCCATCGTAAAGTATCAGAGTCGTGTTTATCACAGTTATCTCCGACTTTACTTGGCAAGCAACTCCAATCTAAGCCAATATTAGGGTATGAGATTATTATGAAGCAGCTAGACGAGATCTACGCGCGCTTCGTAGCGAATATCAGTCATTAGGAGCGCTTATGTTGGAGTGGCTTACAAACCCTTGGGTTATCATCATCATCGTGGTTAGCGTTGTGGTGGGTAACATCGCAGCGCTCAAACAGACCGCCAATATGGATCTGACGGGTCGTGGTAAAACTGAGCGAGACTTAGATAAGCTCAATCGCTTGGATAAACTTAACCAAGAGAAAGCTGAAAAAGAAGAATCCAAAGACAGTAAAGACGCATAGCCTTTTTGCTTTGGCTAATCAGCTTAATTGACCAATATAGCCAGATGACAACGAATACAAAAAAAGAGGACACAGTGTGTCCTCTTTTTTATTTGCTTTTGCTAATCACAGAGCTAATTTAACTCTGCTCTGTGACGGCTTAAGTGCGACTACTCAGCTTTCGCTTCTTTATCATCTTTGGTTTGGTCAGCAATATGCGCTAATACCGGAACCATAGACTTAAGCAGCTCTTCTTCTACTGGCTTACCTGATGCATCCGTTACGTTGATTGACGTACGGTTGCCAAGATCACCAAATAGGAAGTTGTAAGTGCCTGGCGCTAAGTCGATAGGCTGTAGGCCAATTTCTTCCCAGAACTCATCATCTGGTGCTGCGTACTTCGCCTTCACCGTACCCTGAGATTGATTGCGTTCTTCAAGCTCAAAGCCCATTTCAGGCAACAAGCTAGGCAGACGCTGCCAGAATACATTGTATGGCGTACGAGCAATAATCACAGGGAAACCACTACGGTCAGCACCCATTGAGATTGGAATACGCTTCACTAACTCTTGTGCTTTCAGCTCCGCTTCAGCACGAAGGTTTTCATCGTACTTAGCCATAACTAGGTTAGTCAGGAACGCGTTGTAACGTTCTTTATTGGTTGCCGTTACCGGTTTCTCTTCAGTACCTTCACGCCAATCAATCAGATTAATCTTGAAGCCATGACGGTTATTCGCTTGGAAGCGAGACATTGAGTAGCGGCTGCCAATCTCTACGTCTTCATCTTCAGAAACCCAAGTTACCCAATCGGTCTCAATCTCATTCTCTGATTGCTCACGAATACCAATACCACGTTGAGCCAGCATATCTACAGCCGTTTGCCACACGCGGTCTGCCTCTTCAGCACGAAGAAGCCATAGTGTCACTTCACCATTTTGACGCTCAGCACGAGCACCCGGGATCAGCTCAAGAACCTGTTGCGGTGGACGAATATCCACTTCACGACCTGTACCACCACTGAATTCACCGCTTGGGATGTCAAAATTTGGGTAAAACTGAGGCTGAGCATCTTCAGGCAATTGCCATTGTGAAAACTCAGGTGTTTCTAAGTATTCGAAATCATCTTTGGCTTGGCGACGTTGAGTCGGGCTGCCAGAACATGCTGTAAGAACGAAAACAGCCAGTGACCCAATCACTAGCTGGTGAGAATACTTCATTTATACTCCTAAATGCCGAAGGTTCGCTTCGGCATCACTTCATACGTTTTAGTAAATGCACGCTTCAGTCATTGCTTGAGCAACAACAGGTTGAGCTGGCTCTGACAGTTCAGTCAGCGGTAGACGTAAGCCACCTTCAGCAATCAGACCCATTTTATGAACCGCCCACTTTACGGGAATAGGGTTAGACTCAACGAACAAATTCTTATGTAGAGGCATCAAACGCTCATTGATCGCTTCTGCTTCGTCAAACTTACCTTCTTTCGCTAGCTTGAACATGGTTGCCATATCAGCGGCTGCAACATTATTCGTTACAGAGATCACGCCATCGCCACCACGCTTAACAAATTCTAGACCTGTTAAGTCATCACCACTTAGTAAGATAAAGTCTTCGCCACAAAGTTCACGGTGAATTGCAATTCTGTCGAGATCACCCGTCGCATCTTTCAGTGCAACGATGTTTTCGATCTCAGCAAGACGAGCAACCGTTTCTGGCAGCAAGTCTACCGCAGTACGACCTGGAACATTGTATAGGATTTGTGGAACGTCACTGACTTCAGCAATCGCTTTGTAGTGTTGGTACAAACCTTCTTGAGTCGGTTTGTTGTAGTAAGGCGTTACGCTCAGGCAACCAGCAATACCAGAACCATTCAGCAAACGGCTGAATAGAACAGATTCATGAGTTGCATTTGCACCTGTACCAGCGATAACGGGAATACGACCGTCAGCAAATTCAACGATCTTGTTGACGACTTTGACATGCTCTTCAATAGTGAGTGTTGAAGACTCACCTGTTGTGCCAACCGCAACCAGACCATCACTACCTGCAGCAATATGGTGCTCAACTAACTTTTTAAGGCTGTCGAAATCCACTTCACCATCTGTATTAAATGGCGTAACTAGCGCAACGATACTTCCTGAAAACATGTCTATCTCCCTTAATTTATTCTTTTTGCATGTTACTGTAAGCCAATCAATAAACACAAGACATTAAAGTGGCTTACCGGCAACATCTGCATTAAATATTGTCGTATGTTTGAGGTAAAACGACTTCTAACGGTGTTCTACCTAGAATTTGGGTAACCTGCACTCAATCTAGCGGATAGCACATCACTGGATGTCAGTAACAAGTAAGCTGTGCTCTCATCACTCTATCTCATTTTTTAACGCGCTCAATATTCTTATCATTGGTTACATGTTCGAAGCAAGGTCGCTCATAAAAAGCCCCGTACGCACGCTTATTCCACGAGCTAACTGTGCTAACATGCATGAATCAATGGAATATAAAGAGACGTGATTTTATGACTCAACATCTAGTAATCACAGCTGTGGGCACTGATCGCCCAGGTGTATGCAACCAAGTGGTTCATTTAGTCACCCAATCAGGCTGTAACATTATTGATAGCCGTATCGCCCTGTTTGGCGAAGAATTTACGCTTATCATGCTGCTGTCTGGAAAGGCAAACAACATTACCCGCGTTGAAACCACCTTGCCCTTGCTTGGACAAGAGCACGACTTGATTACGATTATGAAGCGAACCTCAACTCATGATGTTATTGAGAACTCTTACACAGTAGAGGTGTTCGTTGAGTCAGACGATAAAATCGGCCTTACTGAGCAGTTTACCCAGTTCTTCGCAGACCGAAACATCGGCCTCGATTCGTTAAGTGCACGAACCATCAATAAATCTAAGGTTCAACTCGACAACGACCAATTCCATATCTCTATTACCGCTTCTGTGCAATCAGAATGTAACTTGATGCAGCTACAAGAAGAATTCGATTCGCTGTGTCAGAGCCTATCAGTCCAAGGCTCGCTCAACTTTATCAAAAACAGTCTTTAAAAAGGAAATGTCATGAATACGCTAACGGCTGGTGTTCCAGCACCTGCTTTTTCTCTTCCAGATCAAGATGGCAATATCGTATCTCTTGGTGACTTCAAAGGTAAAAAAGTACTTTTCTATTTTTACCCAAAAGCAATGACTCCAGGTTGTATTGTGCAAGCGGAAGGCCTGCGTGATATCAAAGCACAGCTTGATGAACTAAACGTGGTTGTTCTAGGTGTGAGTGTTGACCCAGTAAAACGTCTACCAAACTTCGTTGAAAAGAAATCTCTGAACTTCACCCTGCTATCTGATGAAGACCACAGCGTTGCTGAACAGTTTGGCGTTTGGGGCGAGAAGAAATTCATGGGTAAGGTATACGATGGTCTGCACCGTATTAGCTTCCTAATTGATGAAGAAGGCCAGATTGAACACGTCTTCAACAAGTTCAAGACTAAGACTCACCACGAAGTGGTTCTAGATTACTTCAATCAAGAAGCTTAAGGGCTATTTGAGTGAGTTAATGACTTAGATTCACCACTCTCTCAGGCAATAGCAACACTCATTAAGCTAATCATTAAGCTAAGAGCAAAAAGGCCGAACATCATGGGTGTTCGGCCTTTTTCTATAACAAAATCAATTACTTTTGATGTTCGGGGTCATCGTCTAATGCGTGACTCGGTAAGGCATTCCAAACCGCCTTAACTAGCGTTGCCAACGGGATCGCAAAGAATACGCCCCAGAATCCCCACAGTCCACCAAACACTAACACAGCAACAATAATGGCCACTGGGTGCAGGTTCACCGCTTCAGAGAAAAGAACCGGAACAAGCACGTTGCCATCTAGCGCTTGGATAATACCGTAAGCGAGAAGCAACCAGTAAAACTGAGGCTCTAATCCCCACTGGAACAGGCCAACAATCGCTACTGGAACAGTCACAGCTGCCGCGCCGATATAAGGAATTAGCACCGAGAAACCAACCGCGACAGCCAACAATACTGAATAGCGCAGATCCAGAA
>NZ_JADDYK010000060.1:30167-32148 GCF_015163615.1 Vibrio sp. OPT18
TCGCGAAGGTTACGTAACTGACACCACCAACGATTAAAATCTCTAAGACTTTACCGCGAATGTAGTTCGAGATTTGCTGGTTCATCTCTTCCCATACTTTGGTCGCTAAACGACGATTTCGAGGAAGTACACCGCTCGCCATTCTGATCATCTCTTCTTTGTCTTTTAACAAGAAGAAGATAAGAAGTGGCACGAGAATCAAGTAAACCGCTAAGGTCGCTAAGCTCACAAGAGAAGCAAGAGAGCCTTTGACAACACTTTCACCAAAACCTAACGCTTTGTTCTTGGCGTTAGACATAATGGACTCAACGATCTGCAGGTTGGCTAGTTCTGGATAGCGTTCAGGAATCGTTGCAATGAAGTTTTGCAAGCTGCCATACATGCTTGGGATGTCATTGATCAGGTTACCCACTTGTTGCCAAATAGTTGGTACCAAGCCAAAGATCGCAAGTAGCATCACGCTAAAGAACATCATGATCACCAACATCACCGAAGGCGTTCTTGGAACACCGAGTCTTTGAAGTTGGGTAACAGGCCACTCAAGCAAATAAGCCAACACAATCGCAACCAAGAGTGGTGCAATTAGGTGACCAAAGAAGTAGATCGTAATAAAGCCGAAGAGAATGATGGCAACCAAACTGACAGCATGGGGATCAGAGAAACGTCGTTTATACCAACGATTGACCATTTCAAGCATCTGACTGCAATTCCTTTTTAGTGACGAGGAGATGATGGTAATTAGAGCAAACCTCAGTGACGACGTCATAGGCTTGCTTAGACAAATAAGTAACAATATCTTTCATCGAGCTGTTATCAGAGACATAAATTGACAATGACTGCCCTACTTCTAACTTTACACTGTGACGCTTGGCTAATAATAGCGCCATTGGACAGCGCTCTTGGCGTAAATCTAGAATATTAGGTGTCATTCTTGAGCTCGATGCTTATTATAAGGGTCGTATTGTAATCTGTTTTTGAAAACGCGCCATCATTCATTCATCTTCCTTCATGATAGCGCACGCACTTGGCAAAGGTTAAATCAGATAAAGAACCAATTTGCATTGCACTTGTCTTACTGTCAGAAGAAACGGAGTATTACTGACTAATATGTTTAAACGCGCTCGCTCAATTGCTTGCTTATGCATCGCAGCTACATTAAGCACCCCAACTATGGCGAATACCAATAGTTTGGAGCTACCAGATATCGGTACCGCTGCTGGCGGCACACTCACTATAGACCAAGAGCTTATCTATGGTGATGCCTACATGCGCATCATCAGAAGCAGCCAGCCTATCGTAAACGACCCAGTTCTAAATCTATATATTGATACGCTTGGCCATCGTCTGGTCGCGAACGCAAATGATGTAAAGACACCTTTCCAGTTCTTTATGATCCGTGACCGCAACATCAACGCCTTTGCTTTCTTTGGTGGTTATGTTGCTTTGCACTCAGGTCTATTCCTGCATGCACAATCTGAAAGTGAATTGGCTTCTGTATTAGCGCACGAAATCGCGCACGTAACCCAACGTCACTTAGCGCGTAGTATGGAAGACCAAGCGCGCCGCTCTCCAGCAACCATTGCAGCGCTAGCAGCCTCTGTATTACTGGCAATTGCAGCTCCTGAAGCCGGCATTGCAGCCCTAACGGCAACAACTGCGGGCAATATGCAAAGCCAAATCAACTACACACGTAGTAATGAAAAAGAAGCCGACCGCTTTGGCATCAATACGCTAGCAAAAGCTGGGTTTGATGTGAATGCGATGCCACGTTTCTTTGGCCGTTTAGCTGATGAATATCGCTATGCGAGCACACCACCGCCAATGCTACTGACTCACCCATTACCAGAAGACCGAATTACCGATTCACGCGCTCGTGCTCGTAGTTACCCGCCACTGAAACTGGCTCCGTCTCTGGACTACCACCTAGCAAGAGCCCGCATTGTTGCTCGCTATGCTGGCATTAATAATGATGCTGCTCTTG